>WFQC01000125.1 GCA_015487235.1 Alteromonadaceae bacterium
AGTTTTTGCTTGGCGACAATAGCACTGTGGTACCACCTGAATCCATGCCGAACTCAGAAGTGAAACGCAGTTGCGCCGATGGTAGTGTGGGAGTTCCCATGTGAGAGTAGGACATCGCCAAGCACCTAATATTAAAAAAGCCCGTAGCAGTTATGTTACGGGCTTTTTGCTGTTTAAAATCACCTTCTTTTGAAATTTCTTTTCGTTTATGATTAGCCATATTCATCCTTTGTATAGTGTTGTGCTTTTTTAACTATGTACGAAGAGCTACGTATAATCAAGTTTTAGAAATTTAGTTGAGTTTAAATAACTAAATATAATGTTTGTCTTTAGGATCCTTGATAGAATTATTTTATTTTTCAAGATAGTTATTATGGCAATTAATTGGTTCCCTGGGCACATGCATAAGGCTCAGAAAGAAATCAAAGATATATTACATCTAATTGATGTTGTTATTGAGGTTTGTGACGCTCGCTTGCCTTTTAGTAGCGAAAATCCAATGATCACTCAAATAAGGGGTGATAAACCACTTATTAAAATTCTTAACAAGAGTGATTTGGCTGATCCTGATATTACCCATCAATGGCTTGATTACTTAGAAGCTCAGCAAAATGTTAAGGCTATCGCATTAACGACAGAAAACCCAAGTACAGCCAAAATGATACCTGCGCTGATCCGTAAAATGGTTCCAAATAAAGACGAGGCGGGTAAGCAGATTAATGCGATGATTATGGGGATCCCTAATGTCGGAAAATCAACCTTAATTAATACACTAGTCGGTAAAACTAAAGCTAAGGTAGGTAATGAGCCCGCCGTTACTAAAGGTCAGCAACGGATAAAACTTGAAGAAGGTTTATATCTTTATGATACACCCGGTATGTTATGGCCTAAAATAATTAATGAGAATAGCGGCTATCGGTTAGCTGTAACAAGTGCGGTAAAAGATACGGCTTACGATCATGATGATATAGCTTTTTTTGCAGCACAATATTTATTAGAAGCTTACCCTCAACGGTTACAAACACGCTATAAGCTTGACCCTATGCCTGAAACAGAGGTGGAGTTAATTGAAGTAATAGGTCGATTGCGCGGTTGCGTGCGCAGTGGTGGAATAGTTGATTTTAATAAGGCATCAGCGATATTGATCAATGAAATAAGAGACAAAACATTAGGTTGTATTAGTTTTGAAACGCCTGAAATGATCGTAAAAGAAGAAGAATACTTTGCTCAGTTGCAAGCAGAACGTATTGCCGAACGTGAAGCGCGAAAACTAAAACGGGGTCGAGGTCGTAAAAATAAAAGGTAAAATATGACAGCTACATTTAAACTTCATCCGCAATTACAACAAGATACTATAGAGTTAATCGACTTTCCTTTGTGTAAATTATTGTTAATAAATGATGAAAACTTCCCTTGGTTTGTATTGGTTCCACGGCAAGCAGGTATTGAAGAAATATATCAATTATCATGGCAAGATCAACAACAGTTACTGAATGAATCAAGTTTACTAAGTGAAATATTAATGCAGGTATTTGCGGGTGATAAAATGAATATTGCTGCGCTTGGCAATATTGTGCCGCAATTACATCTTCATCATGTTGTACGTTATAAATCTGACGGTTGTTGGCCTAAACCTGTATGGGGGCAACAAGAAGCAAAGCCGTACTCCGCAGAAAAATTAGCTAAGATAAAAGACAAATTATTACCCCTGTTAACCAAGGTTATGCAATCAGATTAAGATTCATTAAGTATGTGGCAGCAAGTAAGTTGTTTTTGCCACATACTGTTCGAGTTAACGAGTTATTTTACTAAATGTTTGTTAATGCTTGTTGAAGATCAGAGATAAGGTCTTCAACATGCTCTAAACCGACCGAGATCCGAATGAGGGTATCACTGATCCCTGCAGCTTGACGTTCTTCTGGTGTGTAAGGAGAATGCGTCATTGAAGCTGGGTGTTGGATTAACGACTCAGCATCACCTAGGCTTACCGCAATTGAAAACAATTTCATTTGATTGATAAATTGTTCCCCATCAGCAAGAGAGCCTTTTATTTCAAAAGCTATTACTCCGCCTGCAGCTTTCATTTGTGTACCGATAAATTGATAGCCATCATGACTTTTAAGCCCAGGATAATACACTTGTGAAATTTTGGGGTGTTGTTCTAAAAATTCCGCAATAAGTTGAGCATTTTTGCAATGGCGCTCCATTCTGATTGGCAGTGTTTTTAAACCTCGTAAAATTAACCAGGCGTCATGGGGGCTAATTGTTGCACCAATATCTTTTAGTGATGTCATCTTAATTTCAGCGATCATCTCCTTACTACCACAAATTAAGCCAGCAACGACATCGCCATGACCATTTAAATATTTTGTTGCACTATGAATTACAATGTCGATACCAAACTTTGCAGGTTGTTGTAGTACTGGGGTTAAAAAAGTATTGTCAACAATAGAAAGGATCTGATGTTTTTTGGCTATTGCCGCAATTTTTTCTAAATCTAATACCACTAAGTTAGGGTTTATTGGTGTCTCTAAAAAAATAATTTTAGTGTTATGTTGAATTGCAGCTTCAATATTTTTAGGGTTCGTCATATCGACAAAGGTAACTTCAATACCAAATTTTGTCAGCATATGGTTCATTAGTGCAAATGAACAGCCATACACTGCTTTCGATGAAATAAGATGATCACCTGCTTGTAGGTTTGCAAGTAAGGCCCCTGAAACTGCACCCATGCCTGTGGCGGTTGCAGCAGCATCTTCCAAACCTTCCATTGCTGCAACGCGTTGCTCTAATTGCCTTGTCGTTGGATTACCTAATCGTGTGTATATATAACCTTCAGATTCACCAGCAAAGCGGGAAGCGCCTTGCGCTGCATTATCAAAAATAAATGTAGAGGTTTGATATAACGGTGTGGCTAAAGAGCCGAATTGTTCATCATTGATACGTCCTGCATGAATGGCTTGAGTTTCAATATTTTTGCTATTTCCCATAAAGTTTTTCTCTATATTTATCGTAATAATTCTTGTACTTGTTAATGTGCAAAAACCCTACCAATTAAAATAATCATTAAATATCAAATAGTTATAAATATCACCTTTGTTTTTATTTATTTATTTGTAATATGTTTAGTACAATTTTTATAAAAATTATCTTTGATATATAGAATTTACTAATTAATTAATTGTTTTATAATGAAAATACATTATTAGTAATAAATCTATTACGTGTAATTAATGTATGACATACTGATGAGCTGAAGGGTAATGGAACAAGTTTATGCGATTAAAAATTTGTGCTGACGATAGAATAGGGATCAGCCAAGAGATTCTAGCTATTTTTGCACAAAAAAAATGGAATATAAAAGCTGTAGAAATAAGAACGTCGGTAATTTATGTACATCTTGATGAAGATAGGCTTAGTTTAGCGCAGGTGGATGCACTTTTAAGTGCCATTAAAGGTTATATTTCAAGTGAGAGTATTGATTTATTACCAGCAGAAAAGCGAGCAAATCATTTACAAACCTTACTTTCTCGTCTGGCAGATCCAATTATTGATATTGATATTAATGGTCGTATTTTAGTGATTAATCAAGCTGCAGCACTTCTATTTAATCGGAATGTTGCAGAATTAACAGGGGCTAATTTACAAGATTTTTTTGTTGAAAATTTGATCGCTTTGATCGACTATAAGCCAAGTACAGTGGAAGTTAATTTACTTGGCCGGTCATTTCTTGTTGACATAACTCCCGTTGTTGCAGACAAATACCTTACGGGAGCTGTACTGGTATTTAAGAGCGCGCAAGCACTAGGAAAACAAGTGTCTATGTTGCAAAAAATGTCAGCACAAAATTTTTCACAGATTATTGGCCAGTCATCATTAATTAAGGCACTTAAAGAACAAACGATCAAGTTTTCAGAGTTAGATTTACCTGTGCTTATAACAGGTGAAACAGGCACAGGTAAAGAACTCTTCGCAAGAGCACTACATGAAGCTAGTAAACGTGCACAAGGGCCTTTTCTGGCTATAAACTGTGCCGCATTACCTGAAAATTTACTTGAGAGTGAATTATTTGGTTATGCAGCCGGTGCTTTTACAGGAGCTCAACGTGGCGGTAAACCGGGTTTATTTGAACTTGCACATGGGGGAACCGTTTTTTTAGATGAAGTGGCTGAAATGTCACCTTATTTACAAGCTAAATTATTGCGCTTTTTACAAGATTTTAGCTATCGTCGTGTTGGCGGTACAACAGAATATCAAGCGGATGTACGAATTATTACCGCAACTCATCAAAATTTGATGCAATTAATTGCGATTAAATTATTTAGAGAGGACCTTTTTTATCGAATTAATGTACTTAATCTTAATTTACCGGCTTTAAGAGAGCGCAAAGAAGACATTGAATTACTATGTGATTTTTTTGTAAAGCAAGCGGTATTACAAACCAACAAACCCAACATTAAACTCAGTAAAGAGGCAATTAACGCACTGATTAATTACCATTGGCCAGGCAATATTCGACAATTGCAAAATATACTGTTTAGTGCTGTTGCTTTATCAGCAGGAGACCATATCTCAGAAAAAGAAATTGAACAATTATTAATGAAGCAGATACAAAATAACAATCATCAAGAATTTAAAACGTTGGAAGACTCCCATCAATTTGCCTATCAGTTTGACGATTGGGAGAGTGCCCAAAGCTGGTTTGAAAAAAGCTTGTTGAGTAAACTTTATCCTTTATTTCCAACAACGCGAAAATTAGCCGATAGGCTGAAGGTCTCTCATAATAAAATAGCCATGAAACTCAGAAAATATCAAATTAATCAGTAATAAAAAAAGCATCCCAATTGAGATGCTTCATAATGAAATATAAACGTTGTTATTTGAATTTTTTTCGTAAACCTAAAGCTATCAGTGCTAATGATAATATTGCAATACTTGTAGGCTCGGGCACATTAATGGGATTAACAGGGCTTTGGTTGGCAGTAAAAACAACTCTATCCCAAGCTGTTGATGAATTTAATCCTGTGTAGCTACCTGCTCGCCAGCCGCCAATTAATGCTGTTGCAGCAGAAGCATAACCACCTTGATTTGCATGCCAACATAAACGCAAGTTAGCGTTTGTATTGTTAATATCACAACTGTTTTGATTTATTGTGTCACCTAAACCTGCAAAACCGATAGAACCTGTGTTGTTATACCATTGAGCACCATTAACTGTTTTAGTAACATTTTGAGGAGTGTATGTGATAAAATCAGACCATGAAATTGCAGCAAGCAATTGAATTGTATTGCTATTATTATTAATTGCCCCGAGCATAATGTAATCACCGCGACCAGCAAACATGCTATTGAATGTAACGCTTGCGCCATAGTTACCGCGATAAATAAGATCCCATCCCCATAAATTAATCACATCGTTGTAAAGAACATTTTCTTGTACCCCGACAGGAATAATGGCGGCTTTGGTGTAATTTGTTGAAAATACAGAGATAAAAATAAATGCGATGAATAATGCATTAAGTAGTTTTTGCTTCATAAAACCTCTCTTTATCATTTTATTTTGTTGTTGTATTAAATGATAAGAAAACAGTACAACATGGATTGATGCTAGAATATAAGCATTATTTGCGCCATAATTAAAACTCTTTTAAAATCAATGAGTTTTGGGTTTTTGTTTATGTTTTACTTTATTCTTGTAAAGAAAACCGACAATTTCATATAGGTTTTAAGCAAAAATATTTAATGATGGCGTCCCCTACAGGATTCGAACCTGTGACCTACTCCTTAGGAGGGAGTCGCGCTATCCAGCTGAGCCAAGGGGACACAAAGGTAGCGCTAATTCTATCAAATAACCTATTGAATTCAATCTATAATAAATATAGCCTTTCAGATTTAGTATCTCACTACAATGTCGTTTATTTGAATATTACCAAGTAGATCGTTGTTAAGGGTTATAGCTTTAGCTGTTTGTTGAGTCGTTTGTATCACTTTGACTTTATAGTTACTGATGTTAAAACCAGCATAAGTAGTGCCTTGGCTATTAACAAAATTATTCAGGTGTAACAGTGAGAATTCATCGCCAATTTTTACGCCTTGCCTTGCACCTAGATTAAACAAAACTTCATTACCATTAACTTGTAATATTTTTCCTTGGGTGGGTAAACACATAATACTGTTGTCAATATCCATTGTAGCTTTGGTTAAGAGTTCGGTGATCATGGCGCCATACTCACTGCGCCAAAAGGTTTCACCATTAACATCGACTTTCGCCCGTTTAGCAAAACTCCACGGAGCACTCGCTTTATATTGCTTTTCAAAAATAAGTTCGCCATTAGCACCATCATAAATATATAAGGTCATCGCAAAGTTACGATCAAAAACATCTTCTTGCCAAAACTGCCAGCTGTTTCTAATAATGTTATCAAACGATAGATCGGTTATTTCGGCATAAAGAACGTACTGGCTATCACTTATATTTGCTAAAGATATTGATAAGTTTTTCAGCTGTCGGTCATAAGCATTGTGGTTAATCTGAGCAAAGCTTGTTGTGGGTTTTAGTGCTAACCTTATATCTGTAAAGCGACTATTTTGTTTTAATTGAATCGCTAAGTTCTCTATTAATTGGGCATCTATAGCATAAATTTCGCCAACCGTTGCTTGTTCTCTGTATTTTACGTGGGCTTTGGTTAATAACATACCTTTACGGTAATCGGCTGAAAAACATTGCTTTTCAACTGGAATAATATCAGCACGAATTGTTACAGTGACTAAGTCACCTTGATAAATCTCATCAATTAGCTCTAATGAGCGAACATTACCGCTTGCTCTTATGTTAATTTCATTCTGTGTTAGCAAGCCATTGACTACTTGTTGAATACTTGACACTGAAGCACCCGCAACAAGCAATGCTTTTTTTAGTGCGTTTTGTGTTGCTTGAAAACGAGCTGCTTGCTTATCGTCATGGCGAATAACCGCTTGCCCTTGTGCATTAAACCAGTCACTAACGCTAGGAAAACTTATTATCGATAATAAGATTAATAGAACAATTAATAGTGATCTCATACGTTTTTAAAAGCCAATGTTTACAATAATTATAATAATGCATATATCATGCCTAATAAATTTTTAATTCTCTTTTACCTATAATTGGCGTGAAATATGCTTTAATTTTGTAAAATAAATTGAATTACTCTGTTTAAATCATTTGTACTGTAAATTTTAAGCAGAGCTTTATATAGACATACTCTTGAGGAGAGCTCAATGAAAAAGTGGCTTATTCCGTTATGTATTCCGGCATTGCTTTCCTGCTCTGTTATGGGCATCGATGAAGATAATGAAAATTTTTATAAGAAAAATAGTGCCAAGCAAGGGCGAATAAATAGTTATGACTTACCTAAACATGCCATTAATGATGTTGTGAAAGGTTTAGCATTACAAATGATTAATAGTAGTGCTTATGTCAATCCTAAAACGCCCATAGCGGTAGCATCCTTTGTGAACCTAGAAGATTTAGAATCAACAAATTGGTTAGGTAACCAATTATCTGAAAGCTTTATTCATGAATTACAACGTCATGGGTATGTTGTCGTTGATTTTAAAACAACAGGTTATATTCGTGTTACACCTGAAGGTGATTTTGTTTTTAGCCGTGACTGGAAAGAACTACCTGAACGTCAGATTATTGACTATGTTGTTACAGGAACCATGATGAAACAAGAAACGGGCGTTATGGTAAATGCACGTATGATTGGTATGCAATCGCACGTTGTTGTGGCTACGGCGCAGTCATTTATTCCTGATTGGGTGATCAGTGATGAAATTACACGAGATGAAAATATAAAAATGCGTGATGGTATGATCATTCGTGAACAAGCAGAACTCGCTAATGAAGAACGCGCAATAGAAATACGTCAATAGGTTTATGTCTTATGAGTCGGTTATTATTTAAATCATATATGCTTTTTATTGTGGTAGTGACGATATCGTTACTTTTAGTCTCTTGCACCAGCGTGTATGATAAACATGTGCAATGGCAAACAGTAAAGCCTAAATCTTTCCCTGTGATCACGGCAACAGGATATGCCCCCATTAGTTTACAAAAATCTGAGAATAAAACTCAACGTATGTTAATGGCTATTAATGCCTCTAAACTTGCTGCTTACGCAGAGTTAGCCGAGCAAGTTTATGGACAAAAAATTAATGGTACAACAACTATGTCAGAGTTGATTATGCAAAATCAATCGCTTAAATCTTCAGTACAAGGAGTTATTCGAGGTGCTAAAGTGGTTAAAAGTTACCCTGTTGGTGATACCTATGCTACTGAGTTGAGCTTAGACTTTAAAGACGTTTATGAAATTTTTGAGACCATGAAAAGGGATCGAGAAATAAAAGCAGTAAATTATTATTAAATTCATTAGGACTCATTAGGCAATAGAGAAGGCGTGGGAACTATTGGTTATGCTTTTACGCCAATGGAATTTAGGTTAATTTGGGTTTTTCCTTTTGCATCATAAGTCATAGAGTTATTTTCAACACTCTTTTGTAACATTCCTTTAAAACGATTAATGGCTATTTGGCTGTTGTTAATGATTTGCCCATTTACCTCATTTTGCTTTTTACATTCCGCTAGTAATTGTGCAATAGTTTGTATTTTATCTGCAAAGGCGTGATTATTTTTTAATTCATCAACAGATATTTTTTGTTTTATTGACAAGTCACATTGGTTAATATCATTTAATATCGCTTCTTTCTCTGCCGCTTTCGCTGTTAATGCATTAAGGTCTCGTTCTTTTAGAATAGCTAATTCACTGTTTAACAAAGCCAGCAGAGCCGTTAATCTTTTTTCTTGTAAATCAAGTAGTTTTTCGATATCAACACTATTCATCTGAGCTCCTAAAATAAGTCGAATTCATAATTAGACATATTTTTAGCAAGCTTTTCAGCATCAACTTTATATTCACCTGATGCAATCGCCTTTTTTAGTTGTTCTATTTTCTTTTGATCGACCACAGGGGCTTCATTCGCTTTTTTCTGTAATTCACGTAACTGCTTAGCCTGAGGAGTAAGCGAAATAGAGTCTTGCCCAGACTGCTTTACTTGCTCAGATTTTACTGCTGTTTGAGCCATTTGCTGTTTTACTTGCGTCTGCTGCTCAACCTTCTGCTTTGCTACCTGTGAAGCATTGCCTAAGTTATTGATATTTATTGCCATAATAATATCCTATTAACACCTTTGTATTATACTTACCTTATATCGGCTATTTATGCAAAAACTTGAATGATTCTTTTGTTAATTTTTCAGTGAATTTCTACATAATTAGCTGCTTTTATTTGCCCTGAAATAATGCGACCAGAGCGTACATTTTTTACTTTAATTATTTCGTTTAACACGCCATTATTCAGTGCTATCCCTGCCGTTTGTATGGAAAGCCCAGAGGTTGTTGCATTTATAGTAACGTTTTCTCCTTTACAAACCAAACAAATATTATTAGGTGAAACAATTCTACCTTTAGGTAATGATTTTAATGCTTTATTATTCTCTACTTGTTCAATACTATTATAAAACTCGCCACGTGTTTGTAAGCTGTCTTTTAGCACAACTGCTAAATTTGAATTATCTAAAAGAGAGCCTTTTGCTATGTATTGCTTCGCGATGACAACTGGAATGGTAATACTCACTTTGACAGGAATAAACATTTTCCATGGCTTGTCATCTAAACAAGATATTTTTACGTTAATATTTCTACTATTATGATTTTCAGGTATATTTAATTGTAGAGGTTGGTTACATGCAGTTATTTTTATTCTCGGGTCAATGGCAACAGTTTGTATTTTTAGTTTGCCATCTTTAGGAATTGCTATTTGCTGTTGTACGTAGTTTTTCGCTAAATTTTCAAGATAGGCGTGATCTAATTCAACAGCAAGAGTCGTTGCTGAAAATAAAATAGAATACCAAGAAAATAAAAATATTTTTAACTTGCTCATAATTTAGTGATTAATTTTTTAAGTTAATTAAAATAGTCGTCTATGCTTATGGTAATAGGCGAAATTTGCTTGTTTTAAGCGTCAATATTTAGGCGTTTAAATAAGCTTTTATATAAACAGTCAAGAACTGTGCCCTTTTGTCATTTTATTATGTATAGAGGGAATAATCCTTAACGAGGTTAGTATGGCAGGTATTTTAGATTCAGTTAACCAACGGACTCAGTTGGTGGGGCAAAATCGGCTTGAGTTACTTTTATTTAAGCTTGTAGGCCGTCAACGCTTTGGTATTAATGTTTTTAAAGTGCGAGAAGTTCTGCAATGTCCGAAACTAACAACATTACCTAAGCAAGATTCCTATATTAAAGGGGTGGCACATATACGAGGTCAAACTATTTCGGTTATCGATTTAAGTAAAGCGACGGGAGGCCCTGAAATAGTACAAACTGATGATAGCTTTATTATTATTGCTGAATATAATCGAAGTGTGCAGGGGTTTTTAGTTGGAGGGGTCGAACGCATTATTAATATGCGTTGGAAAGATATTTTACCGCCGCCAGAAGGTGCAGGTAAAACCAGTTATTTAACGGCTGTAACGGAAATTGACGGTGAAATGGTTTCTATATTAGACGTTGAAAAAATTCTTAATGAAATTAACCCTATTTCAACAGATTTAAGTGAAGATATCGTCGATACTCATGTTGGTGAAAGCTTAGGTGAACGTATCGTGATGATTGCCGATGATTCAACGGTGGCAAGAAATCAAGTTAAACGTGCTTTAGAGCCCTTAGGTATTAAAACGGTACTCGCTAAGAATGGGCAAGATGCATTAGATCAACTACAGGCTATTGATGAACAATGTGAAAATAGTGTTTATGAAAAAGTTGCTTTGTTAATTTCAGATATCGAAATGCCTGAAATGGATGGTTATACCCTTACCGCTGAAGTCAAAGCTAATGAACGAATGCGTCAAATGCCCGTTATATTGCACACTTCACTTAGTGGGGTTTTTAATAATGCAATGGTTGAAAAAGTTGGTGCAGAAGACTTTATACCTAAATTTCATCCAGATGAATTAGCTACTGCTGTGAAAAAATGGCTAAAAATGGATTAACAATCAAAACAGTTTAATCCATAGCCTGTTATGTTTTTAAGGGGCTAACAGCATGCTATAATGCTATGTTTTTATTTGATGAGGGTTTACAATTAGTGTCTACTAGACAACTTGATGATCAGAGTTATCAGCAATTTCGTACTTTTTTAGAACAGCAGTGTGGTATCGTACTTGGCGACAATAAGCAGTATTTAGTCAAAAGTCGTTTAGCGCCTTTGATGTCTAAATTTGACGTGACTTCGTTGTCTGATTTAGTCAATAGAACGCTAAAACCAACAGAGCGTCAGCTAAGGGCGGCTGTTATTGATGCTATGACTACCAATGAAACCTTGTGGTTTCGTGATGAGTATCCTTTTAAGCTTTTACAAGAACGCTTATTACCTGAATTAGCCGAAAAAAAGTCATCGGTTAAAATATGGTCTGCAGCAAGTTCATCAGGGCAAGAGCCTTATTCCATCGCTATGTCAGTACTTGAATATCAACAAAAAAATCCAGGAAAATTAACAGGTGGTGCACAAATTATTGGTACGGATATTTCTGAAACGATGTTAGAGCATTGCAAGTATGGACACTATGATGGGTTGGCACTTGCTCGAGGTTTATCTGCTAAGCGCAAACAGCAGTTTTTTGAGCCGGGCGATAATGGCATGTTAAAAATTAAAGACAATGTTAAGCGCATGGTTTCATTTCGTCATTTAAACTTATTAAGTAGCTATAGCTTATTAGGGCGCTTTGATATTGTGTTTTGCCGTAATGTGCTTATTTATTTTTCTCCTGAAATTAAACGCCGTATTATTACTCAAATACATGGTGTGTTAAATCCTAAGGGCTATTTATTTCTAGGTGCTTCAGAGTCTTTATCAGGCTTAAGTCAAGATTTTGATATGATCCGCTGTAACCCTGGTATTATTTACCAGAAAAAATAACCTTCCTTCTTGAAGGGGCTATTGTCTTGTAGATTGAGCAGGGCGTGTTGACCTGTAAAAACAGTAGCCTCTTTTACCTCTCAACTTGGTATGAAAATTGTATAGCTACCAGCAATGATTTGGAGGTAGCGACTATGGCTATAAATCTTGACACAATCTTTGGCATCCACCCTGATGCGCTTGTCTTAAGAGCTAAGCGTGCAGAAGTTATTGCAAGTAATATTGCTAATGCTGATACACCCGGATATAAAGCACAAGGCATGGATTTTCAAAAAGCCTTAGCTCAAGCAACTAAAAAACAAACAATGGCGATGAGCCAAACTAATGAAAAACACCTAAATACGCGGATGAGTTTAAATGATCAACTTGAATATCGTATACCAAATCAACCAGATACAGGTGATGGTAATACAGTAGATGTACAAGTGGAACGAAACTTGTATCTAGAAAACTCATTAGAGTATCAAGCAAGCTTA
Source organism: Alteromonadaceae bacterium (assembly GCA_015487235.1). GTDB lineage: Bacteria > Pseudomonadota > Gammaproteobacteria > Enterobacterales > Alteromonadaceae. Next base: position 12,497 of record WFQC01000125.1, read on the forward strand.
CAGTTCTTAAATGGAAGAATTAAAGGCTTGCGTAAAGCGTTAACCGGAGGGCAATAATAATGAGTCTTTTTAACGTATTTAACATAACGGCTACGGGTATGAGCGCCCAATCAGTACGTTTAAATACTACCGCAAGTAATATTGCCAATGCAGACAGTGTTAGCAGTAGTGTTGATAGTGTCTATCGAGCTCGACATCCAGTTTTTGCCGCACAAATGCAAAAAGCTGCCGCTGATCAACCACAGTCTGTTGGCGTACAAGTACTTGGTATTGTTGAAAGTGATAAGCCACTTAATATTGAATATGCCCCTGATCATCCTATGGCAGATAAAGACGGATATATTTATAAGCCTAATGTTAATGTGATTGAAGAAATGACTAATATGATCTCAGCATCACGCTCATACCAAACCAATGTACAATTGGCAGAGTCGGCTAGAAACATGGTGAACAAAACATTGCAACTAGGTCAGCGTTGATCTTGGTCATAATTTTAGTTAGGAGAACGTAATGGAATCAGTAAAAGGTGGCGGTGTTTTAGATAATTTGCGCTGGCAGCAAGAGACAACTAAGGTTGCAGAAGAGCGCAGCGATATGCTTACACAAGCCGATTTTTTTGCCTTATTAACACAAGAATTAGCTAACCAAGATCCTACCAAGCCTGTTGATAATAATGAAATGATTTCGCAAATGACAGGGTTTTCAACAACCGATGGTATTGCCAATCTCAATAATAAATTTGAAGATTTCTCTAGCATGATGGGATCTAGCCAAGCATTGCAAGCGTCATCTTTGGTTGGACGTAGTGTTTTAGTTGATGATAATCGTTTTACTGCCTCAGGGAACGGTGAAGAGGTAAACGGCAAGCTTAAATTAGATAAACCAGCTAGTAATGTAATAATTTATGTTGAAAATCAGCAAGGTGAAGTTGTACAACAGGTTCCTTTAGGTAATGTGCCTAAAGGAGAATTTGGTTTTTCTTGGGATGGTATGCTGGCTAATGGTGAGCCAGCTGATTCAGGTCTTTATCGTTTTAGAATTGCTGGGTTAGTCGAAGGGCAAGCGTCAGAATTACAAGCAATGACATATCGTAATGTTGATAGTGTTACGTTAAGTGGCGTTGGTGGGCAAGTGCAATTAAACCTTCAAGGTGGAAGCTCGATGGCACTAGCAGATGTTATGGAAATTTCACAGGGTTAAGAACAGTTTTATAAAAGAGGGTTAAATTATGGCTTTTAATACAGCATTAAGTGGTTTAAATGCAGCACAAAAAGACTTAGATGTTACATCGAATAATATTGCCAACGTGAATACAACAGGCTTTAAAGAATCGCGTGCCGAGTTTGTTGATGTTTATGCATCATCTTTATTGTCTTCAGGTAAAACGAAAGTGGGTGACGGGGTATTAACAGCTGAGGTTGCTCAACAATTTAGTCAAGGGAGTATAAAGTTTACTAATAACGCCTTAGATTTGGCGATAACAGGTAATGGTTTTTTTGCAACTGTGCCTGAATTAGCTTCGCAAGAATTCTCCTTTACGCGAGCAGGTGCTTTTAAGCTCAATAGTGATAATTTTATTGTAAACTCGCAAGGTGATCACTTACTTGGGTTTGATGTTAATACTGATGGCTCTTCATCTTCGGTCAGCTTAAGTACTGCAACACCGGTACGTATTCCTACATCATCAGGCGCACCACAAAAAACCTCTCAAGTTGATTTGCGCATGAACTTACCAGCAGGTGATACTTATATTACCGGTGCTCCAGGTAATTTTGATCCTGCTGATACCCTAACTTATAACGCTTCAACCTCTATTACTGTTTTTGACTCTTTAGGTGATAGTCATGTTATGACTTATTACTTTATTAAAGATGATCCAACGACGAATCCTAATGAATGGATTGTAACTGTTGCTGTTGATGATGTGATGGTTAATGTAGATGATCCCGCTTCAACCGCAGCTAATATTGTTGGTACAACAGCAGGTTCACCTTTGGCGCCAGCAGGTATTCAAGGGGCAAGGTTAGCATTTGATTCTTCAGGTGATTTTGTTTCTTTTCAACCAGCCGGCGGCATTGTTACGGAAGCTTTAGGGACACCAGGAGCCGGTGTATTAACCAATGGTTCCGATCAAACGCAAACAATTAAAGTTGATTTTAATTTAGATGCAGCAGGCCCTAACCCTAATGAACCCACACAATTTGCTTCAAGTTTTGAAGTTACTTCTTTAGAGCAAGACGGTTTGCCAGTAGGTCGTTTAACCGGCATTGATATTGGTCCTGATGGTTTAGTATTAGCAAGTTTCAGTAATGGTACCTCACAGCCTTTAGCAAGAATAGCTTTAGTAAATTTTGCCAATGAACAAGGGCTAACGCAGGTAGGGAGCACGTCATGGAAAGAAAGTATTCTCTCGGGTGAAGCGCTAGCAGGTGAAGCTAATTCAGGTACTTATGGTACCATTAATTCATCGGCCTTAGAGCAGTCTAATGTTAATTTAACCAATGAATTAATTGATTTAATTTCTGCGCAGCGGAACTTCCAAGCCAACTCTCGTGCACTTGAAGTTGAAAACACACTTAACCAGAATATCTTACAAATCAGATAAATAGCACTTTATTTCATAAAGCCTTAGTTTTAATACTACTAAGGCTTTTTTTTTGGCTCGTATATTGCAATGTATCCATGAGTGAATTGAATATTTAAGGCAAGATACGTTATGGATAAGATGCTCTATATTGCGATGAGTGGTGCAAAACAAAATATGCACGCATTGTCTATTACTGCCAATAACTTAGCGAACTCTAAAACAACGGCGTTTAAAGCAGACCTTTCTCAAGCGCGTAGCATGCAAGCGTTTGGTGAAGGTTTACCTACCCGTGTTTTTTCAATGACAGAACGAGCTAGTCAAAACTTTGACAGCGGCGCCTTAATGCGAACGGGTAGAGATTTAGATATTGCTGTTGAAGGAGATGGCTGGATTGCGGTGCAAACCCCTCCTAATGCAAGCTTAGGTGCTCAACTTGGTGCTAATATTGAAAGTGCTACAACCACAGAAGCTTATACTCGAGAAGGGCATTTACGTTTAACGGAAGATGGTACGCTTGAAACCATTAGTGGTGAAATTGTTTTAGGTGAAAACGGGCCCATTGTCTTGCCGTTACCTGTTGCCAATATTCATATTTCAAAAGATGGCACCATTATGATCCAGCCAGAAGGGGCGCCAAATAATCAACAAGAAGAAATTGCACGTATTAAGTTGGTTAATCCTGATGTTAGAGATCTTGAAAAAGGTGCTGATGGGCTTTTTCGCCGTAAAGATGGCAACGTAGAGTCTGCAGACGTTAATGTTACCGTACAAAATGGCATGCTTGAGTCAAGCAATGTGAATCCTATTGTTGAAATGACCAAGATGATTGCTCTACAACGTCAATTTGAAATGAACTTAAAACTAATGAAAACCGCTGAAGAAAATGATTCAAGTGCTTCAGCATTATTGAGAGCTTTTTAATTAAGCTGGTGCAGTTAATAGAAACTATTTATTGAGGTGATTTATGAACCCAGCATTATGGATCAGTAAAACCGGTTTAGATGCGCAAAGTAAAGAAATTGCGGTAATTTCTAATAATTTAGCAAACGCAAGTACGGTTGGTTATAAAAAAAGCCGTGCGGTGTTTGAAGATCTACTTTATCAAACCATTAACCAGCCAGGTGGACGTTCTGCTCAAGATACTGAACTGCCTTCTGGCTTAATGCTTGGTGCTGGTACCAAGGTGGTTGCGACACAAAAAATTCATACTCAAGGCGATATGCTTAATACTGATAATGCTTTAGATCTTATGATACAAGGTGAAGGTTTCTTTGAAATTTTAATGCCAGATGGTACTTCAGCCTATTCACGCAATGGTCAATTTACGCTTGATGAAGAAGGTAATATGGTAACGCCAGGTGCGGGGTATTTATTACAGCCGCAAGTCACTGTACCTAACGATGCTCTTGAAATTATTGTCTCTCAAGATGGTGAAGTATCAGTTCGTATTCAAGGCCAAGCAGAAAATACCGTGATCGGACAAATCAATACCATTAATTTTATTAACCCAACAGGCTTAGAGCCTATCGGGCAAAATTTATATGTAGAAACAGCAGTGAGTGGAACACCACAAGAAGGTGTTCCGGGGTTAGCGGGTTATGGCATGTTAGTACAAGGTGCTTTAGAAACCTCGAATGTTAATACCACAGAAGAATTAGTAAACCTGATTGAAAGCCAACGTGTTTATGAAATGAATTCTAAAGTTATTTCTGCGGTAGATCAAATGCTTAGTTATATAAATCAACAATTATAATGTTTGAGCTATTTGTTATTAATCACCTATCAAGGAGCAGACAATGAAAACAGTTACTATAGCAGCATTACTGATCAGTTTGTTGTCAGGGTGTGCCTCAGTTCAACAGGCTAAAGTATTACCTAATGATCCTGATTTTGCTCCTATTCTACCTGAAGAAGAAGCGGTTGATATACTCCCAACAGGCTCTCTTTTTAATAGCCACTATGTTAATAATATTTATTCAGACTCAAAAGCGCGCCGTGTTGGTGACATAATTTCAGTGATTTTAAGTGAAAGTACTCAGGCACAAAAAACCTCAACAACAGAATTAAAAAAAGAAAATAAATCGGCAATGCAACCTATGGTTGGTTTAGGTGGAGCACCTGTTACCATTAATGGCAATTCACTACAATTTGGACTTGATCAAAAATCTAACTTTAAGGGTGATTCATCAGCTGATCAAGGGAATAGCTTGTCGGGTAATATTTCAGTGCACGTTTTAAAAGTATTACCTAATGGTAATTTAGTTATTCGTGGTGAAAAGTGGATGACACTTAATAATGGTGATGAGTATATTCGTTTAACCGGCATAATTCGCTCTAAAGATATTAGTGCCAACAATACTATTCTTTCAAATAAAATTGCCAATGCGCGTATTCAATATTCAGGTACAGGTGCTTTTGCCGAAGCGCAAGAGCAGGGTTGGTTATCTCGTTTCTTTAATAGTGGCTGGTGGCCATTGTAATGAGATTTTTTACAGAAGGTAACATGATGAAAAAACAAACGATAAGAAGAGTATGCGGTTTAATTATCGGTATATTAACTTTTTCATCTATAGCAAATGCACAACGGATAAAAGATTTAACCGATGTTGCAGGCGTTAGAACAAACCAACTTATTGGTTATGGGCTCGTAGTTGGTTTAGCTGGAACGGGTGAAAAAAGTCGCTATACCGAACAAAGCTTTAAAACCATGTTAAGTAATTTTGGTATTAATATGCCAGAGAATTTACGTCCAAAGATTAAAAATGTTGCCGCTGTTGCTGTACATGCAGAGCTACCTGCTTTTGTGAAACCAGGGCAAAAAATTGATGTCACGGTTTCTTCGATTGGTAGTGCGCAGAGTTTGCGTGGTGGTACTTTAATGCAAACCATTTTAAAAGGCTTAGATGGTAAAGCTTATGCTGTTGCTCAAGGAAGTTTAGTGGTAAGTGGTTTAGGTACAGAAGGTCTAGACGGCTCAAAAGTGGTAGTGAACACACCGACAGTGGGTAGAATTGCTAATGGGGCGATTGTTGAAAGAGAAGTAATTTCACCTTTAATGATGGGAGATTATATTACCTTTAATTTACGTCAGGCTGACTTTAGCACCGCGAAAAAACTTTCAGATACAATTAATAATTTTATTCCCGAAACTGCACAAGCATTAGATGCTGCTTCAGTACGTGTGAGTGCGCCAAGAGATCCTGCTGATCGTGTTAGCTTTTTGGCTATGTTAGAAAACTTGGAGTTTGAGCCAGACCGACCTTCAGCAAGAGTAGTGGTTAATTCACGAACGGGAACAATTGTTATTGGTGCTGATGTACGTTTATTACCTGCTGCGATAACTCATGGTGGTATAACGGTTACCATCAATGAAGCACAAGAAGTTAACCAGCCTAATGCCTTTGCTGAAGGTGAAACAGTGGTTACACAGCAATCGATTATCGATGTAAATAAAAATGATTCACGCATGTTTGTTTTCAACCCCGGTGTTACGTTAGATACGTTAGTTAAAGCTATTAATGATGTTGGTGCTGGCCCAGGTGATGTGATGGCTATTTTAGAAGCATTAGAGCAGGCAGGCGCATTGCGTGGTGAGCTTATAATCATTTAGGAAAGAATCATGACCTCGCGTATTAATGATGCTAGTAACTTTTTAGATGTTAATGGGCTAAACGATATTCGTTTACAGTCAAAGTCAGCCGATAAAGCCGATAAAACAGACGCATTAGAAAAAGTTGCAAAACAGTTTGAATCTATTTTCATGCAAATGCTGCTAAAAAGCATGCGTAAAGCACAAGAGGTTTTAGAATCAGATAGCCCGTTTAATTCCCAATCAACAAAATTTTATCGAGACATGCATGATCAACAGCTAGCTCTTGAATTATCTGAAAATGGCTCGCTGGGGTTAGCTCCGTTGATTGTGCGTCAATTAGGTGGTGATAACCAAAACTTTACCAGTAAAAGTGTGTTACGTAATGATGGCAATTTAGCTTCTGCATGGCAAAAATTTGCAGAGGGTCAGTCAGAGAAAAATTTACCAGAAGCTACACCTAATTCTAAGATAAATAACTCTTATATCGATGATAAAAGCTCTGTAACTACTACTCACTCTAAACAGGCTGTTATCGCACCAGAATTTAATCAGCCAAAAGATTTTGTTACCGCAATGAAAGAGCCAGCCAAGCGAGTTCAACAACAGTTAGGTATTCCCTTTGAAGTGGTTATAGCGCAAGCGGCACTAGAAACAGGTTGGGGACAAAAAATTATTAAAACAGCGCAAGGAGAAAGCTCTAATAATTTATTTAATATAAAAGCAGATGCGCGTTGGCAAGGAAGCAAAACCAATAAAGAAACTCTAGAATTTCAACAGGGTGCAATGGTTAAAACAACAGCTCCATTTCGCGTTTATCAATCAATTAATGACAGCATTAATGATTTTGTAAATTTTCTTTCCTCTAGCGAACGTTATCAAGAAGCATTACAACAAGTAGGTAATGTGGAGCAATTTTTGCATGGATTACAAAAAGCAGGTTATGCAACAGATCCTAATTACGCGAATAAAATTCTTGCTACCTTAAACAAGGTTACAGATTTACTGGCTAATTAGAGATATCAATACAAATTGATAAGGGTTTAATTATGGCTATTAGCTTATATGGTACAGGTGTTTCAGCATTACTTGCTGCAAAACAAGCACTTGATACTGTAGGTAATAATATCGCAAATGTAAATACTGATGGTTATTCACGTCA
>WFQC01000126.1 GCA_015487235.1 Alteromonadaceae bacterium
CAATATCTAGCATCGTTAACAGCTCTGGAATGGCGGTAATTTCATTTGTTTTTGCATCAACGGCGGTTTGTCCCAACACTAATTGATGCTGACAACTCCATGCACTCACAGTGTGTAAAGCGTTTTTACGGTCTTTGGTGGTAAATGAACGGCGAGCTGTTTTTCCATCAATCGCAATAACATCACAACCTGTGTTTTCAATCAGTGATGATATCCAAGATTGAAAGGCTCCTTCTATTTCACCTGCCTTTAATCGACAAATAACACGAGCGATTGTGTCATGTTTTGGGATACCCGCTTTGAATGTTCCGTATTTTTTTAACCAATCTAATTTGAGATGACCAAAGTCTTCAATATCTTCCCAACCTTCGGCCCCAGAGAGTACAGCACTAATGGCGAGTAGGAGAATATCGAGTAAATTATGCTTTTTACAGCGCTCTATTCGAGGGTCGGTTATTTCGTTAAAGTGTTTCAGAAAAGTAGTGCTCATGTTTAGATACCAAGGTAATTATTATGCCTTGATCTGATCGCTACTTAGTCTAAAAGTTCAATTTATAATGATCTTGCCGTGTAAAATAACCGCTATTTTATAGTTAAACTATTGCAGTCTATTACGCGATCCTTTATTATTCGCCCCCATTAATTTTAACGCGTATGGTGCTTGATTGAAGCCTAACTTCAGATCAAGTTGCGATGCGGCCTTAATACAGAGGTTCCCATGAAAAAAGGTATTCATCCTAACTATAGTGAGATCAAGGCAACTTGTTCTTGTGGCAATGTGATCATTACTCGTTCTACGGTTGGTAAAGATCTTCACTTAGACGTGTGTTCTGAGTGTCACCCGTTTTATACTGGTAAGCAAAAAGCGGCTGAAACAGGTGGTCGTATTGATAAATTCAATAAACGTTTTGGTATGTTGGGTAAAAAGTAATTTAATTACGTTAATACCTATGACTAAAATGATGAAAGCGCCACTCTTGGCGCTTTTTTTATTTCAATTTAAATCTTTTCTTGAAACCTTTGCCTCTTATATTCTCTCTCACGAAAGAAACAATCTCGATTCAAAGCTTACCTTTTAAGCGCAGCAAGATGTTCAACAGGTTTTGCATCAGCTTTTTTATTACATCATCATAAAATATAGGCTTTGTGTTATCGTATGCTAGAAAATAAAGCAATGACTGCAGATATATGCCAAGAAGTCTTTCTATAAGTGTGGCAAAAAATTTAATAAGGAATAACCCATGAAGCACATAAAAGGTATTTTAATTATTTTTTTATTAGCAAGCTTACCCAGCTTTGCTGGAGAAAAAGTTGATCAGGTTTTATCAGTAAAAACTGAAACTCCCGTCACTATTGAGAATGTTCGCGGTAGTATTATTATTGAAGGCTGGAATAAAGCACAGGTAGCCGTTAGCGGCGAATTAGATGAGAAAACAGAAAAGTTTATTTTTGAAAAGAATTCAGCCGGTATATTAATTAAAGTTGTACTCCCCAAGCAATTAGGCCATGACAGCTATAGCCGTAAAGATGGCTCGAATTTAGTGATCAAAATACCACTAAATTCTCCTGTTAATTTTGATGGTGTTTCTACCGATGTGAGTTTAGCGCACTTAAACAACAATACTAACATTAAAAGTATTAGTGGTAATGTAAAAGCCAATAGCATTAAAAAATATATCGAAATATCAACTATTAGCGGAAATATAACGGCAAAGAAATTATCAGGAAAGATAGCCTTAACTTCAATTAGCGGTGACATAAACAGTCAAGACGATGGTCAGTACCTACGTTTAGAAAATGTCAGTGGTAATATTACCGCCATTTCAACCGCAAGCAAGGTACAAGTTAATAATGTTAGTGGAGAAATAACATTAAAGCTTGCACAAGTTGATGATATTACTCTAAATACTGTTAGCGATGATATCAATGTAATACTGGCATTAAATCCTAATGCTACGGTGAAAGCTTCTAGTGTTAGTGGCGATATAAGCTTAAAATTTAACGGCAATTTACAAGCCAGTTTTCGTCTAACGAGTAAAGTTAATGACGATATAATCAATAATATAACGCAAGATAAGGTAAAAAAAGTAAAATATGGCTCTGGAGCAAAACTCAATTTTGATGTCGGCAATACTAATGCCAGCGTTCACATTAATACCGTTTCGGGGGATATTATCATCAGTCAATAATACCCCATTCATTGTACAATGGCAGCCTATTAAGGCTGCTATAAAAACCAATTAGTCAGACAATATTTATTACAAGCTAGTTTAGCTCAAGTGAATAATCTGCTACATTACCTCCTTTAAAAAATTCATGATGGTAGTCATAAATGGCAGAGCAACAAGCGCCAAAATTTACAAAAAACCTTGATAATAGAAGTAAACAAAACTTTCGTGATAAACAGGTTGATGATCTCAAAGTACCTCCTCATTCTTTAGAGGCTGAACAATCTGTGCTAGGTGGGTTGTTACTTGATAATCAAATGTGGGACAAAGTAAGTGAACTGGTTGTTGCCCAAGATTTTTATAGCCGCTCGCACCGAATTATTTTTGAATATATTGGCGCCTTAATTGAGTCTGGTGATCCCGTTGACTTAATTACCTTATCTGAAGCGCTTGAGCGCGAACAAAAGCTTGATGATGCGGGTGGCTTTGTTTATCTCGCAGAGATGATGAAAAACACCCCAAGTGCTGCCAATATATATGCTTACGCCAATATCGTACGTGAACGAGCAGTAACCCGTGAAATGATCGCTGTAGCTCACGATATTGCCGAGGCAGGTTTTGATCCACAAGGGCGAGATAGCAAAGATTTATTAGATTATGCTGAAACCTTAGTATTTCAAATAGCTGAAAAACGCGCGAATAAATCAGAAGGCCCTGAAAATATCCATCATGTATTAGAAAAAACCATTGATCGCATCGAAAAGCTTTACCAACAACCCCATGATGGTATTACAGGTGTGTCAACAGGATTTGCCGATCTTGATAAAATGACAGCTGGTTTACAGCCTTCTGATCTTATTATTGTCGCGGCGCGTCCTTCTATGGGTAAAACAACTTTTGCAATGAATCTCGCCGAAAATGCAGCGATGATGCAAGAAAAACCCGCTTTAATCTTCAGTTTAGAAATGCCTTCTGATCAAATAATGATGAGAATGCTCGCCTCACTCGGTCGTATTGATCAAACCAAAATTCGTACAGGGCAACTTGATGATGAAGATTGGGCACGTTTATCATCAACTATGGGTTTACTTATTGATAAAGGTAAAATGTATATTGATGACGCTGCGGGCCTAACCCCAACAGAAGTTCGCTCAAGAGCTCGCCGAGTTTATAAAGAAAATGGCGGCTTAAGTTTGATCATGATCGATTATCTACAACTAATGCGCGTGCCGGCTTTAAGTGAAAATAGAACTCTAGAGATATCAGAAATATCTCGCTCACTCAAAGCTTTAGCTAAAGAGTTACAAGTACCTGTTGTGGCACTTTCACAACTTAACCGTAGCCTAGAGCAACGTGCCGATAAACGTCCAGTCAATTCAGATTTGCGAGAATCAGGTGCAATTGAGCAAGATGCCGATTTAATTATGTTTATCTATCGTGATGAAGTGTATAACGATAATTCTGAAGACAAAGGTACCGCTGAAATTATCATCGGTAAGCAACGTAATGGTCCTATTGGTCGTGTACGTCTTACTTTTCAGGGGCAATATTCTCGTTTTGATAATTATGCTGGATCAAAAATATTTGAAGAAGATTAACCATTATATATGAGCTTATCGCCACCAATATCGAGTGCTACGGCTATTATAGATAGCCAAGCTTTGATGAACAACTTTCAGCAAATTAAACGCTTAGCACCACATTCAAAAATAGTTGCCGTGCTAAAAGCCAATGGCTATGGCCATGGGTTAGCGCGTATTGCAAAATTACTGGTACAAAAACAAATTGCGGTTGATGCGTTAGGCGTGGCAAGAATAGATGAAGCCTTAGCACTACGCGCTGCAGGTATAGTACAACCGATTGTATTGCTTGAAGGTGTTTTTTCAGCCGAAGATTTAGCCATTGTGGCTGTAAACGACTTGCAAGTGGTCGTACATAACCACCAACAATTAACGGCTATTTTACACGCTAATCCTCAACAATTATTAGAGAAAAAGCTGAAAGTGTGGCTAAAAATAGATACTGGTATGCATCGCTTAGGTATTGCTCCACAAGAGTTTTCTCGCTTTTATCAGCAATTAAAGCAGTCGAATAATGTTTCAGATCCTATTGTATTAATGAGCCATTTGGCCTGTGCTGATGATCAACAAAATAGCAGTACTAGTACTCAACTCGCCTTATTTGCAGAAATAACCTCTGCTATTAACGAGCCTAAATCTTGCGCAAATTCAGCAGGTATTTGTATTTGGTCACAAAGTCATTACCAATGGGTAAGACCCGGATTAATGCTTTATGGTGTTTCACCTTTAGCCTTTAAACCAGCAGACTTTAGCCATTTTAAACCACAACTTAACCTCGCTCCTGTAATGACCTTGCAAGCAAGTGTGATCGCTATACAAAAAATAAAAGCAGGTGACTTTGTCGGCTATGGAAATAACTGGCAAAGCAGTCAAGACACTCATATTGGTGTGATTGCCATTGGTTACGGTGACGGCTATCCTCGTCATGCTGAAAATGGTACACCCGTATTACTCAATAACCGTATTGTGCCGCTGGTTGGTCGCGTATCTATGGATATGATCACTGTAGATCTCGGCAATAATAGCCAAGACAAATTAGGCGACATAGCCACACTTTGGGGTAACGGTTTACCGGTAGAAATTATTGCAAATCACGCCAGCACCATTCCTTACGAGCTCTTATGTAATATTAAACCAAGGGTTAGGTTTATTGTTAAATAAAAACTGATAAAAAGTAGACACTAACAAGCTGTGTTGATAATGCCTTGCTTGCACAATAGAAAATTGTCGCTGTAAATTTAAAGGGCTGTTGAGCTGCACAAACTGCTGCTGTTGCAATTCATCAGCAATAGAAAGCTGTGATAAAACGCCAATACCTAAATTGGCTTTTACGGCTTGTTTTATGGCTTCTTGTCGCGATAAGTCCATAGTATTTTTAACCTCTAATCCCTGTTGTTGCATTGCTGCGACAAATACACTACGAGTACCTGAGCCGTGCTCTCGTAAAATTAAACGTTGCTTGGCTAATTCATCTAAATTTATCTGCTGCTGTTTTGCTAGCGGATGCTCAGGGCTAGAAAAAAGGCTTAATGAATCACTACACCATGGCGTAATAGTTAATACTTGCTCAACAATAGGCGCTTCCACAAAGCCAATATGAGCTTGCCCTTGTTGCAATTGCTCGATAACCTGTGCTGAGTTACCAATATGTAATTTAGGCTCTACCTGTGGGTATAAGCAAACGAATTCAGCTAATAGCTTAGGTAATACATACGAACCAATAGTAACGCTGGCGCAGACTAATAATTCACCTTGTAGTGTATCTTCTAAGCCCTTTTCTAATTGCGCTTGTAGTTCTAACATTTGTGTTGCTTTTACCAACACTTTTTGACCTTGAGTATTTAACTGTAATTCTCGGCCAATACGGTTAAAAAGTTGAAAACCCAAAATAGCTTCAAGCTCTTTTAAAGATTGGCTTGCTGCCGACTGCGTTATACACAATTCGTTGGCCGCTTTGGTAATACCTTGTAATCGCGCCGTGGCAGAAAAAACGGCTAGCTGTTTTAGTGTTATTTTCATAAACAATACATTAGCCTATTTAATGATTTATATCTATTTAATTAATTTTTTTTATAAGAAATTCATTTCTATTATGTAGCTATCACTTAATAACTACAAAGTAAGCAAATGAGTTTTTTTCAACAACAGCATAAAAATATTGTTAAAGGTTTACTGTTTGTCGCTTTATTTGCATTTAGTGCAACCTATATTTCACAATGGCAATGCCTTAAACAGTGGGCTATTAGCCCGTTGATCATTGGTATTGTATTAGGAATGGTTTATGCCAATATTCCGCTTAGAAAAAGTCAACCACAAGCTTGGCAAGCCGGTATTATTTTTTCAACTAAATCTATTTTAAGAATTGCCATTGTACTTTATGGCTTTAGATTGACCTTTCAAGATGTTGCAGACGTTGGAATATATGGCATCTTAATCGCTAGTTTTATTGTGACTACCACTTTTATTATCGGTTACCTTGTTGGAACTAAAATACTCAACCTTGATAAGCAATTAACCATTTTAATTTGTGCCGGCAGCTCTATTTGCGGAGCCGCTGCGGTATTAGCAACCGAGCCGGTAATTAAAGCGCCTGCTTATAAAAGCAGTATTGCTGTAGCAACTGTTGTATTATTTGGCTCTATTGCCATGTTTACTTATCCCTTCTTTTATTTAAGCCATTGGCTCAATTTATCTGAACTACAAATGGCAACCTATATTGGCGCAACACTACATGAAGTAGCTCATGTTACCGCAGCAGGTTATGCCATTAATGAGCAAGTAGCCAATTATGCGGTTATCACGAAAATGCTCAGAGTTATGCTACTCGCCCCCTTTCTAATTATATTGAGTTTTTGGTTAAAAAATACTATTACCTCGAACAAAATAACAGCTAAAAAAGCAAGCAAAGCCATAAGTATCCCCTGGTTTGCTGTGGGCTTCATTGCTGTGGTTGCTTTTAACTCTTTTGAATTATTACCGAATCAATTAATGACTAACATAACTTTGCTAGATACTTTTTTGTTAACGATGGCAATGACTGCTTTAGGCATGAATACCCGATTTAACAATTTTAAAGGTGCAGGCTTAAAGCCAGTTTACCTTGCTACAATTTTATTTCTGTGGCTGCTCGCGAGCGGCTACTTTCTAGTACTGTTTTTTATATGACCCAGTAAAATACAGCACCACAAATTTTGTTACATCTTTATTCTCTATTTTTACAACTCGATGAAAGAAAAGCGAAACTAACCAAGCTAGTATAGAAAACTATCAAAAGATACTTTCAAGGACAGCGCTATGCTAGCATTATATCAACACCGCTTTTCATCTCTGCAACTTAAAGAAAAAAAACGCACCATAAAAAATATCACGATAATGCTGACATCAGTCATTTTACTCATAAGCATGCCCAGCTATGGTACAGCGGTTTCAGCAACCGCTAAAACACAAAAACCAACAACTGAGTCCATGACTGAACAAGTACTTCCTTTACAACAAGCTATTAATTTATATGAACAAAAAGAATTTATACAGGCTGAAAAATATTTTAAACAACTTGCTCAACTCGATGATACTCGTGCTATGGCGTATGTTTATCTAGCACGCATTGCTTTAGAGAAAGAAGATAGCGATAAAGCAGAAAATTTCATTGAAAAGGCATTAAAAGTAGCTAATAAGCAAGCAGACATTTACGCCCTGAGTGGCATTATTTATGCCAATATCGCTCAAAAAGCCAGTATTTTTAGTGCGCTAGGTTATGCTAAAAAAAGCCTACAAGGCTTTCAAAAAGCCGTTGAGCTTTCACCTAAAAATATAGAATACCGCCAAATGCTAATGGGCTTTTACCTTGGTGCACCAGGTATTGCTGGCGGTGATGAAGAATTAGGTATGGAGCAAGCTCAAGCAATTAATCAACTGGATCAAAAACAAGGTTATATCGCTATTGGAGAAGCACTAATGGCCATGGGGAAGAAAAAAGCCTTAGCAAATCACTTAGCTAACACGCCTGATAATTTACAACAAGACAGTGAAGTATTATTGGGTAAAGGTTTTATTTATCAACAACAAGAAAATTATGCCAAAGCAATAAATTATTTTCAGCAAGCAATAAAACACATCAATGATAATAACGATCCTGAGCAAGAAAAAATAAAATTACAAGCACTTTATCAGCTAGGTAGAAGCAGTGATTTAAGTAAAACACAATTAAGCGAAGGCATAGCAGCATTAAGCGAGTATATTCAAATATCACCTCAAGGCAATCAATTTGCTCCCGTTGAATGGGCAAAATTTAGACTAGCTAATTTAATGGCTAAACAAGGTGATCAAGAAAAAGCAAAACGCCTTTACCAAGAAATAGCGCGTAATACCCAAGATGAAAACTTAAAAGACAAAATTGAAGATCTTTTGTAATAAAGGCATTAATACCAATTTCATTAATTAAGTGAGCTATTTTAACAAGTAGAAATAATCACTTAGTTTGTGAGATTGGTATAAGTCAATTGGCCATTTAAAGTGGCTACCATAGTACGAGCACCACCATAAGTACGGTGCTCTCCTAAATAAATACCTTGCCAAGTACCTAGGTTTAACTCGCCATAACTGATGGGAATGGTTAGGCTTGAGCCTAAAATACTCACCTTTATA
>WFQC01000127.1 GCA_015487235.1 Alteromonadaceae bacterium
ATATTATGCCACCGCTAATTTAGTGGAAGATAAAATTTATCTAGAAAAGCTTTATTTAAGCAATGTTTAGGATAAAAAATGATTAAACAACGTACAATCAAACAAAGTGTTTCAGCCACAGGGGTTGGTCTTCACAAAGGTGAAAAGGTGCAGCTTACTCTCCGTCCTGCGCCTGCAAATACAGGTATTGTATTTCGCCGGGTAGACTTAGATCCTGTTGTTGATATTCAAGCCTCGCCTGAAGCGGTAGGTGAAACAACTTTGTGTACCTGTTTAGTGAATTCAGAAGGTGTTCAAATTTCCACCGTTGAGCATTTGCTGGCTGCTATTGCAGGCCTTGGCATAGATAACTTAATTATTGATGTAGACTCGCCCGAAATCCCTATTATGGATGGTAGTGCACTACCTTTTGTTTATTTACTACAATCAGTTGACATTGACATTCAAAATGCACCGAAACGCTTTTTACGTATTAAAAAGGCGATTCGTGTTGAAGAAGGTGATAAGTGGGCAGAATTACAGCCTTTTGAAGGCTTTCGCGTTAATTTTGCGATTGATTTTGACCACCCAGTTATTGCCAGTACCACACAAAGTATGTCAATGGACTTTTCAAGCTGCTCTTTTATTAAAGAGATCAGTCGGGCACGCACTTTTGGTTTTATGAAAGATATTGAATTTTTGCGCGCCCATAATTTAGCTTTAGGCGGTAGTTTAGAAAATGCAATTGTATTAGACCAATACCGTATGCTAAATAAAGATGCTTTACGTTATGATGATGAATTTGTAAAACATAAAATACTTGATGCTATCGGTGATTTATATATGGGTGGTGTCAGTATTTTAGGTGAGCTTAATGCGTTTAAATCAGGTCATGCTCTTAATAATATGTTATTGCGTGAAGTCTTTAAACGTACAGATGCTTGGGAGTGGGTTAGCTACCAAGATGAAGCGAAAGCGCCGATTAAATACCTTGAAGATAGCCTTGCGGCAATTTAGCCGTAAGTTAAAAATCAAAGTGCGAAAAGCACTATGAGTAGATACAAAGAAGGGCAGACAACATCAGTTGTTTGCCTTTTTACTTTTTAAGTTTTTTTCGCTAATAAGGCTAAACGTTCGAGTTTTTCTTTTAACCCTTTCGGGGCATTTTTGGCCACTTTACTGATGTGTTTAGCGGCATTATCACTAATATGGTGGTAGCGGTGCTCTTTGTTTTCTTCCTGAATTTGACTGCGTGCAAAATAGGGATTTACTTTGATTTCTATTTTAGTAAATTTTCCTTGCGAGGCTTCTGCTAACGCTTGTGCTATTTTCATGCGCTCAAATTGTAATCTTTGTCCCCAAACTGAAGAATTTACCTCAATAATGATGGCATCATCATGAAAATTTGCAATTTGGTATGCTTGCGCTGGAATATCAGCACAGATTTGTCGTACAATGTCCGATAGCTTAGCTAAAAAGTTGGTTTTTGCAGTAATTTGTGCCAAAGTGCCTTGCGATGATTGCATTAGAGCAGATCTATCTATAGGCTGTTTTGTTTTTCTTGACATAAAATAGAGTAGGTAAAGAGTTTAGATATTATATTATGAGTTTAACACTAGTATATCGAGGAAAGAACGTTAGATTTTCAATGCGCTTAAAAAAAGCTCATTGGCTTTCGGCTTTATTAGTGTTCGCTTTAATTTCTGGCATTGTTATGCATTTACTTATTACCGCAGATGCAACCCCTAAAGGCCGTCTCGCTTTACCTATAGTTTCTACAACGCCTCATGAACAACCTCAGCCATTAATCGAATTTAAAACAGCAGAGCAATTATCTAATGAACAAAAAGTACTGGCATTAACGGTTAAGTTAGCAGAATTACAAAGCCAAGTTTTACGCTTAAATGCGTTAGGTAATCGCCTAGCAAGTGATGCAAATATTCCAAGTAAAGAATTTAATTTTAATGAAGCGCCACCTAGTGGTGGCCCGATACAAAAGCTTGTTATGGCTGCACCCAAAAGTTACAAGGCTTTATTGAGTGAAATAGCATCGTTAGAGCAACAACTAGAGCAAGGAGAAAATCAACTTCGCCTACTTGAATCTTTAGCACTAGGTCACCATATAGAAGACAGCAGTTATTTATCGGGGCGTCCAATTAAAAAAGGCTGGTTATCGTCTTATTATGGGGTACGTAAAGATCCCTTTCATGGGCAGCCAGCTATGCATAAAGGGGTTGATTTTGCCGGTAAAGAAGATGCCCCCATTATTGCTACGGCTTCAGGTGTAGTCAGTTGGGCATCAGAGCGTTATGGCTATGGTAAATTAATTGAAATCGATCATGGTAATGGGTTAAAAACGCGATATGGGCATAATAAAGAAATTCTTGTAAAGGTGGGAGATGTGGTCAATAAAGGACAAACCATTGCCCGAATGGGAAGTACCGGACGTTCAACTGGCCCTCATGTACATTACGAGATTTTACGTAAAAATACCCAAATTAATCCATTGAAGTACGTATATCGCAAAGCAAAATAATTTCAGTAAGCACTGTTTGGTGGCAGCAATGAAAATTGTTGTCATTTTATTTTTAGTAGGGAAATTCCTCAACAATTGGTTTTAAAAGATGTTTGTAAATTTATTAACAAAAATATTCGGTAGTCGTAACGACAGATTACTTAAAAAATTAGGCAAAGAAGTCAACAAAATAAATGCCTTAGAACCCGCAATGGAAGCATTAAGCGACGAGGAATTAAAAGCTAAAACCGCCGAGTTTAAAGAACGCTTAGCGCAGGGAGAAACGCTTGATAACTTATTAGTTGAAGCGTTTGCAGTTGTGCGAGAAGCAAGTAAGCGTGTTTTTGGTATGCGCCATTTCGATGTGCAAATGCTTGGTGGTATGGTATTGCATCAAGGTAAAATTGCTGAAATGCGTACCGGTGAAGGTAAAACATTAACTGCGACATTGCCTTCTTATTTAAATGCCTTGTCTGGTAAAGGCGTGCATATTGTAACGGTGAATGATTACCTTGCAAGTCGTGATGCTGATTGGTCTCGCCCCTTATTTGAATTTTTAGGTATGACGGTCGGTTGTAATATTCCTAATATGTCGCATCAAGAAAAGCAAGCGGCTTATGAGGCAGATATTACCTATGGCACAAACAATGAATTCGGGTTTGATTATTTACGCGATAATATGGTTTTTTCGCCTGAAGAGCGCGTACAAAAAGAACTTAACTATGCCGTGGTTGATGAGGTTGACTCTATTTTAATTGATGAAGCTAGAACTCCCTTAATTATTTCAGGGCAAGCCGAAGATAGCTCAGAGCTTTATCGCGAAATCAATAAAATAGTCCCCATTCTTGAAAAACAAGAAGAAGAAGATAAAGAAGGTGAAGAAAGTAGTGGCGATTTCACCATTGATGAAAAAGCCAAACAAGTTTACTTAACTGAACGTGGGCAAATACGCATAGAAGAAATAATGCAAGAAAAAGGCTTACTGCAAGAAGGTGAGTCGCTGTTTTCTGCCTCAAATATTTCGTTATTGCACCATGTTATGGCGGCTTTGCGTGCCCACAAATTATTCCAAAAAGATGTCGACTACATTGTTAAAGACGGTGAAATAATTATTGTTGATGAACATACTGGTCGTACAATGGAAGGTCGTCGTTGGTCAGAAGGTTTGCACCAAGCGGTAGAGGCGAAAGAAGGCGTTAATATTCAACATGAAAACCAAACATTAGCGTCAATAACTTTTCAGAATTACTTCCGTTTATATAATAAATTAGCGGGTATGACAGGTACGGCTGATACGGAAGCTTTCGAATTTCAACATATTTACGGATTAGAAACCGTTGTTATACCAACGAACAAACCGATGATCCGTAAAGATATGCCTGATTTAATTTATTTAACGGCAGAAGAAAAATTTGAGGCTATTTTAGAAGATATTCAAGAATGTGTAAAAACAGGTCAACCAGTACTGGTTGGTACTATTAGTATTGAAACCTCAGAATTCTTATCTAATTACCTGAAAAAAGCCAAAATTAAACATAAAGTGCTCAATGCTAAATTTCACCAACAAGAGGCGGAAATTGTTGCCGATGCAGGTAAAGTTGGCGCGGTAACTATTGCAACGAATATGGCAGGTCGTGGTACCGATATTGTGCTTGGTGGTAACTTAAATGCGATGTTGGCTAAACTTGATAACCCAACAGAAGAGCAAATCGAAAAAGTTAAAGCACAATGGCAAGAAGAACACGATAAAGTGATTGAACTGGGTGGTTTACATATTGTAGCGACAGAACGACATGAGTCTCGCCGTATAGATAATCAATTACGTGGTCGTTCAGGCCGTCAAGGTGACCCAGGTTCAACGCGTTTTTATCTTTCCATGGAAGATGGCTTAATGCGTATTTTTGCCTCTGAACGCATCTCAAATATGATGCGCAAATTAGGTATGGAACGCGGTGAAGCTATCGAGCATCCTTGGGTTTCTCGTAGTATTGAAAATGCGCAACGTAAAGTTGAAGGACGTAACTTTGACATTCGTAAACAGCTACTTGAATTTGATGACGTGGCTAATGATCAACGTAAAGTTATTTATGAGCAACGTAATGAATTGCTTGATGAAGATGATATTAGTGAAACCATTAAAGCGATACGTGTTGATGTGGTTAACGACATTATTAGTAACCATATTCCACCACAATCGTTAATTGAAATGTGGGACATTCAAGGGCTAGAAGAGCAATTAAAAGGTGAATTAGCCTTAGAATTACCGATTGCTAAATGGCTTGATGAAGATGATAAATTGCATGAAGAAACCTTGCGAGAACGAATTTTAGAGGCTGTTGAAAAAGCTTACCAAGAAAAAGAAGAAGCGGTTGGTGCTGATGTACTTCGTCAATTTGAAAAGGCTGTTATGCTGCAGTGCTTAGATTCTTTATGGAAAGAACATTTAGCGGCAATGGATCATCTACGCCAAGGTATTCATTTGCGTGGTTATGCACAGAAAAATCCGAAGCAAGAATATAAACGTGAATCTTTTGAAATGTTCTCACAAATGCTTGAGAACTTGAAAGCTGACGTTATCGGCATTTTAAGTAAAGTGCGTATTCAGGCTGAATCTGATGTTGAAGCGGTTGAAGAACAAACACGTAAAGCTGACGAAGCGCCTAAATCTTATACCCATGAAAGTAGTGGCGAGCAAGCAGAGCAATATCCACGTGTAGGGCGTAATGAACCTTGTCCTTGCGGCTCAGGTAAAAAATATAAGCACTGTCATGGTAAATTAAGCTAAGGGCTTACCATAATATGAGAGAGGTTGTACAGGTTGCGGTAGGGGTTGTTTACCGCAACAAACAATTTTTTCTAACTAAGCGTAGTGATAGCTGTCACCAAGGAGGTAAGTGGGAATTTCCTGGTGGTAAGGTTGAAAGTCATGAAACTATTGCGCAAACGCTAGCAAGAGAGCTTAAAGAAGAAATTAATATTGAGGTGCTTTCTTGCCAACCTTTAATTACCATTAACCATGATTATGGTGATAAGCAGGTTTGTTTAGAGGTGTTTCTTGTTGATAATTTTGCAGGAGAACCTTGTGCGCTAGAACAGCAGCAACAACAAGGCTGGTTTAGTTTTTCTGAACTTGAACAACTTGATTTACCCGCCGCCAACACAAAAATACTGGCCAAGTTAGCTCAGTTGTAAGTGCTGAATTGTTACTTATTTTATTCAGACTCAACAAAAAATTTATTATGTAATAAAAACTCATCTTCTAATGCATCGATCATTTCTTCAGTGATCTCCGCGCCTTGTTGAATGGGTTGTGATATTTTATGACCTTCACTTGCCCATTCGCCTAAATCAATTAATTTACAACGTTTTGAACAAAAGGGTCTGAAAGTATTTTCAGTTTTCCATGCCACTTTTTTTTGACAAGTAGGGCAATCAACAATCAGTGTCATAACGGTAGAACTCTCTTAATCTTTCTAATCTTAAATAGATTGCTTTAAAGCAATGTTGGTTTGCGTTTGATTATATCACGAATAATAAAGCGATTTGGCGCCAGATTAAATAATTGTTCGCTATCAACAGGGTAAGGCGTATTACATAAGTCGGCTGTTAATATATCAGCCAATAAAGGTGCAGAGCATAAACCGCGAGCACCCAGCCCTGTTAGCACATATAAGTTATCAATATAGTTAGCGGGAGTGGCTATTTTCCAATTTTTGTCTTTGGCTAGGTGTGCATAGGCTTGTTGGTGTTGTTTTATATCCGCAATAGCGCCTACCACCGGTAAATGGTCGGGCGTCATACAGCGTAATCTTGCTTTGCTAAATTCAATATCCTCTTCTTGCCAAACAGCTAAGTCAGGTAAACATTGGGTGAGCATATTCAGATTAAATTTATCGTCACTGTTTGTTGCGACAGTACTAACACTGTTTTTGGTAAAAGTAGCCCCAATGCAATGTACTCCTTGGTTTTGAGGCGTTAAATACCCTTTATGGCAAATCACAGTGGCAAGTTGTTCTATGCTTGCTTTGGTGCGAACAGCGGTAACTTGTCCTCGTACTGAGCTTAGTGGCAATTGCGTTAATGGCGCCAGTTTTATTGCTTCGGCACCGCCGCAAAGCACGACTACTTGGCTTTTAAATATGCCTTTATTGGTGTGTATGTGCCATGAAGTTTTTTCTGCACTAGGTTGCTTAACAAGTTGTTTGACTTCAATAGCGTTTTTTATTTTTAAGCGCCCTGTAGCTTGGGCTGCGTTGAATAGTTGGATGACTAATTGTTGTGGTGCTACCCAGCCTGCTTCTGGCATAAATAACCCACCTTGAGATAACGTAATTTTTGCTTTTTTACTGGCGGTACTCGCATCGATACTGTGAATTAATTGGGGTGGCCAGGTATTAAGTTGTGCAAATTTTTGCTGCCGTTTTATTAAGCTGGTGTTATAAGCAATTTCTAATAGCCCACACCAGCTATGATCAAAGTGAAAACCTTGTGTATATAATTGTTGATAGTATTTTTTGGCATGCCAAAAAGCGTGTTGGTAAAAACAGCTTATTTCATCTTGTTGCTGATGTAACAACGGATATAGTGCTCCAATAGCATTACTTGAAGCGCCTTGCGCTAGCGCTTCATCTTTGCAATAAAGTGTTACCTTGATGCCTTGCTGTACTAGTGAATAGGCTGCACATGCTGATGCAATGCCGCCGCCAATAATGCTAACATGTTGAGGTTTAGTTATAACAGGGCGTAATTGATAGCCTTTACCGTTAAAAGGGTTTTGTTGAAAACGAGCAATTAAGATCTCACTTTTTTTTCCTTGTGCTTGTTGTTTCTTGACACGAAAACCGACTTTTTCTAATCCTCGTCGCACTAAACCGGCCACGGTAAACGTGGCTAAGCTAGCATTATTTTTTGATAAACGAGCCAATTGTGTAAAAAGTGCTTCACTCCACATATCAGGGTTTTTCTTAGGTGAAAAACCATCTAAATACCAAAGATCAACCAAACCTTGTTTATCAGCCTCTACTTTGGCAAAACTTTGGCTAGCATCACCAAGTAATAAGGTTAATGAAACTTTTTTTTGATAAAAATAAAGTGTTGTTTTGGTTTTGGGAATTTCAGGATACTGGGCAATGAGTGCCTGTGAAAATTCAGCTAGTTCAGGAAATAAATTCAAGGCTTGCATCAGTTGCGTTTTAGATAAGGGATATTTTTCAGTAGTGATAAATTTTACGCTTGGAAGTTGTAACAATTTGTTTTGCTGAGCGAGTAAACTCTCTGCCTTTTTATAGGCCTGTAGCGTAAGTAAAAAGTTTAGCCCCGTACCAAAACCTGTTTCGCCAATAACAAGACTTTTCGCTAATGTTTTTTTATTGTTAGATGCGTTATTATGCGCAGTAGCAGCGGTTAGTAAATGTTCAGTTAATTGATTTCCTTCAATAAACACGCTTTGACTTTGCTGGCAGCCTGATGCGGTATCAAAATAAATATCGTTAAAATAAGGTGAAAAAGGCGTGCCTTTTTCTGTGAAAATAAGTGTATTTTGCGGGTCGTTAACCTTTGTCATTTTGGCTCCGTAACTAATGAAACGATATCTAAATTTTGATATACATCATGGAGTTGAAAAAATCAGCGTACAAGTGTACGCTGGACAGACCAGTATAGTGATAAAAAATCGTTATTATACGCACAAAATTTATAAATCAAATATGGTTAAATCAATGAAACGAGTAGTGATCACCGGTATCGGTATTGTATCAAGTATTGGCAATAATGCTGATGAAGTTTTAGCGTCTTTAAAAACAGGGCGTAGTGGTATTTCTCATTCAGAAAGTTTTGCTGAAATGGGCTTACGTAGTCAAGTATGGGGTAAGCCAGATATTGAATGTAAAGCACATATTGATCGTAAAGCCTTCCGTTTTATGGGGGATGCGGCAGGTTATGCTTATATTGCTATGGAGCAAGCAATTGCTGATGCAAAATTAACACCTGAGCAAGTGTCTAATTATCGCACCGGATTAATCGCTGGCTCAGGCGGTGCATCGTCTAAAAATGTTGTTGAATCGGCTGATACATTGCGTAATAAAGGAGTTAAACGTGTTGGCCCTTATGCTGTGCCTAAAACTATGTCGAGCACTTGTTCAGCGTGTTTAGCAACACCGTTTAAAATATTGGGTGCTAACTATTCAATTAGTTCAGCTTGCGCGACTAGCGCCCACTGTATTGGCCATGCTGCTGAATTAATTCAGTTAGGCAAACAAGATGTTATTTTTGCAGGGGGTGGTGAAGAAGTTCATTGGTCGTTAGCGATGATGTTTGATGGTATGGGCGCATTGTCATCGAAATACAATGACACGCCAGCACAAGCATCTCGAACGTATGATGCTAATAGAGATGGTTTTGTGATTTCAGGTGGCGGCGGCATGGTGGTTGTTGAAGAGCTTGAACATGCTTTAGCGCGTGGAGCACATATTTATGCTGAAATTGTTGGTTACGGTGCAACATCTGATGGCTACGATATGGTAGCGCCTAGCGGTGAAGGTGCTGTACGTTGTATGCAACAAGCAATGCACGGTGTAGAAGGTAAAATTGACTATTTAAATACGCATGGCACGTCAACACCAGTTGGAGATGTAAAAGAGCTTGGCGCAATTCAAGAACTGTTTGGTAATGACTCGCCTGCCATTAGTGCGACAAAAGCAATGACAGGCCATGCGTTAGGTGCAGCAGGCGTACATGAAGCTATTTATTCATTGCTTATGATGGAACATAATTTTATTGCGCCATCAATTAATATTGATACCTTAGATGAACAAGCTCAAGGCCTCGATATTGTAACCGAAACACGTGACGCTGATCTTAACTTAGTGATGTCAAATAGTTTTGGTTTTGGTGGTACTAATGCCACCTTAGTGATGAAAAAATATAAGTAACGTACTGGTTTAAAGTTGTTTTTTAGTATTCAATAAAAGCGCTGCAGACACGACTAATAAAAAGCCATGTAGATCACGACATGGCTTTTTACTTTCTCATCTGAATTCTAATTTATAATCACAATATCATTGTCAATATGGCTGTTATACCATATATGGCATAAGTTATTAGTATAAAAATAACCCGACAAGTTTGATGCTATTTAAATGAAAATATTTTTTGATGAAAACATGCCTTATGCCAGCGAATTTTTTGCTGAGTTTGGCGAACTTATTCCTTTTGTAGGTAGATCACTAACACCAGCACAAGTTGTAGATGCCGATGTTTTATTAGTGCGCTCTGTTACCCAGGTAAATGAAGCATTATTAAGTAAAAATAAGCACTTAAAATTTGTTGGTACCGCAACCATTGGTGTTGATCATATTGATCAAGCTTATTTAAAACAGCGTAATATTGCTTTTAGTGCAGCCCCTGGTTGCAATGCTATTTCGGTTGCTGAATATGTTATTAGTGCTTTATTTGTTTTAGCTCAGCGTTATTTATTAACCTTAACTGAATTAACTATTGGTATTGTTGGAGCTGGAAATACTGGTACACAATTGGCAAAGAAATTAGCAGCTTTAGGTATTAACTATAAACTTTACGATCCATTACTTGCACAAAATGGAGATCCACGACAATTTTCGAGCTGGCAAGAAATTTTAGCTTGTGATGTAATTTCTCTGCATGTGCCACTTACTACAACAGGACGTTATCCAACCCATCACCTTATGAGCGAAAAGGTGCTTACACAATTGGATGGATCTCAAATTATTATTAACGCTTGCCGTGGAGAAGTGGTTGATAATAAAGCTTTATATCAGCTAAAAAAACAAGGTAGTGCGCTAAAACTTGTTTGGGATGTTTGGGAAAAAGAGCCCGAAATATTAACCGACTTAATTGCCTATACTGATATAGCAACCGCTCATATTGCCGGTTATAGCTTAGAAGGAAAATCTGCTGGTACAGAGATGCTTTATCAGGCATTATGTGCTAATTTAGACGTTCAGCCATCTAAAAGTTTGCATTTTTTCTTACCACAAGCAGAAGTGGCGCAAGTCACAATGCAAAAAAACGTTATTGAACAGTTAGAAAAGCAAGATATTAGGTCGCAAAATATACTCAGTAAATTAATTATGCTGGTTTATGATGTTCGTCGCGATGATGCTATATTTCGACAACAGTTTATTGGGCATAAAAATTTAACAAGCAAAGAAATAGCACAACGATTTGACTATATAAGAAAAAACTATCCAACTCGCAGAGAGTTTTCTTCTTTAAAAGTCACTTCGTTTAATAACGCCAAGCTTGGTGTGCCACATCAACTTGGGTTTTCAATACCGTCCAAAAAAGGGGAGGAACATGGCACAAAAATTTGATATTTGCGTATTAGGTGCAACAGGGTTAGTGGGTAAAACCATTATTGAAATTTTAGCAGAACGAGATTTCCCGATTAATAAACTATACCCATTAGCAAGCTCACGTTCAGCAGGAGAGTTTATTGAATTTAATGGTGAAAGTATTGAAGTGCTTGATGCTGATAATTTTGATTGGAGCTTAGCGCAACTTGGCTTTTTTTCAGCAGGGGGTGCTACTTCAGCAAAATATGCACCTATGGCAGCAGATGCAGGTTGTATTGTTATTGATAATACCTCAGAGTTTCGTTACGACCCTGAAATTCCGTTGGTAGTGCCAGAAGTCAACCCTCATGCCTTAGCCGATTACCGTAATCGTAATATTATTGCTAATCCTAACTGCTCTACTATTCAAATGATGGTAGCATTAAAACCTATCCATGATGCCGTTGGTATTAGCCGTGTTAATGTTTGCACTTATCAATCAGTGTCAGGTGGTGGCAAAGCAGCAATGGACGAACTGGCCAAACAAACCGCTGATTTACTGAGTGGACGCCCCGTTGAAAGTAAAAATTTTACCCGTCAAATAGCTTTTAATGTGATCCCTCAAATTGATGTTTTTCTTGATAATGGCTATACCAAAGAAGAAATGAAGATGGTATGGGAAACTAAAAAAATACTCGGTGATGAAAATATTTTAGTAAATCCTACCGCAGTACGTGTACCAGTCTTTTTTGGTCATGGTGAAGCTTTGCATATTGAAACCAATAGCCCTATTTCGGCAGAAGAAGTTAAAGATTTACTTGAACAGGCACCTAGCTTAAAAGTATGTCGTAACGATGAAGATTTTCCTACGCAAATTGGCGAAGCAAGTGGTAGTGATGAGACCTTTGTTGGCCGTATTCGCGAAGATTTAAGTCATCACAGTGGTATAAATATGTGGATTGTAGCTGATAATGTGCGCAAAGGTGCGGCGACTAACAGTATTCAAATCGCAGAAACACTCATTAACGATTATTTGTAATTATTGATAGAGCGTGTTGGCTTTTCGCTGAACGAGAAGAGCAACACGTTCTTATTTCTTTATTTTGCTTGTTTTACCATTTTTCGTACATCAGCCAATAGCTTTTGTGCGTTATACACTATGCCATCTTTGATGGTATAGTTGATGCCGCCCACCCGTGTTGGCTTATTATTATCGCCTAATTTGTAATGTTTAGTGCCGTAAAGCACTTTAAAGTTATGCAAAGGGTTTTCTGCGATTATTACTAAGTCGGCTTTTTTACCTACGCGAATAGAACCAATATCATCACTCATGCCTAATGCTTCTGCGCCGTTAATGGTTGCAGCTTGAATCACCTCTAAAGGGTTAAAACCAGCTTCTTGTAATAATTCTAATTCACGAATATAGCCAAAACCATAAATATTAAAAATATAACCAGCATCTGAACCTGTTGTTACACGGCCACCATGATTTTTATAATCATTAATAAACGTCATCCATAGCTTAAAATTATGCTTCCAAGCTATTTCATCACTTGTTGTCCAATCAAACCAAAAAGAGCCGTGAGCATAACGATTAGGCTGAAAAAAGTCCCATAAAACGGGTAGGGTATAGTCTTTATGCCACTCAAGATTCATCGCTCGCATTAGATCGCGTGTGGCGTCATATACAGTCATCGTAGGGTCAAGTGTTAAGTCTAAGGCTAATAATTCATCTCGAACTGCTTGCCATTTTTTACTTTGTGGTTTTGCGGCTTGTAACCATAAACGACCAGCTTCACCAAATCTGTCTTGTTCGTTGTTATAATTGTAATTGGCTGAATAATTTTGAATATGTTGATGTTCAAAAAGCGCTTCAGGTAAACCATACCAATGCTCAAGAGACGTTAACCCTAAACGCGCTGAATCAACAGCATTCATGTTAGTAACATCAAGTTGAGCATGGTGCATCATAGTGCCTAAATTTTGTTTTTTACTTTCAGCTAGGGCGGCTTTCATTATTTCAGGTGGCGCACCAAAAAACTTAATACCTTTAGCACCGCTGCGGGCTATTTTTTTTACCCATTTTTGCGCTTGTTTAGGTGTGGTGATTGGCGATAGCTGCTCCATACCAAAACCAACATAAGGTATAATTCGCGGCGCGGCGATAGTATTTTTTTGGCTGCGCTTAACATGATCCATGACCCAGCTAACGCCATTAAAACTACCAGGCTCTCTTACGGTGGTAATGCCATGCGCTAACCACAACTTGAAAACATATTCAGCTGGAATATTATCTGCACTACCGCCAATATGTCCGTGCATGTTAATAAAGCCGGGTAAAACATATTGGCCTTCAATATTTATTTCTACATCGCCTTTACGTGCAGGAATACGATGGCTTGCTTTTATTGGTACACCGGGATTACCAACACTGTGTATTTGCGTGATACGATCATTTTCGATCACAATATCCATTGGTCCTCGAGCTGGAGCTCCTTCACCACTAATAATGATCCCACCACGTAATATTAATCGCTTATAAGGGCCGTCACCTGTAGTTCGCTCTGGTGCTTTTATCCCCGGTTTTGCGTATGAGGGTAGGCTAAGTAATAAAGCACAGAGCAATAATGAGATTAACGAGGTTAAGATCTTCATAGTGAATCCTTAGGGTTGAATATAAATACGCTCAGCGGGATTAAATTGTACCCATGAGGTTAAAATATATTTATCTGATGAGATGGGCACATTACCACGATGCGTATGAGTAAAACCACAAGGGGCAATAACCATGGTGCCAGCTTTAGGTTTTACGCTTTTATTTTGATAATAAAAGTCGGTTTCTCCGCCTTCTTCTACATCATTTAAATAAATAATAAACAAAAGTATTCTATGCAAGGCATCGTTTGAACCGGCTTGAGGGTAAATCTCAGAGTGCCAATAACCATAATTACCTTTACCTTGCTCATATTTTTGCGCATTAATGGGCGCTAAGCGAAATAAGTAACGCATTAAATTCATTGCGTTGGGTTTACCTATTTCTTCAAAATTATCTGCTGTTAATTGCACTGGTTGCTTGGTTTTTGGGTGTTGTACTGTTAAAGAAATACCACTGATCAAGCTAAAGAAGTATTTTTCTACGTATTGGGTAACTTGTTTAGCACAAACTTGGGTGATTTCTTGTAATGCGGGCTGAAATTCGGCATGCTGATTAATATAAATATCTTGGCTTAATTTTTTACTCGTATCTACTCCACCACCTGTTCTACCTTGGTTTTTATGAGGGCTTTGCTCAAATTGTTGAATAAAACGTTGGCAAAAATTTTTCGATAAAACATCGGGATATACTTCGATAAAATCTGTCATAGCTTGATTATAGTTAATATTAAGTAAACAATAATGAGCATCTTATTAAGCGCTGTTGCATATTGCAAAGAAATAGTAAAAAAATATCGAGTCTAATAAGGTATCTGTGTAATATAAACCACATTCATTTGATGTTGAGTAATGTTCATTATGTACAGTGAAATTATAACACCACGTTTTAGTGATACTGATGCTTTAGGTCATATCAATAATACTATGGTTCCAGTTTGGTTTGAGGGCGCGAGAGATCCAATCTTTAGATTATTTAGTCCAGAATTAAACTTAAATGCATGGCCGCTAATTTTAGCCAAAATAGAGGTCTCTTATCATGCTCAAATGTATTATGGCCAACCAATAGAAGTAAAAACTTACGTTGCTCGCATTGGTGGGGCGTCGTTTGATGTTTATCAAGAGCTTTGGCAACATGACACGAAATGTGTTTCAGGTACCGCGGTAATGGTTAATTTTTGCTATGAAAAACAAGCATCTGAAAAAATACCAGATGATATTAGAGCCGCTTTAGCGGAGCATTTTATTGAAGATAAACAGCAGAATAGTTAAAGCGTGTTGAACTTTCGAGTTTGAATTTTGTTCAATCTAAAAATGCTCTAATGTTGTGGCAAATAAATAGGTGATATGTAGCGAAAATAACAAAAGCAGCGCCCTTTATGCTTTGTATAAAATTTAAAACATACTAGGGTGCACTTTATAGAAAAAGCTGAAATACTTATCGATTATTTTGCTGATAAAGTGATAGAATCAAGCATTATATTTCACACGTAAAATTAATTTAAAACTGACCTATAATTAAGGTTTGTTTATTGTACAAAATAGGATTTTTTCATGGCAGGTGTAAATAAAGTAATCATTATCGGTAATTTGGGAAAAGATCCTGAAGTTCGTTTTATGCCCAACGGTGGCGCTGTTGCTAATATTACCGTAGCAACTTCAGATACTTGGAAAGACAAGCAAACAGGTGAGCAAAAAGAAAAAACCGAATGGCATCGCATTGTTATTTTTGGCAAATTAGCTGAAATTGCAGGTGAATACCTTAAAAAAGGCTCGAAAGTTTATATTGAAGGTGCACTACAAACAAGAAAGTGGACCAATCAACAAGGTCAAGATCAGTACACTACAGAAATTGTAGTACAAGGCTTTAATGGCACCATGCAGATGCTTGACTCGCGCACGCAAAACCAAGGTAGTTATAATAACCAACAAGCAGGAGGTTTTAATCAATCACAACCTCAACAAGGTGGTTATGCCCAACAACCTGCACAAGCGCAAACGGGGTTTGCAGCTCAACCTAATCAGCCTCAAGGCGGTTTTAGCCAAGCACCAGCACAAGGTCAAAGTGCAGGGTTTAATCAAGGCCAGCAAGGTGGTTTTAATCAACCTGCACAGCCGCAAGGAGGGTTTGCTCCACAACAACCCGCGCCTCAACAAACGGCAAAATTAAATCCGCAAGAACCAGATATTGACTTTGATGACGATATACCATTCTGAGGAATACATAAACTATAATTGTTGATTTAAACAATTAAAGGCCTGTTTTTACAGGTCTTTTTTATAAAAGAAGCCTTGATACTACTTGCTTTCATTATTAATTGAAATGCACTAGAGTAAGTCAATATTTTTGTTTGTTATTGTTGAACCTAGCTTGTGAATTTATTTAAAAAAGAACACCCACCTTATAAATTACACCGCATTGAATATGGTATTTCAAGCAAACAAACCTTGGTAATATTGCATGGTTTAGGAGGCACTAATCGTTATTGGCAAACAGGATTAAGTAAACTAATTCACAAATACCATATTGTGTTAATTGATTTACTAGGCTTTGGTGATTCCCCTAAACCTTGGATAAATTATACTAAAAATCAACATTTAAACGCTTTAGAAAATAGTTTAGTTGATTTGAAAAGCTTTACATTAATGGGGCATTCATTAGGAGCTGCATTATCACTTAGTTATGCTCGTAAACATCCTGAGCAGGTTAAAAAGCTTGTGTTATTATCTTTACCTTATTTTCCATCAGAAAAATTAGCCTATCGTTGGATGAGGAGGACACCAAGCGGCTGGTTGATGACCAATATGTTCACCGCTATTGTTACCTGTATGCTAACGCGTTGGGTTGTAGGAAAATTTTTACCTAAATTATTACCTGAATTTCCTGTAGCAGTTACTGAAGATTTACTTAAGCATAATGTTATGTCATCTACAACATCATTATGGCAGGTACTATATGACTCCACTTTATCTGCAGACGCTAATGCGTTAAATAAAGATATCGAAACGCTAGTTATTCATGCAATAGATGATGATACAGCCCCATACGATACGGTTGTAAGCTTAATTAATAAAAATAAACTTTTATGGCGGCTTATATCATTACAAGGGTGCAAACATCATCCTTGGCTATGGAATAATGAGGTATGTATTAACTACTTAATCAGCTTTATTGATAGGTAGTAGATAATTTCTAATATTTTTTACTATTATAAAAACGTTATTGATCATAAAGAATTGAAGCGTACTTACACTTCATCATAAGCATAAAATTTGTGCTACTTCAATTTTACAGCATTGCTTTAAAATGAGCTCTGCTATTTTATTGCATTGGTATTACGAGTGAAATAAGTTAGGATTATTCTAATAAAAAAGAAATATTGGCCGATACAACAGCGATAGCAATAATAATATCATCACGTTAAAATAATTATCATTCGGTATAAAAATTGCTTATATTTATAACAACGATAAAAACTTATTGATCAATATTGATTTTGTCAAACATTTGGCAAAGATTATTTAGGATAGTTTCGATGCAATCATGGTTACGCCTGTGTCTTTGGCAGGTTTTATTTATAGGGTTTATCAGCGCAAGTATGCCTGTATTGGCAGCTGAAGAAGCTGGTATTCGTGTTAGAGGCCCTAAAAGTACCGATATTTTTCCTTTCGACCGTTATGGCCCTATTACGGCAAGAGATACACTTTGGCAGATAGCACTTAAAGTTCGGCCAGACACTCGCCTGACCGTTTATCAGGTGATGCAAGCTTTATATTATAAAAATCCCCAAGCATTTGTTGATAACAACATGAATTTTTTGGTTGAAGGTGAGTACCTTAAAATTCCATCATACCGAGAAATGATGAGTATTAATGACTCTGCAGCTCGAAAAAAAGTAACTGTTGATGAAAAAGTATGGCAAAAAAAGGTTGCAGCTATTGTCAAAAAATCGCCTAAAAAAGTCGTCGAAGAAGTTGCTAAGAAAAAAGATCTTGAAGCGGCTAAAACTGAGATAAATGAAAAACTTCAAACTATTGGTAGTGAACAAAAAGAAAAACTATCAACAATTCAACAAGATGTGCTTGATTCTATTGATGGTTTACAAGCTTTATTAAAAGAAAATGAAAGCTTAAGAAAACGCTTAGCTAAATTTAATGAGCAACTATTATCTTTGCAGAATGAAATAGCAAAAAATAAAGAATTAAAGTTGCAAATGGATAATATGCTTGCTTTACAGAAGGAATTATTAGCAAAAGCAAGAGCTAGAGAACAAGAACTTTTACTTGAAAAACAGCAAGCAGAGCTTGAAAAGCAAAGTTTTACGTCAAGTATTTGGTTTTTATTACTTGTAACAACGGTACCTGCTTTACTGATTGTAACAGGCATAATTTTCTTCTTACGTCGTAAAAATACTGATAATAACGAACCAGTTGAAATTAAAGAAAAGCCTATAGAAAAAGAAGTCGTTGAAGAAGCACCAAAAGAAAAACCTGTTGAAGAACTTTCATTGGATGAAGAATTATCACTCGATGAAGAACTATCACTCGATGATGAGCTATCTCTTGATGATGAACTAGCGATTGATCTTGATGAAGACGAACAATTACTTGATGATAATACGGAACAATTGCTTGATGATGATGTTATTCAGCTAGATGATCTTGACGATTTAGATGACCTAGATGATTTAGACGATATTGCTTTTGATGATGAAACCTCTGAGCCGCTTGAAGGAGGTCAACTTGATCAAGGTGATTTAGATTCTTTACTCAGTGATCTTGATACTGATGCGAGTAATGACTCGAATGATGAGAGTGAAAAAACTGAGAGCGAGCCTTTAGAAGAAGGGCAATTAGCGCAAGATGATCTAGATGCTTTACTGTCTGATCTCAATGATGAAGCTGTTGATAATAGTTCAGATGATATTGATAATGTTCAAAAAGACAAAACTGATAGCACAAACGAACAAGTAGATGCTGCAGAAGAAATAGCCGATCCTGATGATATTGATGCTTTATTGGATGAAATTGGCGCAGGTGATAGCCAAGCACCAGCTGATGACAGCACAACCAATGAACCACAAGCCGAGCAAGCTGCAGCAGAAGAAATAGCCGATCCTGATGATATTGATGCTTTACTGGATGAAATTGGCGCAGCTGATAGCCAAGCACCAGCCGATGAAAGCACGACCAATGAGCCGCAAGCCGAGCAAGCTGCTGCAGAAGAAATAGCCGATCCTGATGATATTGATGCTTTACTGGATGAAATTGGCGCAGCTGATAGCCAAGCGCCAGCCGATGAAAGCACGACCAATGAGCCGCAAGCCGAGCAAGCTGCTGCAGAAGAAATAGCTGATCCTGATGATATTGATGCTTTACTGGATGAAATTGGCGCAGCTGATAGCCAAGCGCCAGCTGATGAAAGCGCAACCAATGAACCACAAGCCGAGCAAGCTGCAGCAGAAGAAATAGCTGATCCTGATGATATTGATGCTTTACTGGATGAAATTGGCGCAGCTGATAGCCAAACTCCAGCTGATGACAGCACAACCAATGAACCGCAAGCCGAGCAAGCTGCAGCAGAAGAAATAGC
>WFQC01000128.1 GCA_015487235.1 Alteromonadaceae bacterium
ATTATTTTTAAGTATGCCGATATATGAGTGAGTTGCTTCTTGGTAAGCAATAACAATATCAAGCACTTCACCTTGCGTAGTGCTAACTGTGCAATATTGAATTTTTTGCTGTTGTTTTGCTTGTTTGGCTTGTGATATCAGATACAAGCGTGTTGTTTTATTGAATGCTTGTCGCCATAAAGTTGAGAATTTAGTGACTTTTTCTGCATTAGGCTTAATAGCAAGTACTTGAAAGATCAGCCCTATTTGTTGAGTAAAAGACCTTGATGGTATTTGCCAAGCGCAAGTTTTGCTATGTGTCGTAATAAAAGTTAATACGTTTTCTAATGTTGCTATTTGTAACGCTTGTTGTTGATAAGCTTCATCATGCTGTTGTAATGTTTTTATTCTGTGATGAAAATCTAATGCTATTTCTTGTTCACTAGCCTGATCACTTTTATCAATACCAATAAAGCCCATTAATTGTTTAAGGTAATTGCGAACAGTTTTTTCTAATGAGAGTAATGTTAATAAAATAATAATAAATAATAGCGCCAGCACCACCAAAATAAAGTAAATAAAATATTGCCCACTAAACTGCGGAATATATTGTTGAATACCCTTTATAATTGATGTAAAAAAATAACGACGCTCTGGCGCTATTTTTTGCAATGTGATCGGTTTATCAATACTGCGTTGCCATTGCTTTAACTGTTGGTAATAAATGCTGCTTAGTCGCAGCTGTCCACGCCATTTAGCAATTAAATTAATATCACCAACCAAAATATTTTGTAATTGCTGCCACTTATTAAGCTCTGCTTTACTCAATAACGAGGTAAAATCTCTACCCTGTTGTTCTACCAAGAAAAATAGCTCGTTAACAAGAATAGCAAGTTCATTAACTTCTTCAAAAGGTGTAGTTAACGATAAAGGCTCTATTTTACCGTACACCTGAAACAGTTTTTGGTGAAAGCGAGTTAATTGATATAATTGCTGGCTAATTTTTGCATAAGCCTTTGCTCGGGTTTTAGTGACTTTATCGGTTAACTTATCCGTCATTATTTGTTGAAAAAGCATAGTAGCCCGCTGCTCTTTAGCAGTGATCAACTTATCAACCGCTGTTAACATTGACTGCAGCAAAGATAAGATCGCTTGTTTATATTTGTGGTTTCTATGGCTATTGCTTATTAGGCGCTTTACCTCAGGTAACTGTTTATTATATTGGTAGATAAACGATTTAAAGGTATTTTCATTATGGCTTTCTAACTTAGCAACCGCTTGAAAGTGCACTAATAATTTTTTCTGTAAAGGTAAATATTGAGTGGCATTATCAAGAGATAAAATTTGAGTAATGAGTTGCTTTATCGCAAAACGATGTTGTTGAAATTCAGCTTGCTGTTGCCATAAAGGTAATTGTTGATCATGTAGTTGTTGTACTCTTTCTTCATTATAAAAAAAGAGAGCAATGGCCAATGCTAAAGCAAGCAATATCAATAAAGATAAGCTAACAAGCTGATTCTTCACTTGTTTTAATAATTTTAAACCACTAACATCTACCATGAAATTTTGGCGCCTAACCCTGCACTGTATTATTATTTTGATCTAGTGTAGGGAAACTAGCATCAGAATCAATAGCTTTTTAGGACGTGTTGAACTTTAGAGTTTGAATTTTGTTCAATCTAAAAGCGTTTTGATCGCGGTGCTTCTTTGTATCAAGCCAATTATTTTTTGCTAATCCATGCCCATTGCATTTGCGCAACAATCGGTTCTTGACCTGACTCATCGGTTAACTCAACAGCAATCATTAAATCGCCTTTTTCTTGTTGTTGAATTTGTAGACGCTGCTCTTTCGTTAAATAAGCTTTGGCAGTTAAATTACCTTGCATACGCTTATAATAGTTTAAGGTCATTGACTTTAGTAACGGTAAACGATCACTTGGAATATTCATGCCCAATATTAACCCCGTAGCCGACTCTGCCAATAAGGCTGCCGCAACCGCATGAATACCACCAATATGATTTTGTACGCGTTTTTTATTGGCAAGCGTTAATAAGACTTGTTCTTGAGAAACCTCAACTAAGGTAACGCCAGCTGTGTTAGCAAATTTTACTTGTGAGCAAAAAAGTTTGCTCAACAAAAAAGAGCGCAAAAAGCGTGGACCCCGATTAATTTTACTTACATAACGACTTAAACGATTTGCCATAATAAATTTACTAGCCAACTAAAAATAATAGGCATTGTTCAACAAACTGGTCAGACCTTCAAGAGTTTTATTACAATGAAAAAAAATGTTTTTTATAAACAACAAGTTCAGCAATAGACTCGCGAATATCATCTAAGGCTAAATGGGCGCCAGTTTTCGTAACCTTAGCAAGCACTTCAGGTTTCCAACGTCGAGCTAATTCTTTCACAGTGCTAACATCAAGGTTACGATAATGAAAATACCCTTCAAACTCAGGCATATATTTCACTAAAAAGCGGCGATCTTGGCCAATACTGTTGCCACACATTGGCGACTTGCCCTGTGGCACATACTGGCGCACAAATTCAAGCGTGGCTTGTTCTGCACTCACTAAATCAGTTTGGCTTTCTAAACAGCGCTTGGTTAACCCCGATTTACCATGGTGCTCAATACACCATTCACTCATATTATCAAGCACTGATTTTTCCTGTTTAATAGCAAATACAGGCCCTTCTGCCAAAATATTTAATTGGCTATCAGTTACAATAGAAGCAATTTCTAAAATTACATCGGTCTCGGGCTCTAAACCTGTCATTTCTAAGTCAAGCCAAATTAAATTACTCTCATTACAGGTCATACAAACTCCTAAATAACAAAAAGCACTAACGCATAACTAGCGCTAAAACGAGCTTATCTAGATAAGCGTGAAGAATAGAGTATAATACTTTACCTATTTTTTTATTAACATTATTAATTTTTGTGGCAAAAAAGAAGCTAACTCAAGGTCAATCTCGCAGGATCAAAGCAAACCAAGCTAAAAAACTGCGAAATAAAGATGATCAACAACTCTGGCAAGACGAAGAACTCAGTGAAGCTAAAACTGGCATTATTATTAGTCGTTTTGGTCAACATGCTGATGTTGAAAGTGGTGAGGGACAAATTTTTCGTTGTAATATTCGTCGCTCAGTAACCTCATTAGTGTGTGGCGATAAAGTATTATGGCGACAAGGCAAAGCAACTAAGCATAGCATTTCTGGCGTAATAGAAGCTGTAGAAGAACGCAAAACAGTTTTATGTCGCCCTGATGTTTATGATGGTGTCAAACCCATTGCTGCCAATATCGATCAAATTTTAATCGTTTCATCAGTATTACCTGCTTTTAACAGCGATATTATCGATCGCTACCTTGTTGCCGCAGAGCAAACCGGTATTACCCCCATTTTACTGCTTAATAAAATAGATCTGCTCAATGCTGAAAATCAGTTAGCTATTGAGAAAAGTTTAAAAATTTACCAAGATATTGGCTATAAAATATTACGACTGAGTAATAAAACCTCTATAGGTATTGAAGAGTTACGTACTTTATTAAAAGATAAAGTCAGTATTTTTGTTGGTCAATCAGGGGTAGGAAAATCAACTTTAGTTAACAGCTTAATGCCTGAACTGGCGGTATTCACCCAGCAAGTATCAGATAACTCAGGGTTAGGACAACACACCACAACGGTAGCACGTTTATACCACTTTGCCCAAGGCGGTGATTTAATTGATTCTCCAGGTATTCGTGAATTTGGTTTATGGCATTTAACCCCTGAGCAAGTCTTTAATGGTTTTGTAGAATTTACACCTTTTCAGGGGTTGTGCAAATTTAGAGATTGTAAACATCAAACAGATCCCGGTTGCGCATTAGTTGCTGCAGTCAAAAACAAACAAATACATGCTGAACGTTATGATAGTTTTCAGCGCATTGTTGCCAGTTTAGGCGATAACAAATTAACCTCTCGCTTTAATCACTAAGGAAATATTGTGTCAAGTAACCGCTTAGTAAACAAAATAAAAATCACTTTTCAGTATATTATGCCTAAACATGCAATTTCGCGTGTAGTAGGCAAGTTAGCCTCTGCCAAAGCAGGTTGGCTAACAACGCAGTTAATCACTTTTTTTATTAAAACCTATAAAATTAATATGCAAGAAGCCAAACTAAAAAACGCCAGTGATTTTGCCACCTTTAATGACTTTTTTACCCGAGAATTGGCTGAGGGCGCACGTACGATAAACTCAGATCCTAAAATATTATGCTACCCCGTTGATGGCACCATTAGTCAACAAGGTGATATTGTTGAAGGACAACTGATTCAAGCAAAAGGTTTTAATTACAGTTTAACCACATTACTCGGCGGTAATACAGATACTGCTGCGCCTTTTCAGCAAGGTAAATTTTCTTGTATCTATTTAGCCCCTAAAGATTACCACCGCATTCATATGCCCATAGATGCAACGCTACGAGAAATGATTTATGTACCAGGAGATTTATTTTCAGTTAACCCACTTACCGCGAATAACGTACCTAATTTGTTTGCTCGTAATGAGCGTGTAGTCACTATTTTTGATACCGCTTACGGCCCAATGGCTATGGTTTTAGTTGGTGCAACCATTGTTGCTAGTATTGAAACTGTCTGGGCTGGCACAATAACGCCTCCAGCAGGTAAAGATATTTTCCGCTGGCAATACCCTAAAGACGGTAGCACTGCAATCACATTTAAAAAAGGCGATGAAATGGGGCGCTTTAAACTAGGTTCAACCGTAATAACAACATTTGCGCCTAATATGATTGAGTTTAACCCAAATGCTGAGAGCGGAACTGTTACTCGCCTTGGTGAGTATTATGCTGATTTAATTGATAAAACTTCACAACAATAAAAATCAAAGTGCAAAAAACACACAATTTTTTGCGTTATATTGTTGCTCCTTTGAGCAATCCAAGATACGATTGAGTTCGTATCAATACTCTCTAGTTAAAATTCGATATTAGTTTTTCTAGTTTTTTAAGAAACTAATATGAAAGAAGGAAGTAAACATGTCACAAAAGAAAACTGTGCTCAAGCCTACTGAAGCTGAGTTATCATTGTTGAATATATTATGGGAAATAGGACCAGCTACCGTTAAACAAATTCATTTAGCCGTTAGTGAAACACAAAAAATTGGTTACACCACTGTACTTAAAATTCTTCAAATTATGCATGAAAAATCGCTAGTTGTTAGAGACGAAAGTAACCGAGCTCATGTTTATGCGCCAGCAGATAGCGAAACCCAAACACAATCATCGTTATTAAAAGACCTTATTCATAAAGCTTTTGGTGGTTCAACCTCAAAATTAGTTATGCGTGCCATAGGCGATTCAACCTCAAAAGAGGAAATAAATGATATACGCGCTATGCTTGATGAAATAGAGAAGCAAAACGAAACCACGCTTTAGCGTAAATAATCAATAATAATTAGGTATTCATGTTAGAAAACCCTTTCTTATACAGTTTAGCCATGACACTTGTGCACTTTTTGTGGCAAGGGCTTTTGGTTGCTTGTGTATTAAAACTGCTCTACCTTTTTATTTCCAATAAAAATCCGCAATTACGTTATGGCTTAGCTGCAACAGCGATGCTAGCTAACTTACTATTACCGATAGCCACTTTTGCATTAATCTATCAAAGCGATTTTGCTTTATTGCACCAAGGTAAAGAAGCTATATCAACTATTGTCACGAGTATTACCCGTTCAAGCAATGCTGAATTTTCAGAAAACTTGGCTGAATATTTTCCTTACATAGCCATTTTATGGTTGATCACAGTCAGTTATTTAAGCTTAAAGCTGCTTTACGATATTCGTTACGTAAGCCGATTAACCAAAAAAGGCGTTTATCCGGCTAATATTGAGCTAAATGAACGTTTTGTTAAATTAGCCGCACAAGTAAAATTAATGGCAATGCCAAGGTTACTCATTTCTGTTAAAGCCGATATACCCATGGCAATTGGTTGGTTAAAGCCAGTAGTACTGCTTCCTGCAAGTATGTTGTCTGGTTTAACTCCAGCGCAATTAGAAATGTTACTGTTACATGAACTAGCACATATTAAACGCCACGATTATCTTGTGAATTTTATGCAAACCTTAGTGGAAATATTATTATTTTTTCACCCTGCGGTTCATTGGGTTTCAACGCAAATGCGTAATGAAAGAGAATATTGTAGTGACGATATTGCCGTACAACACTGCTGCCAACCTATCGCTTATGCGCGCGCCTTAACCGAAACAGCTGCGTTGTGCCAAAAACATAATCATTCTATTCCGCAAATGGCTTTAGCCGCTTCTGGTGGCGACTTAAAACAACGAGTAATTCGTTTAGTTGATTCTCATTGCACGTCAAATAATGATGTGAGTAAGTGGTTTGCGGGGTTGTTTATTGTTACCAGCTTATTAGCAATAACATCAAAAGAATTCTTAAGCTTATCTACCTTCGAGAAGAGTTTTTCATACTTGCCTTTCTATACCGGTAATACTGAAGGTTCAAACCCTTTATTAGCACAAAATCAATCTACTGATTTAACGAAGGCTAGTATTGCAAAACACTTATTAAACGACACCGTTCCACAACTTTCTCAGCCTTATACCAAACCAGAGAATAAAGCACCAACAACGTCACAAGCAACTAATATCATTAGCCCAAAAATAACAGATAAGCCGCTAGCAAATAATACGCTAGCTGCCTTTAGCCAATCAAAAAATCACACAAATGACATCCAAAAAGTAACAAAAAGCAAAGCTAAAAAACATACTGCCCAAGCAAAAGTAGCTCAAGTTTCAGCAGCCTCCATTAAAAAAGCACAAGTAGTAGATAAAAGTGCAATGGATAAACAAGTGCATAATAAAAAATTACTCAAACCAGCACGACAAACGAATGTGTTAACACAATATAAAAGCCCTACAAATGCCTATGCACAAGAGATAGCCGCTCTTGCGAGCACTCAACCTGAATATAAAAGGGTTGAACCTCAACTAACAGAAAAAAAAGATTATGCTGCTACTTCGCGTAACCGTAAGCAGGCGGCGTCATTAATTGCTTCATTCCCTCCTAAATATCCTTCAATAGCCAAGCGTAATAAAGTGGAATTAGAAGTATTAGTACACTTTACCATTGATACTCACGGCTTTGTACGTAACATAGAATTCGATCAACAAGGCAAAGGCAAGGTAAACTACTTTAAACGTGCTATTCGCAATGCCATGAAAAAATGGCGCTTTGAACCTGCCACAATTAATGGCAAAGCCGTTGAAAGCCAAATGTCAAAAATATTTTCTTTTAGTTTAGAAAATTAATATATTGAAATAGCCTGTAAAGGCGGGTAACTTTAAAAACAATCACTAAATTCAGTTACAACCTCAACTCACTATCACATAAATTATAAAGATACTCTATGGAGCATATTAACAACACCTTCTGGCAAAAAGGAAGCTTCGCGCAATTTCGCGGTGTGAATAATATCACCATAGCTTATGCAAGTTTTTGTCATGAAATGCATACAAAATGTTTAGTCATTTCATCGGGACGTAGTGAAAGTTACCTGAAATATGAAGAGCTAATTGTTGAGCTATTTCAACAAGGTTTTGATATTTTTATTTTGGATCACCGCGGGCAAGGTTTATCGGAAAGAATGTTGAAAAACCCACATAAAGGTTATGTTAAACACTTTGATGACTATGCAGAAGATCTAAATACTTTTATCGCCTCCATTGTAGAGCCCTATTGCCTAGCCAAACAAACACCTATTTATTTACTTGCGCACTCAATGGGAAGCACGATTGCTTTACGTTATTTTCAGTTGTACCGTCATCCCATTAAAGCAGCTGTACTTTCTTCCCCGATGATCACTTTTAATCGTGGCATATTACCTTTGTGGTTAACCACAGTAATTATTAATAGTGCATTATTTTTCAATGCGTTAGTCTCTAAAACGCCTTGGTATTTTATTGGCCAAGGCAATTACAAAGCTAAAGCTTTTAACGATAATCCGTTAACACATAGTAAGAGTCGTTATCAAAAATTTATCCATTTATATCAGCAAAAACCACAAATACAGCTAGGCGGGGTAACTATTAAATGGTTAAGTGAGTCACTGAAAGCAAGAGAGGCTATTTTTACACATTTAACGAAGCTAACCCTTCCGATACAAGTTATTCAATCAGGTGCCGACAAAGTCGTCGATAACAAAGCGCAAAACGATTTTTGTCAGCAACTTCATCAGATTAATTCTGCTTCTTGTCCTAATGGCAAACCTGTGGTTATTAATCAGGCTAAACATGAACTATTTATTGAGGACGATTGTTATCGAGAGCCGACAATAAAAACTGCACTCAATTGGTTTGCTCAGCATTCGGATTAAGCACACGTTCAACGTCATCACCAACACTACTAACAGGATCGTGATGAATAAACACTTCACAAGGGGCTAATTTTTCTAGTAGTTCATTTTCTATTTCTTCACCAATAGCATGCGCTTCAAACAAAGGTAAGTTATCATCAAGCTCTAGGTGAAATTGAATAAAGCGTTGTTGCCCTGCTTGGCGAGTACGTAAATCATGCACACCCAAAGCTTTACGGTGTTTTAATGCTATCGCTAGAATTTGTTGTTGTTCTTCTTCGGTTAATTGATGGTCCATTAAGTGCTGAACACTTAACCACATGATACTGCCTGCGCCCCAGAGTAAGTAAGCACCCACCAAAATAGTAAATAGCCCATCAGCCCTTAACCAAATACCTTGACTTAAATAAAGTGCAAGTAATACGCCCACATTGAGCAGTAAGTCAGATTGATAGTGCATTGAATCAGCGCTAATAGCCAAAGAAGCAGTCTTTTGGATCACATGTTTTTGTAAAATAACTAAGGCAAGCGTTACCGCAATGGCGATCAGCGTCACAATAATGCCTACTTCACTTTGTTCTATTATCTTGGGGTTAATAAAGCGGTCAACACCGTTGATTAGTAATAATATACCTGAGC
The DNA here is from genome assembly GCA_015487235.1 of Alteromonadaceae bacterium. GTDB lineage: Bacteria > Pseudomonadota > Gammaproteobacteria > Enterobacterales > Alteromonadaceae. The sequence goes on from WFQC01000128.1 coordinate 8,990, forward strand.
CTAAAACAAAAGCCGCTTGAATTAAACCGGCAAGACTTTCTGCTTTACCATGACCAAATTTATGCTCGTCATCAGCAGGGGCTAAAGCAAAACGTAAAATAACAACATTCATCAGTGAAGCAAATAAATCAAGCATAGAGTCTGTCGCCGACGCGAGCATAGAGCTAGCACCTGTTGCAAACCAAGCATAAAGCTTTAAACTCACTAATAGTAATGCGGCACCTGAGGCGGCAAAAGCAGCTAACTTAACCCAAAAATTATATTCATCACTTGAAAGTACTTTGTTATCTGTCACTCAATTGTTCTCTTTTGTTGCTATAAATGCATTGCTGTTGTTGCCTGTATTCATAATACGCTATAATCACGCCGATTTTAACAACCCGAGTTATCTCATGCTAGATGTTGTATTATTTGAACCTAAAATTCCACAAAATACTGGAGCAATTATTCGCCTATGTGCAAATTCTGGTTTTCGTTTACATCTTATTGAACCTTTAGCATTCTCATTTGATGACGCTAAATTAAAACGTGCAGGGCTAGATTATCACGAATATGCAGACATTAAGTTTCACGCTAATTTTAATGCCTTTGTTGAAAATGAACAGCCAAAGCGTATTTTCGCCGTCACCACAAAAGCAACCAACTACCATGCCGATGCGCAATTTCAATTGGGTGATTACTTATTGTTTGGTTCTGAAACTCATGGTTTACCCGATGAAGTACGCGATCAAATTCCTGATGAATATAAAATACGTATTCCGATGCTCAAAGACAGTCGTAGTATGAATTTATCGAATGCTGTTTCAGTGATGGTTTATGAAGCTTGGCGCCAATTACACTTTATCAATGCAGTTTAGACGGGTTATACCAATTCGATTAATTAAATGATCTAAAATTTGCGCAGGAAAAATGATGGTTAGCAAGGTTTGAATTGCAGTAAGTAGTTATTCTACTTGCAAAATTCATAACGAAGCTAGGTATTATTTTAACCAGCAAGGTTGATCAGTTATTTATTCGAGTTGGTATTAACACACTCCCCAAATTAAAAACCTGTAAAACAGGCTTTTAATGACGACCTTGTTTCCCTAAATAAACTTATGAGCTAATGACTTACTATCAAGTTATTCGTACTTACGCGCACGCGAAAGTAAGTCGGTTGCGGCCGCTTTAGCTGATTTTTGCTGATACAAAACTTGATACACCTGCTCAACAATAGGCATTTCTACCTGCATACGTTTAGCCAACATAAACACTTCTTTAGTATTGCGGTAACCTTCGACAACTTGCCCTATCGACTTCATTGCTTCATCAACAGTAATGCCTTGCCCTAAAGCTAAGCCAAAGCGTCGATTACGCGATTGATTATCAGTACAAGTTAGTACTAAATCGCCCAACCCTGCCATACCCATAAACGTTGCGGGGTCAGCCCCTAAAGGCTTACCTAAACGTGTCATTTCAGCAAGGCCGCGTGTAATTAAAGCTGTTCGAGCATTTGCACCAAAGCCAATACCATCAGCCATACCTGCTCCAATAGCAATCACGTTTTTTACGGCTCCACCAAGCTGTACGCCAATAAAATCTTTGTTACTATAAACCCTAAAGCATTTTTCACAATGCAATAATTCAGAGAATTCAGCTACAAAATTATCATCGGTTGACGATAACGAAATTGCCGTTGGTAACCCTGCCGCCATTTCTTTCGCAAAAGTAGGCCCTGACAAAACTGCTAAACTGATTTTATCGCCTAAAATTTCACGCGCAACATCTTGTAGTAAACGCCCTGTATCAGGCTCTAACCCTTTGGTTGCCCAAACAATACGAGCATTACTTGATAATAATGGCTTTATCTCAAGTAACATATCAGCAAAAGCATGACTGGGCACCACCACCAAAACAGTATCAGTTGCCGCAATTGCTGCTGCTAAATCAGCTTCAGGTTGTAGGCTTGGAGGAAATAAAATATCGGGTAAATATTTATGATTTTGTCGCGTAGCTTGCATTGCTTGAACTTGCTCAGCATTGCGCCCCCACAATAGTGTTTTGTGCCCATTACGTGCTAAACAAATGGCTAGTGCTGTACCATAAGATCCAGCACCTAACACAGTAACAGTTGATGTTTTGACTGACACGGTTGTCATGTGTTAACGCTTAGTGTGTTTCAGTTGAAGCTGGCGCTTCTGCTGCTTGTTGCTCGGCAGCACGCTGTTGCACATAAGAAGCAAATAAAGCGTCAAAGTTAACCGGAGCAAGGTTTAATTGTGGGAAAGAACCACGATTAACTAAACTTGACACAGCTTCACGCGCGTATGGAAATAACGTATTGGGGCAAAAAGCGCCAATCATATGAGCTAATTGTGGCTCAGGCATGTTACCAATAGTAAAAATGCCCGCTTGTTGTACTTCAGCTAAAAAGGCAGTTTGATCTTCAACCTTAACCGTTACCGTTAAAGATAAGATAACTTCATAAGTATCTTCAGCTAATTTATTTGAACGAGTATCAAGATCTAACTTAACTTCAGGCTTCCACTCTTTTTGAAAAATAGCCGGAGAGTTAGGAGTTTCAAAAGAGATATCTTTAGTGTAAACGCGTTGAATTGCAAATTGCGGTTGTGCCTCAGTTTGGGCAGTATCGGCGCCATTTTGAATTTCATCAGCCATGGGTATATTCCTATTTTCTTTAATTATTTGTAAACACAGTTATTTTGTTAATAAAGGGTCTAATGCGTTATTTGCTTCTAGAGCATATAAATCATCACAACCACCGACATGAGTACCCGCAATAAAAATTTGAGGCACAGTATAAGCCCCATTACTACGTTTGATCATTTCAGGGCGTAATGCGGGATTTTCATCAATTTTAATTTCATGAAAATCTACACCTTTTTGCGATAACAAAGCTTTTGCTCGCACGCAATAAGGACAATACGTTGTTGTATAAATTTCGACTTTTGCCATTATTTTTTTACCACAGGTAAGCCAGCGCTAATCCATGCACTAATACCACCTTTTAAAACGTTTACTCGACTAAATCCTGCTTTTAAAAGTTGTGTTGCAACACCTTGGGCACTGATCCCCGCATTACACACTACAATAATGGGCTTATCTTTAACACTTTCAAGTAGGGCAAAATCATTTTTGCTAATTTTATCTTTAGTTAAGTGTTTTGAATCAATAATATGTCCGCCTTTGAAAGCTTTATCATCACGAATATCAACCACAACACCTTGCTCTCTGTTAACCAAAAAGGTCAGTTCTTGCGGTGAAATGATTTTGATAGGCGACATTTTCATTTTGATAGTAGTAAATACAATCATTACGACAAGCGCAACCCAAACAGCCGAAAGCATAGGATGATTGCCAAAAAATGTAATGTATTGTTCCATAGTATTGCTGAACCTCTTGCAAAAAATTGGCGACATTATATACCTATTTGCCCCCAAGATGCGAGCATCACGGTTTATTCTGCAAGCTTATAAACTGAAATAGAAAAGTATCATCAATGCGCTGGCGATTTTCATACATTTAAGGGTACAATGTTTGCCTATTGTTTATATCAAATTAGCGCAACCTGAACTCAGGTTAGTATACTATTAGGAAAATCAATGTCAGAGAAAAAGCCTATTGTTCTTATTATTTTAGATGGTTGGGGATACCGTAAAGAGCACCAAGCCAATGCCATTTATCATGCTAAAACGCCAGTTATTGACGGCTTAATGACAAATTACCCTAATATGTTAATTGAAACCTCAGGCATGGCAGTAGGTTTGCCCGATGGACAAATGGGCAATTCTGAAGTAGGTCATGTTAATTTAGGTGCCGGGCGAGTCGTTTATCAAGACTTTACGCGTATTACCAAAGCGATTAGCGATAACGAATTTGAACAAAACCCTGCACTATGTAATGCCGTTGACAAAGCAGTAGCAGCCAATAAAGCTGTGCATGTATTTGGTTTGCTTTCTCCAGGGGGAGTACACAGTCACGAAGATCATATTTTTGCCATGTTAGCATTGGCTAAAAATCGTGGCGCTACTAAAGTTTACCTACATGCCTTTTTAGACGGTCGAGACACCCCACCGCGAAGCGCCAAAGCATCACTACTAAAAGCGCAAGCGATGTTTGAAAAATTATTTAATAATGAAACTGAAAGCCAAATAGCCTCCATTATTGGTCGTTATTATGCAATGGACAGAGATCAGCGCTGGGATCGTGTTGAAAAAGCCTATAATTTACTGGTTTGTGGTGAAGCTGAACATCAATTTACTGATGCTATTAGTGCACTTGATGCGGCCTATCAGCGAGGGGAAAACGATGAATTTGTGCAAGCTTCTGCCATTTTAACTAAAGACCAGCAAACCATTAAAGTAGATGATGGTGATGCGATGATCTTTATGAATTTTAGAGCCGATCGCGCCCGTCAATTTACACGCTG
>WFQC01000129.1 GCA_015487235.1 Alteromonadaceae bacterium
ACACTACAAACATAAGTATATCAAACAATAAACTATGGCTTAGCTCTTTCGATCAAGGTGTTTTATTAATTGATCAAACTAATTGGAAAACTTATTTATTTAACGAAAATAATGGACTAATTAATAATAATATTAATGCTATTTCTATTGATAAAAATGAAAACGCATGGATTTCAGTTGCTAATGGCATCAGTGTTATATCACCCATTAGTAAACAAGTTAAAAGTTTTTCTCAAGATTATGGCCTAAGCAATAACGAGTTACTACGTAGATCCGCATTAATATCATCTAAAGATCATATTTATTTTGGTGGCCTTAATGGTTTTATTCAATTTATCCCCAATGACGTCATAAAAATAAAGCAAAATATTCCCGTCCCGGTTTTAAATCAATTATTAATAGCAAATAAACCTGTCACCATTAACGCTAAAACGATCAAAAAAGAATTTAGCGCAAATAACCAAGAAGATAATAAGTTTGAAATTAGTAAACATATTAACCAATTAGATAAGTTAACACTTGCCTATACACAATCTCCCTTTAGTATTGAATTTACCACCCCTAATCCTAAATTACCCAGTCAAATAGCCTATCGTTATCGGTTATTAGATTTAGAGCAAAACTGGCTAGATACAGGAAGAAATAACCAACGGGCAACCTATACCAATTTAAGTGCGGGTGATTATACCTTTGAAGTACAGGTCTATGATCGTTATAACCCCACTCAAGTAAAAACCAAACGCCTTGCCATTGAAATATTACCACCATGGTGGCTCTCTCAATACGCATTACTGGCCTATTGTTTATTTATACTGTTAGTAATAGCCTATTTTATTCAACAAATACGCCATCGCCGCCTCATTCATCTACAAGTACAACAAAGTGAGGAACGTTTAAAGCTTTCTTTATGGGGTAGTGGTGATGAAATGTGGGACTGGAATATTAACACAGGGAAAATATATCGCTCAAATATTTGGGGTGTATTAGAGTTTCCGCAAGATGGTTGCCGCAATTTAAGCGATGCTCAAAAAGACGCGCTAAATAATCCACAACTCAGTGAAAATGAAAAACTACTTTTACTACGAGAATACAGCAATATTCATCCTCAAGATATATATCGAGTTTACCAAGCCATAGAAGATCATAAGCAAGGCAAAAGCGATCATTTTGAGGCAACCTATCGCGTTAAAAGCACAAACAATCAATGGTTATGGGTACTTGACCGCGGTAAAGCGGTTGAATATAACGAACATAATATTCCTACCCGTATAACAGGCACATTAAAAGATATTAGCCATATTAAAAACGCAGAAGAGCAACTAAAATTATTTGCTAAATGTATTGAAAGTATTTCAGATGCTGTTGTTATTTTTAATCGCCAATTCCGTATTGTTAATGTTAATAGCGCCTATCAAAAAATAACTGGCGAATCTAAAGAGCAAGTATTAAATAAACCCTTGTTTTTTTCTCGCTACCCTGATGATTTTACCCTTTCAGTAAAAAGGCATGTACTAACCCATGGTAATTGGCATGGTGAAATAGAAAATATTCGCAATAACAAAGAGCTTTATTATATCGACCTTAATATTGATATTATTCGCGACGATGATAATAATATTTCGCATTTTGTTGGTGTTTTTTCAGATATTAGCGAGCGTAAAGCGAATGAAGCCGAATTAAGAAAACTAGCAAATTCAGATACACTAACGGGGTTGCCTAACCGTTCATTTTTTCAAGCAACACAAACCCGTTTAGTTGAGCATAAAATTCCTCATGCACTGCTGGTTTTCGATTTAGATCACTTTAAAAAAATTAATGACTCTTTGGGTCATGAAGTCGGTGACTTACTGTTATGTCAAGTGGCTAAACGCATTGTTAATACCGCTAGAGCTCATGATACAGTTTACCGCTTAGGTGGTGATGAATTTGGTTTAATTATTGAAAACACCAATGACATTCATACCATTACCTCTATTGCTAAAAAAATTCTCAGTAAAATAGCTGAACCACTTAAACTAAAAAGCCAAGAATTAGTGTTACATTCTAGTATTGGTATCGTACTGTACCCTGAAGATGGTTCTAGCCCACAAGAGCTTTTAAAAAATGCCGATACGGCTATGTATCATGCCAAAGGTAGTGGCGGTAATAAATATCAATTTTTTAATGAGTCAATGAACAAACAAGCGGTAAAACGCTTACAAATCGAAAACTTGATACGCTTTGGTTTAAAAAATGATTATTTTTCCGTGCATTACCAGCCCAAAATAGAAATTGCCACCGGCAAAATTGCGGGAATGGAAGCATTAGTAAGATTTCAAACCCCGTCAAAAGGTATTATAAGCCCTGCCGTTTTTATCCCCGTATCAGAAGAGACCGGACAAATTATTGATATTGGTGAAATTGTTTTAAGAAAAGCTTGTCTAGCTACCAAAAAATGGGTAGATGCAGGTTTATTTGACGGCCGCATTGCGGTAAACCTATCAGCAGTACAGTTTACTCAGCCGAACTTAGTGGCGGTTATTTCAAATATATTAAAAGAAACCCAATTACCCGCGCGCTATCTAGAATTAGAAATTACTGAGGGCACCGTTATGGACTCACCTCAAAGTGCGATTAATACTATGCTACAAATACGCTCTATGGGCATTCATTTATCATTAGATGACTTTGGCACTGGCTATTCATCATTAGCGTATTTAAAGCGTTTTCCGCTTAATACACTAAAAATAGATAAAGCTTTTGTTGATGATATTGAAGAGTCTGAGCAAGGGCGTAATATGGTTGCAACCATTGTAACCATTGCCCATAACCTTGGGTTGCAAGTGGTTGCCGAAGGTGTAGAACAAACATTACAACTCGACTTTTTAGCCAGTTTAGACTGCGAGCAACTACAAGGCTATTTATACAGTAAACCGCTTGCAGAAAAAGATTTTTATCAATACTTACTTGCCCATAAAATTACCCATAAATCAACCCACTTTAATAAAGATTAACACACCTGCTCTATATTATTTTTATTAACTGATAACAACCTTTCCCCCCGACAAAAGCCAATGTCAAATAACTGACAACAGTTTATTCTGTATTGCAAATAGCCATACAAGCCAGTAAAAATAAGGAACTTTATAATTTGGTATACTTCCTGCTTATTGTTATTAGCTAATTAACTCAATAACAATAAAAGGAACAACCTATGTTAAGTTCATTAATTTTATCTTTAGCCATGACAACAACACCTGCAATTATTGAAGATAAGCAAAATTTAGCTATAGAAAAAGTAGCTAACAAACACCAAACTATTCGCGTAGGTAATAAACGTGAAGCTATTCGCGTTGGTAATAAACGTGAAGCTATTCGCGTTGGCAATAAACGTGAAGCTATTCGTGTTGGCAATAAACGTGAAGCTATTCGTGTTGGCAATAAACGTGAAGCTATTCGTGTTGGCAATAAACGTG
>WFQC01000130.1 GCA_015487235.1 Alteromonadaceae bacterium
CATCAGGGAAAGATGTGTTGCGGCAGAACGCCATTAGAAACATTACTTGATGGAAAATCGATTTGGGCTGAGAAAAATTTAGCTCAAATCTAAACTGACAGACACCGATTGAAAAACGGGTAACTGTCAGATCAAGTCTGAGCTAGTACAATTAAACGCTGCCATAAAACGCTGTCATATTTTTTTTCGATTTAAGAGCGTATTTTGTGTGCTCTTTTATAATCGCTAGTTTTCGATATGTTTGTTCAACGATACGCCCATGCTCACCATCAATATCTGATTGTTCAATAATTTGCTCTGGCGTTTCACGTTTTACCTTATGGAAATACGCCGCAATTTCTTTATGTAAATTCTTCTGGTTATTTTTTACCTGTAATACATAATCCGCTTGTTTAGCGCGTATCTTTTTAACCGTATCTTTCTGACAATGCATTGCATCCGCAGAAATTACGGTTCCTTTGACCGGTATAACACCAAGCATTGAGCGCAACGTTTTGATTTCACTTTTTTATCCTGACTTTCTGATTGATATAGCGTTAAACCACTTTCAACAACCATGGCATTCATTAGGTGTAAAGCATCTACATGTCGATTGTGTTCTGAACCTCGAACTGTTTTACCATCAAAGGCTATATGCTCTTGCCCAGAAATTTCTCTTTGAGTATTAATCCATTGAGCAAAACTATTCATCAAGGCATCTGCACTGACTCCAATGATAATACGCCCTATGCTTTGTCGCGTAGGAATACCATATTCAAATGGACGAAATTGTCGAAGCCACGATAGTTTTGCATCACCAAACAGTTTTATATCTTTCCAACCTTGAGCGCCGCTTAAAACGGCCGACATGATTAGAAATAACATATCGACTAGGTTATAACTTTTGTTAATATCTTGACGGCTATCTTCTATATTTTCAATGTGAACTAAAAAACTCATTAATTTGCTCTACGAATAAATAAAAGCTATTTGATTAATATGATGGGGTTAGCTACTCTTTTCTTAGAACAATTGCTGATCAATAAGCCTATTTTTATTACCTATCTATCCCGCTGTGTCAGTTAAATTAAGTAAACCAGCTTTGTGTTTTATAATTAGGTTGTTAGTATGTAACATGAGAGTTACTCCTTTGGTTGTTTTGATTTAAAGATTTGACATCTTTATCAAAACGGGTAACTCTCAATTTTTCAACTGAAATGTCAGATCAAGTCGAGACTAATTCAAAGTATGCTTTTTTTAGTTAGATGGATCTCATTTAGAATTGATAACTTACGTTAAAATCCAATGTTCTGGGTAAGATATATCGACCATTAGGCGAGGTTGGATCTCGCGGATCTCCTTCCGTTAAACCTTGTTCATCCGTTAAGTTACTCACTGATAATTGTAGTTGTACTTGATCGGATAAATTAAGTAGTACACCAGCATCTATTTTTTGGTAGCCATCTAAAGTCACGGTGTTTTCGTTATTAGCGTAACGATCAGCTACTGCTGATAAGGTTCCGTAAAAGGTTGCATAAATGCCATCTGTAAATTCAACGTCATAACTAGGGGTCATTCGTATTTGCCAGTTAGGTTGCCTTTGTGCTTCATTACCTACATTGGTTGGGCTTTCTGTTATTTCTGTTTTTTGAATAGTAGAATTCAAGTTTAATGAAAAGCCGTTGTCGTTGTAGTAGTTAAAATCAATTTCTATACCGTAGGCTTGGTTGGTTAATATTTCTGCTGGAGCCCCTGGTTGGCTAACAAAAGTATCTCCTTTAACTTCATTAAAGAATGTTGTGGCGTAAAGCTCATAATTCTCATCAGCAAGCTTATAACCCAATTCGTATTGACTGACTTCTTTAATTAAATCTTCACCATTTTGATAAGCACCAAAGTTATCTCTAAAATCGTCAAAAAAGGGCATTTTGCTGCCGTCACTTATGCGAGCAAATATACCTTGCTGTTTATCAAACATCCAGTTCGCTCCTAGTGTCCATGCGATACTTGATTCATTGTAAGACACTGCTTTGGTGATCACCCCATCGAGCCCTTCATCAACGGTATATTCTATTTGATGATTTTCTTTACGAATGCCTCCATCCAAAGTTAAAGCGGGTGAAATTTCGTATGACGTGGCAAGGTATAAGGCTGTGGTAGAGCCGTCACCAATGCTATTAATATCATAATTCCAGCCACAGCTGTCTTGATTGTCATTACAATCAATGCCAGTGAGCATTTCACCGCCTGACTCTACAACGTAATAAGCTTGATTACCTAAAGCCCACCAATCTTTAGCTGAAAAGGTTGAGCTATAAAAACCTGCGGTAAATGTGGTTTTGTCTAAGGTTTTTGTTAGCGCAAAATCGTTAGTAAAAGCTTCTATTTGTTTTTTTACAACCCAGCGGCCAATTTGTTGCACGGTGGTTGAGCTATTATATTCTGTGCCGGTAACAGCTCCTGTTGCGGAACTTCCATTATCTGCCACACTTGCTAATTGAGTTGGTGCACCATTAGGTACAAAACCATAAGTATTGGCATCACCTTGCGTGTAAATAAATCGATTGACTAAATCCCAACCATCGGCAAGCGTTAAGTCTATGCTTCCCCCTGAAACAGAGCCCTTCCAACCCCGACCTTGACCAAAATCGATGGTTTCTTGGGTGTTATCATTGCCATATTGAATAGTTGCTTGACGATTATTGGTGCCTATTTGCGTGTATTTGTTATCAACACCCTCAACATTGAGTGGTGTAGGTAAGTACCACACACCATAATCATCAGTTTGACGGGTATAAAGGTTAATTTTCCCGTTATCTAATATTTTGGTGATGTTAATAGTAAATTGATTGCCTTTTTCAGCATTAAATCCAGCATCTCTCACACCAGGAGAGCTTTTTATATAACCACCGATCATAAAATACAAGTCGTCAGCTAAACTACCACTTAAAACGGCATCAATACGCTTTAATCCATAATTAGAGGTTGAGTACTTGACTAAACCTTCAGTATCTTCAGAGCCTTCTTTTAATAAAAAGTTAGTGGTTAGTCCTGGTTGACCGTTTGATACTACAGGGTTTGGACCACCTCTTAATGCTTCCATAAACTCTACCGTTTCATCTAAGCGAAAGAGGGTAGAGTTTTCTAAAAAAGAAAGGGTCGGTGGTGGAAATATAGGTGCTCCTTGCAGTTGCACTGTTAAAAACGGTGCATCTCCACCACCAGGGAAGCCTCGAACAAAAACATTAGCTCCTGAAACACCGCCAGAGCTTTCAGCCCAAACACCGGGTACTGCTTTAAAAAGATCTGCAGTGCTTTTCGGTGCTAGTTTTTTAATATCATCTTCAGAGAATGAACTAATAGCAAAGCTGGCTTCTTCTTTTGCTACTGATTTTCCTGAGAACGTTCCTGTCACAACTATTTTTTCAACGTTGTCACTTTTATCACTTTTTGTGTCGGTTTCTGCGGCTAAGCTATCGTTTGCTTGGCATGCTATTGCTAGCACGATTGCAATAGAGAGTAGATTATAGTTTTTAGTCATGTCTAATGCCCTTTGTGTTTACTGATAATAGCCTTTGCTTTATCAGTTATAAATTATATTCATCACTTTCCTTCCCCAGTATCAATATAATTACCAATGCAAACGATTGCAAGAACTTTTTGCAATCGTTTGCATTTTGGTGGGCATTCTCATTGCAATACTGGCTGAATGTGTAATAATTCCAGCACACCTAATGCCTTTTACTCATGGGATGTAATGTGAATTAATGAATGATAATAAATTAACTTTGGCTGGATTAGCTAAATTAGCGGGTGTTTCAACATCTACAGTATCAAGAGCGTTAAATAATAATCCACTGATAAAAAAGCAAACAAGAGAAAGATTACAAGCATTAGCTAAAGAATATAACTTCAGTCTAAATAGAGCCGCAAGCCGTTTAAGAACACAAAAAACAAATGTCATTGCGGTAATTTTAAACCTAACTGACAGTACCGATCAGAGTATTAGTGATCCTTTTTTATTAAAGGTAGTTGGTGATTTAAATCAAGCTTTAAATTACCAAGGATATGAACTTTTACTGTCGAATTCATTTATGGCAACAGAAGATTGGGCTAACTACTTTATAAAAAGTAGCCGTGCTGATGGCATTATTGTTATAGGACAAGGAAAAACTACTGTAAAAATTGAAAAGGCAGCTAAATCAGGTATCCCTTTAGTGGTTTGGGGCGATCCTAAAGTTGATGCTAATTATGCTATTGTTGGCAGTGATAACGCATTAGGGGGGTATTTAGCTACTAAACACTTGATTGATGTCGGTTGCCAAAAAATACTCTTTTTGGGTGATCCTGAACATGCAGAAATGAGAGAGCGTTACAAAGGCTATCAACAAGCTTTAGTAGAAAAATCGCTTACAAATGATGATGAGCTTGTTTTGTCATGTGACATTACCAGTAAAGCTGCTTATGCAAAAATTGCAGACATGATTTTAAAACAAGGCTTATACTTTGATGGCATTGTTGCTGCTAGTGACATGGTTGCTTTTGGTGCCTTAAAAGCCTTAAAAGAGCGTTATATAGGCATTCCTAATGATGTTTGTATTGTAGGTTTTGATGATATTGCCATGGCAGAGCTATTTCATCCAGCATTAACCACCATTCGACAAAATACCAAAGTAGCCGCCAAAATCATGGTTGAGCAATTGATCAAACAGCTTAATGGTCAAATTGCTGATTCTGCCGTCATTGATATTGAATTGATTAAACGCAAATCGACCCATGTAACCTAGAAATAAGGTTATAGCAATAGGGAATAACCATTATCTTTAATCAATGCCTTGCCTCTAAGCCTGTTAATTCTCACTGAGTGGGAAAAACTTAATCAACTTGGTATCGTTTTACCAGTAAAAATGCAAACGTTTGCATTTTTACTGGTAAAACGATAGACTAAAAAATAAATATAAATAAGATAAATGTGATTGATGTCTAGAATTATTATTATTTTTGCAATTGCTGCAAGTTATTTCGTTTTTGCAATGCTGCTTAACAGTGTTGGCATTGTTATATTACAATCCATAAATAGCTTAG
>WFQC01000131.1 GCA_015487235.1 Alteromonadaceae bacterium
AAAGCGAGAGTACAAATTGGTCATAACTCATTTCCTGCTGTTGTAAAAAATCTTGTAGTATTTGCGTGCCAGCAATAATAGCGGCTTTAGTATTATTGGCTTGTTGTTCTGCTTGTCGTATTTTTTTATATAAAGGTTTTATGACAGACAAAGCCTCTAGCTTAGGTTTACGTCTGACTGAATAATAACCTATGATATCGTGATTGTTATCAGATGAAAAGCTTGGTGTTACATTGGCAAAAACCCAATAAAAGCTGCCATCTCGGTGCATATTTTTAATGTAACCATTAAACTCTTTTCCGGCTTTTATCGTTTGCCACAATAAATGAAAAACGGTTTTAGGCATATCGGGGTGACGTACTAATTTATGCTGATGCAAGTAAGTTTTTGATTGCTTGTAACCCGAATAGCGCATAAAGGCACTATTAGCGTAAGTAATTTGCCCTTTTATATTGGTTTTACTCACAATAAAGTCATCCTCATGCATGAGTAATTCTTTGCTTGTTGGTTTAACTTGTATATTCATAACTAACCCTAATTACATTGATATCCATATTGAGAGCTATTGCCTATTTTTAGTTAACTTAAATGTTTTTGAGCATAGTGTTGACTATAAGTGAATAACAACTGCACAAGGTATTTAAATAAAACTAAAGCGTAATAACCCCTAAATAAACAAGATTAAAAAACTGGTTTTAGCCGATAAAACCTTGTTTAAAAAGCTGTAAATATAAGCATAGTATAAAACACGAATACTTTGATTATACAAGTGGTATTTTATTTTAGTTTTAGCTAATAAATAATTTAATCTGTTGTTTATAAAGATTAATATGTGATAAAACACTAAAATGATAATAAATTAAAGTAATGTAAGTTTTGACGGATAACTTAGATAAGCTTATTGTTTCACTATCAAAATAACATCCCCTTAAAGGACTATTATGTTTACACAGATGTCTATAGCCAAAAAAATTCAATTAGTACTTACTGCCATTGCTATTACGTTATTAACCATGACGGTATTGCTTTTTTCACTTGATGAAAAAGAACTCGCCGAAGAGTTAGTTGAAGAAAACTTAGCGAGCCTTGCCTTAAATTATTTTGATTCGATCAATACCATGATGCTAACAGGCACTGTTGGGCAGCGCAAAATAGTACAAGAAAAAATGCTCGCACAAGACAATATTGTTGAAGCTCGTATTATACGTGGCCCTAAGGTTGTTGAGGTATTTGGTCAGGGGTTTAGTGATCAAAAAGCAATGAATAACTTTGAACATTCAGGGTTATCAGGTACTAAAGCGTTTAATATTATTGAAAAAGACGGCAAGCGGATCATGGAGTTTATTCAACCTATTCGTGCCAGTAAAAACTACCGAGGAACCGATTGTTTAGCTTGTCATCAAGCACAAGAAGGAGAAATACTTGGAGCGGTAAAAATGTCTTATGACTTATCATTAGTCGATCAAAAAATATCAAGCTCTAATGTAAAAGTTGCTTTTTTACAATTAATACTTATTTTGTTCGGTTTTGGTTTATTAAGTTTTATTTTAAACAGGCTGGTCTTAAAGCGTTTACAGCGTTTAAAAGCTACTATTAATGATGTTGAAGTAAACCTTGATTTGAACAAAGAAATTATTATTCACCACCATGATGAGTTAGGCGCTGTCAGTAAGGCGCTTAATGCAATGATGACAAAATTTAGAGAGAGTTTTGTTACCGTATCAAATGCCTCTGAAAAATTAATTGATTCAGCAAAAGATGTCGATGAAATTGCCGAACTCACACGAGAAGCAGTACTTAGCCAAAAAAATGGAACAGACTCTGTTGCCGCAGCCATTAATGAATTAGATGCCTCAGCCAATGAAGTGCAACAAAATACTAAAAATGCGGCAGATAAATCTGAAAGTGCCAATGAAAAAGCTTCTCAAGGTTTACAGCTTGCTGAACAGGCTAAATTAGGGATCAATCAATTACGAGATCAGGTTATTGATAACACCCAAATGATCACCGCACTTAATGAGAAAACCAATGAAGTAGGTACGGTATTAGAAGTGATAAATGCTATTGCAGAGCAAACTAATTTATTGGCACTTAATGCGGCTATTGAAGCAGCGCGAGCAGGAGAGCAAGGACGAGGTTTTGCCGTTGTTGCTGATGAGGTGCGCTCACTTGCTACACGAACACGTGAATCTATTGATCAAATTCAGGCAACCATTGGTGGTTTGCAACAAGATGCTAGCCGAGCGGTAGGCTCAATGAAATCGGTGAGTGAACAAGCCGAAGCGAAAGCGACTGATGTTGAAAGTGTGGCCAGTTTACTAGTAGAAATTACTCAAGAAATTAAAGAACTGGATGAGCTTAACTGCCAAATAGCCAGCGCCGCAGAGCAACAAAATTTAGCTGCTGACGAAATTAATGTGAATGTAACTAATATTAGCGATGTAGCTGAAAAATCAAGTGAAGACGCTATTAAAGGTAAAAAAATAAGTGAACACTTACTCGAGCTTGCTTATCAGTTAAATGAGCAAGTTAGTAAATTTAAGTTATAAAGCACATTAAAAAAGCTGGTGTAAATACCAGCTTTTTACTTTTGATGAAAGTGAAGGAAATAGAGCTGAAAAATATTAGTAATAGGAATCTTCTTGGTTGTGAATTTGAGGGTCTTCCATTAAATCTTCAAAATCTACTTCAAAGTTATTATTATTGACAACGTCTGATAAGTATACTGTTCTGGTTGAACCATCGATCCAAGTTACTGTTCCACTTCCTTTTTTACTACCGCACATCATGCCGATATGAATATCTTGAAATTCCATTGCGCCTCCTCGTTAATTTGCGATTAAACTGACATTACTGCAATAAGGCACTTTCTTAGATTTTTGATAATTATTTTAGTTCAATTTATCGCCAGAAAGTGCATATTTTTTTATTTGCAAAATTTGTATTGAGTACAGAGTATAGATTAATATTTGCTCAAATCTAGTCTATTTTAAGGGTAAAAAGCACAACCTAAGGTCGTTTCTTTGCAAGCCCCTGTTACTGCTGGGATATTGCTTAAGAACTTTTTGTCATAAGCAAATGCTAACCAAGCAAAAGCCATGGCTTCTAAGCTATCACCATCAATACCTTTTTGATTAGTAAGAAGAATTTCGTAGTTTTGTTGTGTTTGTGTTAGCTGTTGTTTTAACTGATCTTTTAAATATTTATTATGAACGCCACCACCACAAAGATATATTTTAGCCTGTTTAGAAAGCCTTATAACCTGTGCAATAATGGTTTGTGCTGTAAGTGCAGCTAAAGTTGCTTGAATATCGGCAGGGCTTAACTGTAAACAACTAATATGAGGTTGTTGTAAATAATTATGCAGCCATTGTAAATTAAAATATTCTCGTCCTGTACTTTTAGGTGGTGTTAAAGAGAAATACTTATCTGTTAATAAGTATTTCAACAACGTAGTACTAACCGTTCCTGTGCTTGCCCATTGACCATTTTTATCATAATTTTGTTGATGAAATTGCTTAAACCAATCGTCCATTAAGGCATTACCAGGGCCAGTATCGTAACCTAAAATAGATAGATGCTTTTGTGCGGGTAAAAAAGTTAAATTAGCAATACCACCAATATTCACTATAAAAACGTCTTGTTTATCACTGTGAAATAAAGCGCGATGAAAAGCAGGTACTAAGGGCGCGCCTTGACCGCCTAAAGCCATATCTTTTTGACGAAACTGCCCAATAACTTTAATACCGGTATAAGTAGCTAATGTTTGGCTACAGCCTATTTGTAAGGTAAATGAGTGCGGTTGTTCAGGGCGATGACGAATTGTTTGCCCATGATTACCAATAGCACAAATATCACTCGAATGAAGCTGTTGTTGCGTTAAAAAAATGCTTATGGCTTGAGCAAACAGTTGGGCAAGTTCTTTATCTAAATGAAAAGCACGATCTATTTCATTTGAATCAGGTGTATATAAGGCGGTAATTTTGTGCTGAATTTCTTGGGAATAGGCTTGATAAAAGCTTGCGATAAGTTTTGGTGTTGGCTGAGAAAAGTCAACTAGCGCTAAATCAATACCATCAGCACTAGTTCCAGACATTAAGCCAAGGTAAAGCATGTTTTTTATCGATTTTGTTGGGCAAGTAATGTGCGTTTTGAACTTGCCAACTCAGTTAATCGCTGTTTTGCCAGCAAAGTAAATTCTTGCTTATATTTTTTCGCAATAGGTTTTGCATCGGGTAGTTTTACGGTACGAGGGTTTCTGTGTGTGCCATTAACTAAAAATTCATAATGTAAATGGGGTGCTTGAGACATACCCGTAGAACCCACGTAACCAATAACTTGTCCTTGCTTTACG
>WFQC01000132.1 GCA_015487235.1 Alteromonadaceae bacterium
CAACACCAGGGCGATTAGCTGATCATCTTGAGCATAGGCACCTTTATTTAAATGGTTTAGAGCTGCTAATTTTAGATGAAGCCGATCGTATGCTTGATTTAGGCTTTGCAGAGCAATTAGCAAAAATAAATAAAGCAGCCGATCATCGAAAGCGCCAAACGCTATTATTTTCGGCAACAATGGATCATGCTCAAGTTAATGAATTTGCTAAAGAGTTACTCAATAAACCTAAGCGTATTGCTATCGGTCATGGCCATAGTGAACATCAAGATATTAAAAAGCGTTTTTATTTTTGTGATAACTTAGCCCATAAAGAAAAACTGTTATTACACTTTTTAAATAAAGAAAACTACCAACAAGTTATTATTTTTACCGCTACTCGAACAGATACTGAACGTTTAGCCCGTTTACTGGCTGAACAAGGCTTTAGTACTGCTGCACTAAGTGGTGAATTAAATCAAACTCAACGTAATCAAATTATGGAAGCCTTTACTAAAGGCCAGCAAAAAATACTTGTAACAACTGATCTTGCATCACGTGGGCTTGATTTGTTAAATGTTTCTCACGTGATTAATTTTGATATGCCTAAGCATACCGAAGAATTTATTCACCGCATTGGTCGAACAGGTCGTGCAGGTGCCAGTGGTGATGCAATCTCTTTTGTTGGCCCTAAAGACTGGCTAAGCTTTAAAAATATTGAAGGCTTTTTGCAGCAAAAAATTAACTTTGATCAAGTTGAAGGCTTAACGGCTAAATTTACGGGCATTAAGCCGAAGAAACCGTTTAAAAAGCTAACAAAAAATAAAGCAAAAAAAGCAGTAACTAAAAAAGTGAGCAAACCGAAACAAACGGTGAAGAAAAAAATTCAATTTGTTGATGACAGTATCGGTGATATGCCTATTATGCGTCGTAAAAACAAATTAACACCACAAGAAATTGAAAAAGATGAGTCATAAAATATGGGGCATGTTTATCTTTGGAGTATGGTTTTGCAACAGTTTGTTTGGTATTTATACAAGGCGAAGTCTGTGTGGTGTGGTTATTCCACACAAGCAGGCGATAACGTAGTAGAAATGACAAACAAACGTTGCCCTTCAGGTTCATCAAAAAGCGTCCTGCTTCTTGTTGCTCTTTTTTTAAGGGAATAAGCCTTAATACAAAGAAGCGCCGCGATCAGAACGCTTTTAGTTTGAATTTTGTTAGATGCTGAAACAAGTCAGTATGATAAGTTTGTTTCAGCGAGTTGTTTTTTATGTTTGGCTGGCTAAGTATTCATCATAACTGCCGGCAAAATCTACGTAACCTTCTGGCGTTAACTCAATAATACGTGTAGCAAGGCTTGAGACAAACTCTCGGTCATGGCTGACAAAAAGCAAAGTGCCTTCATATTTTTCAAGTGCCATATTTAATGATTCAATAGACTCCATATCCATGTGGTTGGTTGGCTCATCCATTAGTAAAATATTTGGCTTTTGCATCATTAGCTTACCAAATAACATTCGACCTTTTTCACCACCCGAGAGTACTTTAACTGATTTCTTTATCTCGTCAGCCGAGAATAATAAACGCCCTAAATAACCTCGAACCACTTGTTCGTCGTCACCGTCTTTTCGCCATTGACTCATCCATTCAAATAAGGTGATGTCTTTATCGAACTCATGTTCGTGATCTTGTGCATAGTAGCCAATATTAGCGTTGTCTGACCATTTATAGTGGCCCGAATTAACGGCTAGTTCACCCATTAAGGTACGCAAAAAAGTGGTTTTACCAATACCATTTTCACCGATAATCGCTACACGTTCACCAACTTCTATCATGAGTGAAATATCTTTGAGTATCTGTTGCTCGTCAAAGTTTTTATTTAGTTTTTCAATTTCTAAGGCATTGCGAAATAGTTTTTTCTCTTGCTCAAAGCGTATAAAAGGGTTTACACGGCTTGAGACTTTTACTTCTTCAAGTTGAATTTTATCAATTTGTTTGGCGCGCGAGGTTGCTTGCTTGGCTTTTGAGGCATTTGCGGAGAAACGGGCAACAAAGGCTTGTAGTTCACTAATTTGTGCTTTTTTCTTGGCATTATCAGCAAGTAAACGGGCTCTTGCTTGGGTTGCCGCAAGCATGTATTCATCATAGTTACCAGGGTAAACACGTAGTTCGCCATAATCTAAATCGGCCATATGAGTACAAACACTGTTTAAAAAATGACGATCATGAGAAATAATGATCATAGTTGAATCACGCTCATTCAAAGTTTCTTCAAGCCATTGAATGGTGTGAATGTCTAAGTTATTGGTTGGTTCATCAAGCAGTAAAATATCAGGATCAGAAAACAGTGCTTGTGCTAGCAATACCCGCAGTTTAAAACCTGGTGCAATTTCACTCATTAAACCATAATGTTGATCAATAGGAATACCCACACCAATAAGTAGTTCACCAGCGCGAGATTCGGCACTGTAACCATCCATTTCGGCATATTGCGATTCTAAATCACCCACGCGCATACCGTCTTCTTCACTCATTTCTGGTAGTGCATAAATGCGATCGCGTTCTTCTTTTACCGCCCAAAGTTCAGTGTGCCCCATAATAACAGTGTCAATAACAGAATAATCTTCAAAAGCAAATTGGTCTTGGCGTAATTTACCAATGCGTTCGCCAGTATCTAAGCTTACATTGCCTGAGGTTGGTTCTAAGTCACCCCCTAAAATTTTCATAAAGGTTGATTTACCGCAACCGTTTGCGCCAATTAAACCGTAGCGATTGCCGCCACCAAATTTTTGTGAAATATTTTCAAATAATGGCTTGGCGCCAAATTGTTGGGTAATGTTATTTGCAGCTAACAAGGTAAATTCCTATCGATAGTAAAGATGATGATAAAACTGGCGCGCGATTATAACAGAGTAACAGGTATATATCTTTTATTTTTAACGACTGGTCGCATAGCTTGACAGCTAGAAGGTAATTAAATTTATACTACTATTGCTAATTAAAATGGCGCTTAGTATAAAGGGCTTTTTACGGATAAAACAAAACGGCATTAATGCGCTAATTAACCCTTAACGCACCTTAATGTTGTTTTCTAACTAAAAGAATAATTTTTATGAAACTAAAAATGCTTGTTGCTGCTATTGGTGTAAGTTTTACACTGATGGCCTGTGTATCTACAACACCTTCTGTAACATCATCAACAGAACCTTCAACCACACTCACTGAATCTTTATCACCGGTTACTGTGGTAAAAGCTGCAGAAACACCGGCAAAATTAAGTGATAATATTATAACGCTTGAACAAATTATGGCTGATCCTGACTGGATGGGGCGGCCGCCACAAGCGTGGTATTGGGGTGATGATAGTGAAACTGTTTTTTATCAACAAAAACGTCTTGGTAACCCGATTAAAGATTTATACCAGCTTGACTTATCAGGTACAACAAAGAAGGTTGCGTTAGCTAAATTACATCAAGTTGCCGATCGTTTTGCCGTTGATAATAGTGATAAAACGCAGCAGGTTTATTTGTTTGAAAATAATGTTTTTGTTAAAAATCTTAAAACGGGTGAAGTAAAGCAACTTACAGCCACATCAGCAGTAAAACGCTCGGTTATGTTTTTAACTAATGGTGACGTTGCTTATCGTATTGGTAATATTTTTTATGCTCAAAATACAAGCAATGGACAAATTAGAGAACTAGCTAACTTAAAAATGGCTGAGCAGCCTGTACTTAACAAAACGCCTGATACTTATATTGCTAAAGAGCAAGCAGACTTAATTGACTATATTGCTTTGCAGCAACGTAATGCTAAGTTAAAAACGGCTCAGCAACAACTGCTTCAAACTGAAAATAAAACCCTTGTAGATCGTAATTTTTATTTAGGTAAAGGCAAAAAATTAGTACACGCAAGCTTATCGCCTCGTGGTGATTTTATGTTGGTTAGTATTACAGACGATAAACCCTCACGTAATAACACCGATATTATGCCTAAATATATTGCAGAAGATGGTCATATTAAAGCGGCTAAAGTGCGGGCTAGGGTGGCTGATAATCGTCAATATAAAGAAGAGCTTTTTTTACTCAACTTAACATCAGGCGAGAAAAAGCCGCTTGCTTATAATAGTTTGCCTGATTTTGATAAAGATGTACTTGCCAAAGTACGTGCGGAAAATTATCAGCGCGAAGGCAAAACTTACCATAGTAAAAAGCAACCTCGTAATATCGCAGTAATTGAAAGCAGGCAGCCTATTCAATGGAATGCTAAAGGTGATCATGTCGCCATTATGCTAGAAGCGTGGGACAATAAAGATCGCTGGTTGACAACGGTTGATGTGACCAAGCCAACACTGGTAACCCAACACCAACTGCATGATGATGCATGGATAAACTGGAGTTTTAATGAATATGGTTGGTTAAATAATCAGCACAGTTTATATTATTTATCAGAAGAAAGTGGTTATTCACACCTTTATGTAAAACCATTACATGGCAAAGCCAGGCAACTTACTTCAGGTCACTTTGAAGTGAGTGATTTAACCTTATCAAATGATGAAAAAACGCTATTTTTTAAGGCAAATAAAAAACACCCCGGTATTTATGAAATTTACAAAATTGATCTTGATGATGCAAAAATTACGGCATTAACACAATTAGGTGGTATGAACGACTATAGTTTAAGCCCAGATAACCGTAAATTATTGATCCAACATTCAACGGTTACTATGCCTCCAGAGCTTTATGTGCAAAATGCACAAGCTAATGCAACACCTAAACGACTCACTTATACGGTGTCTAAAAAGTTTTTATCAATGCCTTGGGTTGCACCAACCGTTGTTGCCATACCGTCTTCACATCAAGACAAGCCTATTTATTCTAAAGTTTATTTACCTAAAA
>WFQC01000133.1 GCA_015487235.1 Alteromonadaceae bacterium
AACTTTACTAGCGCCTCCGGTAGCCAGAATTATTTTTTTAGCATGAATACTTTCGACTTTTTCATTATTTCTATTCCAAATATAGGCTCCAATACACTGGCGCTCTTTTGGGGGTTTTTCAATATTTGTGCAAATAAGATCAATAGCATTAAAACGCTCAAAAATACGAATGCGATTATGTTGTTTAGCACGCTCTACCAAAGTGGTTTGAATTGCTCTGCCTGTTGCGTCTGCAGCATGTAAAATTCTACGATGACTATGGCCACCTTCACGCGTTAAATGATACTTGGTTTCTCCTTGAGTGGATTCTTCTTGATCAAAGTCAACTCCTTGATTAATAAGCCACTCAAGGCTAGCTCGTGCATTTTCTGCGGTATAACGCACAATTTCTTCGTCACACAAACCTGCACCAGCAATTAGCGTGTCTGATACATGGGCATCAATACTGTCGTGCTCATCAAAAACGGCAGCAACACCTCCTTGCGCATAATAGGTTGAGCCTTCATTTACGGCACCTTTACTCAAAATAATGACATCGGCATTTTCTGCCAAATGTAAGGCAAGCGTTAAGCCCGCAGCGCCGCTGCCAATAATTAATACGTCGCAATTGTGTTGTCGATTCATAAATGCTTGGTTTTAAGGTATTCTATATAGGAATGCATAATTTTAGCGTTATTTATCGGCAATTACACGATTTTTAATGGCTCAAGGGGTTTTAAAGTTAATGCTAAAAAATGCCAAGATAAAAATAAATTGAAAAAAATGAATTATTTTAGAACTTTTTAGGTATTCATGAGTCCTAATTGATGCGTTTGCTTTGAGCCAAAATATAGATAGATAAGTAGTGATTGGGAGAGATGGCTCGAATGAGCGAACAAAACGTAGACCAAGTATTGGTTGAGCGGGTACAACGAGGCGATAAAAACGCATTTAACCTGTTAGTTAAAAAATATCAGCATAAAGTGGCCAATCTTGTGTCGCGCTATGTAAAAAACCAAAGCGATGTTGCTGATGTAGTGCAAGAGGCTTTTATTAAAGCTTATCGAGCTTTACCTAACTTTCGGGGTGAAAGTGCCTTTTACACATGGTTGTACAGAATAGCCGTTAACAGTGCTAAAAATCATTTGGTTGCGACAGGTCGTAAACCACCATCGTCAGATGTTGAAATTGATGATGCAGAAATTTATGATAGTGGTGATGCTCTAAGAGAGCAGGCATCACCTGAAAAATTATTGTTAACTGAAGAAATAAAGAAAATTGTTTTTTCAACAATGGAGCAGTTACCTGAAGATTTACGCGTGGCGATTAATTTACGTGAACTCGAAGGGTTAAGCTACGAAGAAATTGCTGAAGTTATGGGCTGTCCTGTTGGAACAGTAAGATCTCGCATTTTTAGAGCGCGAGACGCCATAGATAAAAAAATACAGCCTTTGCTACAACGATAAATAGAAAAGCAAAGTAATAATAACGACCATTAATTAAGGTGTTTTTATGAGTGAAAGTAAGTTTGAGACAGTATCATTACTGGTTGATAATTATCAACAAAGTGATGAAGCCTTCGAAGCATTGCTTGAAGATGAACAACTGTCTGACACTTGGGACCGTTATCATTTAATTGGTGATGTTATTCGAGGGGAAGTGAGCAATAACCTTTCTTTTGATTTATCCGATAAAATTGCCAATGCCATAGCGGATGAACCAACCGTTTTAGCACCTGTAGTAAGCGAAACTCGTCAGAATACTGTTAAAGCTAAAGTTGTTAAACTATTTAAACCTGTTGGCCAAATGGCTATTGCTGCTTCAGCGGCTGGTTTGATGATTTTAGGCGTTCAGCAAAATGTAGCGCAAAATGATATTGTTGTACCGAATCAAGTAGTGCAAACTATACCTCTTGGTGTTGCTGATCCTGTTAGTTTAAATTTTCAGCAACAGCCTGATAAAAATGCACAACGACAAGCGTATTTTGAGCAACAACGCCGTTTTCAGGCTTTATTATCTGATCATCAGCATCAAATAAAATTAAAGCCAAGCGTTGAAAAAACTTCACCTGTAACAAAAACAGAGGCGAATAAAACGCCTAAATGATGGTTAAATGAAAAAAATTTATATTGGGCTTTTGTTAATAGTTGCTAGTGGTTTAGCAAATGCCAATGATAACGTTCAAGCTAAGTCTTGGCTTGAACGTCTTGCCACCTCTTTACAGTCCCTAAATTTCAGTACTTCTTTTGTTGTGGTTAAAAATAACCAAGCAGAACCCTATCATTGGTATCATGGTGTCGATGAAAAAGGGGTTGAATTTGAAATTCTTGCTTTATTAAATGGTCCTCGCAAAGATATTTTACGTAAGGGCAGTGTGATCAGTTATATTGAGCCTGAGCGAGCGCCTTATTCTGTTGTTGGTAAACAAATTAGTGGCCCTATTCCTAGTGTGTTTAGCCAAGATATTACTATTTTAGAAAAAAGCTATGACTTTGTTTCAGTGGGTAAAAGTCGCATTTTAGGGCGACCTGCGCAAATTATTCGTTTAGTTGCAAAAGATGCACAACGTTATGGTTATTGGCTATGGCTTGATCAAGATACGGGTTTATTACTTAAAACCGCTTTGATCACCCGTCAAGGGCATTTATTAGAGCAAATTCAATTTACCTATTTAGATATTACTGACAGTTTATCGCCAACATTAGCGCACTTAGCACAAGCTGAATTGCCCAAAGTGATAGAGCTACCAGAATCAAACCAAGTTGCTAACTTTGCTTGGCAAGTGAATTGGTTACCGCTAGGCTTTGAGCGGGTTAAAACGGATCGTCATCGCATCAGCTTAACGAAACAAGCGGTCGAATTTATGCTCTTTAGTGATGGTTTGGTTGATGTTTCTGTGTACGTTAGCCCTAGCGCAATTGCACAACGCAAAAGTGAATTTGTTAAAGATGGGGCAACAATAGTGTTAAACCAGGTGGTTAACAACAAAGAGATCAGTGTTGTCGGTAAAATACCTTCTACTACGGCCAAAGCTATTGCTGATTCGATTTCATTTCGAGGGAGTAATCGCTAAATGATGGAAGAAAAAGCCCATGTTATCGCCGTTGATAATCAGGTGGTTACAGTTAAAAGTACTGTAAAATCAGCCTGTAGTAGTTGCCAGCAAGTGGATACTTGTGGCAGTGGGCAAATAGCTAAAGCAATTCCACATAAATCACTTACCACTAAAATAACCACAGATAAAAATTTGCACGTTGGGGATGAAGTTATTTTAGCTATTCCTGAAAAAGATATTTTACAAACGGCTTGGCAGGTTTATTTATTACCACTGATTGGCTTGATCAGTTTTTCTGGCTTAGGGCAGTGGTTAGTTTTACACAATATTTTCGAGTACGAGTTTATGGCTATTTTGTTGGGAGCAGTAGGTGGGTTTTTAGGTTTTAAATTGGCGCAGCTAATACAAAAGCAACGAAAACATAAAAACTGGCTAACCCCTAAAATTATTCGTGTGCTTCCTAAAACCATTCCAATTTCACAATTATCAACAAATAAATAGGATAATTAGTCAAAGTAATAGCCCCCGAGCGTTAAATTCGTTAAAATTCCGCCATTATTGAATTATCGACGCTGACATAACTTTTCATCTATGAAACACATACGAAATTTTTCTATTATTGCCCACATTGATCATGGTAAATCAACCCTTTCAGATCGCTTGATCCAGCATTGTGGTGGTTTGCAAGCACGTGAAATGGAAGCACAAGTACTCGACTCAATGGATATTGAACGTGAGCGTGGTATCACTATTAAAGCGCAAAGTGTGACTTTAAATTACACAGCAAAAGACGGTGAAACGTATCAATTAAACTTTATTGACACACCAGGTCATGTTGATTTTTCTTATGAAGTATCTCGCTCATTAGCTGCTTGTGAAGGCGCATTATTAGTTGTTGATGCAGGCCAAGGCGTTGAAGCTCAAACTGTTGCTAATTGCTATACGGCAATAGAAATGGATTTAGAAGTATTACCTATTCTTAATAAAATTGATTTACCCCAAGCTGATCCTGATCGAGTGTGCGAAGAAATTGAAGATATTATTGGTATTGATGCAACAGAAGCGGTGCCATGTTCAGCCAAAACAGGGCAAGGCATTGAAGATGTTTTAGAAATTATTGTTAAAAATATTCCACCGCCACAAGGTGAGCCAGAAGAAAACTTACAAGCCTTAATTATTGATTCTTGGTTTGATAATTATCAAGGCGTTGTTTCGCTTGTACGCGTTATGAATGGCGAAATTACAAAAGGCGATAAAATGCTGGTTATGTCGACAGGGCAAACCCATATTATCGACAAGGTAGGTATTTTTACTCCTAAGCAAACAGACACAGGCATATTAAAAACTGGAGAAGTTGGTTTTGTTATTGCGGGGATCAAAGAAATTCATGGCGCACCAGTAGGTGACACCTTAACTTTGGCTAAAAATCCTGCAAAAGAGCAATTACCCGGCTTTAAAAAAGTACAGCCGCAAGTTTATGCTGGTATTTTCCCGATAAGTTCTGACGATTATGAAAACTTTAGAGAAGCGTTAAATAAACTCAGTTTGAATGATGCTTCACTGTTTTTTGAACCAGAAAATTCATCTGCATTAGGGTTTGGTTTTCGCGTTGGCTTTTTAGGTATGTTACACATGGAGATTATTCAAGAGCGATTAGCGCGTGAATATGATCTTGATTTAATTACCACCGCACCAACCGTAAATTATGAAATAGCGTGTACCAATGGTGACGTATTATCTATTGATAACCCAGCCGATTTGCCACCAATTAATAATATTGATGAAATAAGAGAACCCATAGTTCAAGCTAATATTTTAGTGCCACAAGAACATTTAGGTAATGTTATTACTTTATGTATTCAAAAACGTGGTGTACAAAAAGATATTATTTATCATGGTAATCAAGTGGCGGTTACTTATGAGATCCCTATGGCAGAAGTTGTGATGGACTTCTTCGATAAATTAAAATCAACGAGCCGAGGTTATGCATCATTAGATTATCATTTTGTTCGTTTTGAACCTTCAGATATGGTGCGTGTTGATGTAATGATCAACGGTGAACGTGTTGACGCCTTAGCGATGATCACTCATAGAACTAATGCGGTTGCGCGTGGTCGAAATTTGGTAGAAAAACTAAAAGAGCTGATTCATCGTCAAATGTTTGATATTGCTATTCAAGCGGCAATTGGTAATAACATTATTGCGCGTACTACGGTTAAACAAATGCGTAAAAATGTAACTGCAAAATGTTATGGTGGTGATATAAGCCGCAAGAAAAAGCTTTTACAAAAGCAAAAAGAAGGCAAAAAACGGATGAAGCAACTAGGTAACGTTGAAGTACCTCAAGAAGCCTTTTTAGCCGTACTTAAATTAGAAAATTAATATTATAAAGGATATTTATGGCTGTTTATTTTTCAATATTTTTAGTCATAGTGACCGTGTTAACGGGCATTATTTGGTTGGCAGATAAATTTTATTTAGCGCCACAGCGACAATTGAAATTAGCACAAGCGCAAGCACAATGCCAAGATACATTGGGTGAAGATGTTATTGAAAAAATAACCTCACCGTCAGCGTTAGTTGATAATGCCGTGCAAGTTTTCCCTGTTATTGCTTTTGTACTGATTTTGCGTTCATTTTTATGGGAACCATTTCAAATACCCTCAGGTTCAATGATGCCAACGCTATTAGATGGTGATTTTATTTTAGTAAATAAATTTAATTATGGTTTACGTGATCCTGTTGCGCGTAATAAGTTTGTTGATATTGGAGAGCCAAAACGTGGCGATGTAATGGTATTTAAATACCCTGTTGACCCTAAAATTGATTACATTAAACGTGTTATTGGTTTACCCGGTGATCGCATTATTTATCGTAATAAAATGCTCTATATTCAGCCAGCGTGTGCTGAAAATACTGAAAAATGTCCTGAATTAACACAAGTTAAAGTAAAGCTCGTGGGTAAAAGTAAGTATGCTGACGACTATAATAACTTAGTTGAATATGAAGAAAACCTACTGGGTAAACAACACCGTATTTTAGTTAATCAAGATATTATTCCTCGTGTACAACATTACTTCAAACAAGCGGGCACTCGACGTGATGAGTTTATTGTGCCGCAAGGTCATTATTTTGTAATGGGTGATAATCGAGATAACAGCTTAGACGGTCGCTTTTGGGGCTTTGTGCCAGAAGAAAATATTGTCGGGCAAGCAGTGTTTATTTGGATGAGTTTTGACTTTGAACGCACTGCAGAAGATTGGTTACCCACATGGATACCAACCGGTATTCGCTTTTCACGTTTAGGTCCAATTAATTAAGTTATTAGGTTAACGCTATTGAATAAAGAACAACAAGCTCAGTTTAATGCTCATCGAAAATTAAGCAAAAAATTGGGATATCAATTTAAAGAGCCAGCACTGTTAAAGCAGGCTCTCACTCACCGTAGTGCTAAAGGCGTTCATAATGAACGCCTTGAATTTTTAGGTGATTCAATTTTAAATTTTGTGATCGCGCAAGTGCTTTATGAAATGTTTCCTAAAAGCAGCGAGGGTGAATTAACTCGCATGCGCTCAAGTCTAGTTAAAGGCGTTACTTTAGCTGAAATTGCTAGAGGTTTTCATTTAGGGGAACACTTGATTCTAGGCCCTGGTGAATTAAAAAGTGGTGGTTTTCGTCGAGATTCTATTTTAGAAGATGCGATTGAAGCTATTGTTGGCGCAATTTTTTTAGACGCGGATATCAATACGGTACAAAAAGTTGTACTTAATTGGTTCGCACAACGTTTAGCGAGTATAAAGCCAGGTCAAGAGCAAAAAGATCCAAAATCACTTTTACAAGAATATTTACAAGGGCGAAAAATTGCACTGCCGCAATACGATGTGATCCAAATTACGGGTCAATCACACCAGCAAGAATTTACGGTACGCTGTAGTAGCGAAAAATTGAATGTTGAAGTGATCACTAAGGGTACTAGCCGCAGAAAGGCAGAGCAAGAAGCCGCACAACAATTATTGGAAAAAATTAAAAATGCAAAGTAATTCAACCTCATCCGTAGCTACTCAACATTGTGGTTTAATTGCGATTGTGGGTCGTCCCAATGTGGGTAAATCAACCCTGCTAAATAGTTTATTAGGGCAAAAAATTAGTATTACATCACGTAAACCGCAAACCACACGACATCGTATTCTTGGCATTTTAACCGAAGGGCAATATCAAGCGATATTACTTGATACACCGGGGTTACATGCCGAAGAAAAGCGCGCTATTAATCGTTTAATGAACCGTGCTGCTAGTAGTTCTATTGCTGAAGTAGAGTTAGTTATGTTTCTTGTTGAAGGTACGCATTGGACAACAGATGATGAGTTAGTGTTACAAAAAATTAAGCAGGTCAACGTACCTTGCGTGTTAGTGGTAAATAAAATTGATAATGTGCAAGACAAGGAAGAGCTATTGCCGCATATACAAAAAATAGCAGCAATGTATGATTTTCAGCAAGTGATCCCTATTTCAGCTAGCCAGGGTGATAATGTTGATAAAATACGCGAGCTTTGTTTACGCTCTCTTCCTGAAGGTGATTTCTGGTTTCCTGAAGATTATATTACGGATCGTTCCAGCCGTTTTATGGCCTCTGAAATTATTCGCGAGAAGTTAATGCGCTTTACGGGTGATGAATTACCCTATTCAACTACGGTAGAAATAGAACAATTTAAGCAAGACACCAAAGGTGTTTTACATATTCATGCCTTGATTTTAATTGAACGAAAAAGTCAAAAGCGCATGGTGATTGGTAATAAAGGTGAACGCTTAAAAACAATAGGGCAAGAAGCTCGCCGAGATATGGAAGAAATGTTTGGTCAAAAAGTATTTCTAGAAACTTGGGTCAAAGTAAAATCAGGTTGGGCTGATGATGAACGAGCATTACGCTCATTAGGGTACGGCGATGATTATTCTGGTTAACAAATAATAAGTTATTTATGATCTCTACAGAACAACAAGCTTTTTTATTACATTGTCGTCCTTATCAAGATCATAATTATCTGGTTGATTTATTAACAGAGCATGATGGAAAAGTCACAGCAGTTGCTTATATTGGTCGTAGTGCCAAAACCAATAAAAAGGCTTTCTTGCAACCTTTTCGCCCCTTAACGGTGTTCTTAAAAGGGCGGTCAACACTTAAAAATTTAAGTTTAGTTGAGTCTGCCGGTAAATCGTTAGCACTTGACGGTCATTATTTATATAGTGGTTTTTATCTTAACGAATTATTAATGCGTTTGTTAAGCGAACATATTCCGTGCCCTGTATTGTTTCAGCGCTATAGAGACAGTTTACAGGCCTTAGTGCAAGCACAACCTTTAGAGTTTACTTTGCGTCAGTTTGAATTGGCACTTTTAGATGAGTTAGGCATTTCTTTTGACTTTTCTCCGCTTTATCAAACCTCCCATCATTACTGTTATTTTACTACCGAGCAAGGTTTTTGCCTTGTTAGCTCACCCCAGCAAGTACCGAATAATCACCCTTGTTTTTTAGTTGAACAATTAATCGCTATTGCGCAACAGCGTTTAGATTGCCCTAAAGTTATGCTAACCTATAAGTTATTAATGCGTCAGGTAATCAATCATTTACTTGGCAATAAACCTTTAAATAGTCGAAAATTTTTTAAAAGAGAAATGAAGTTATGACGGATATTTTATTAGGCGTTAATGTTGACCATATCGCAACATTACGCCAAGCGCGTGGCACTAATTACCCTGATCCTGTTCATGCAGCCGCAGTTGCTGAACACGCTGGTGCTGACGGTATTACGGTGCATTTACGTGAAGATCGCCGTCATATTCAAGATCGAGATATTTATCTTTTAAAAGAAACCCTGCAAACGCGTATGAACTTTGAAATGGCGGTTACTGATGAGATGATCAATATTGCCTGTGAAGTTAAGCCCGCTTTTTGCTGTTTAGTGCCAGAAAAAAGAGAAGAATTAACAACAGAAGGTGGCTTAGATGTTATTGCTCAACTTGATAAGGTAACTCAGGCTGTTGCCAAACTTACTGAGGCAGGCATTAAAGTCAGCTTATTTATCGATGCAGATAAAGCGCAAATAGATGCCGCCCTAGCAAGTAAAGCACCTTATATTGAAATACACACGGGGCATTATGCAGATGAAACCTGTGAAGATAAGCAAAAAATGGAGTTATTACGACTCACCGAAGGTATTCAATATGCGCACTCTTTAGGGCTAAAAGTTAATGCTGGTCATGGCTTGCATTATTTTAATGTTAAACCTATTGCGAGAATTCCTGAGATTATTGAGTTGAATATTGGTCATGCCATTATCGCTAGAGCTGCCATTGACGGTTTAGAAAAAGCGGTGAGAGATATGAAGCAATTAATGCTCGAAGCGCGCTCAGGTCAGTAAAAAAAATGTCTGTTGTTGGTATTGGTACCGATATAATTGATATTAACCGTATTGAATTGATGGCTGATCATGTGCAAGCGCGTTTAGCTAAGCGCATATTAACTGCAAATGAAATGGTACAATACCAGCACAAAAAACAAAGTGCGGCCTTTTTAGCTAAACGTTGGGCCGCAAAAGAGGCGGCAGCAAAGGCATTGGGACGAGGTATTGCTGATGGTATTTCTTTTCAACATTTTGAAGTATCTTCGCTACCCTCTGGACAACCACAGTTAACACTTGATGCGCGCGCTTTAGAAATTGCGCTTGAGCTTGGTGCTGAATCTTGGCACCTTTCTATTGCTGATGAGCGCCACTATGCAACAGCCTTTGTTGTTTTATCAAGCTGATTAATTTCTCTTTATTGAACACCTATACCCATGTTACCTCAAGATACAGGGTTCAGCTGGAATTAGAAACGCTTTTAGGCAAGGCATTGATTGAAGAGAATGGTTGTTCCCTTATCGAAATCAATAACGTAGCATAAAGCGTTTATAAACCAGCCCTACAGGGATACCTGAGCAAATCATGCTCTTCGTTGCATCTATTTTTAAGGGAACACCATTAATAAAAAGATGCGCCTTGACCATGAATCGCTTAGGCATCCTGAAACTCGCATCTTGAAGTATCATGGGTATATACCTAACCTATTGATTTTGTTTTTTTTATTGCCTCGTTAGTGTTTAAAAGTTAGCATCTCAACTGAAAAGCCCTTAATATAAATATGTGATTGTATAAAATTTAACCTATACTCTAGTTAGGTGCGGCTAAATTTTGGAGATCATCACGATGCAACCTCAAAATAAACAAATGATAGAACGTCGAGCTGAACCCCCTGAACAATCTGTTTGGTGGTCTAGGTTGTCGTTAGCGCAAAAATTTTCGGCAAGTAGTTTAGGTAAGTTTGGTTACGAATTATTATTTATTCGCCACGAAAATGGTCATAGTGTTGCAGTATTAACCAGTGGTAATGGTATTGCTATTGTGACAGAAGACGGTGATATTAATACTACACCAGAAATAACGTTAAGAGCTTAATTGGCGATAAATTATACAAAGATACTTAGGTTTTTTATCTTTTTATGGGAGGTGCCCTTCGGCTAGGTTTTGCTTATAAAAATCATCGAGAGCTTCTGCAGCTACGTCAAGTAGTTGGTCTATATGTTCAAAAAATTCAAAAAATTCAGGTTCTAATTCATCAATAGACATACCCTTTTTCAACGAAGTTTCAATTTGTAAACTGATATTTGCCAAGTTCGGTACGCCTGAATAACAACATGCGCCATTAAGTTTATGAATAAGAGTTTTAATGGTAACAATATCTTGTTCACTGATTGCAGTTAAAATATCTTGCTTAGTTTTGGGTAAGCTATTGATAACACCTTCAAACATTTCAATGGCTAAAGAAGCTTTATTGCCAGCTCTTGTGAGTGCTAGCGCCCAATCAACGGTATGGTTGCTCGTTGTTGAGCTTGTGGATGATTGTTGTTTAGTGGCTTTAGTTGGTGCGATATAAAAATTTAAATCACAATATTCATATAAGGTGTGGCGTAGTGTAGCTTCGTCAATCGGTTTGGTCATATAATCGGTGAAGCCTTGTTCCAATAGCTTTTCTTTTTCTTCTGATAAGGCATGAGCTGTTACCGCAATAATAGGTGTTTCAGCATTTAATTTACTGGTTTTTATTAATTTTAACGCACTGATACCGTCCATAACAGGCATTTGAATATCCATATAAATAAGAGCAAATTTCTCATTTTGACACAGTTTTACAGCCTCTTTACCATTAGACGCTGTTGCTACCTCAATGACTTGCTCAAGTAACAATGCTTTGATCAATTTTAAGTTAGCTTCATTATCGTCAACCGCTAACACTTTAATAGGAATGATCTGGTTTTCATTTTTTACCTGTTTAACATGGCTTTGGCTATTAGGCAGTAGTGCTTTAGCAAGTTTTTTAGGAATAATGGGCGTACTTAAACAACTGCTAGCACCACTGGCAATAAGTGCTTCTTGTAAGTTGGGCGAATTACTATTAATAGCCACATGAATTGATTTAATACTTTGTTTTATAGAAACTATCAGTGCTTTTAAATCATTAAGGCTACTTGGGGTAACGTCGTGGCTAATAAGCGCATAATCATAATGAATATCATGGGTTAGGGCTGCAGTAAGTTCAGCCAAATTAGTAACGGGATGCACTTCCATTTTCCAATTTGCCATTATTTCACTTGTGGTGATGCGACTGTGAGTTTTAGGTTCAAAATAAAGCATTGTTTTGCCAGCCAACTCTGTAGTATCAAGAGGGTTTGCAATCGGGAATGGATTAATACCACATTGAAAAGTAAACCAAAATGTTGAGCCACCATTTTCTTCACTGAAAAAGCCAATATCACCTTGCATTGCTTTTGCAAGGTGCTGCGATATAACTAAACCTAACCCTGTACCACCATATAAGCGGGTCACACTTTTATCTGCTTGACTAAAGGCTTCAAAAATTGTTTTTTGCTGCTCTGGTTTTATACCAATACCGGTGTCTGTTACCGTAATTTTTATTACCGCGCGATCTTGTTCAAGCTGTTTAGCTTCTATATCTATAGTAACAGAGCCCTGTTCAGTAAATTTAATAGCGTTATTGGTTAAATTGACCAACACTTGCCTAACGCGCATTGCATCACCGACGAGTGAATCAGGAATTTGCTCACTAATACGTAGTGAAAGTTCTATATTTTTATTATGAGCACTTGGGGCAATGAGTGTGAGCGTTTCTTCTATAGAGTCACGTAGCGAAAAAGGAATACTTTCTATGACCATTTTTCCCGCATCAAGCTTAGAAAAATCAAGAATATCATTAATAATACTCAATAAGTGATTAGCTGAGCCATCAATGGTTTGTAAATAATCGCGTTGAATTTCAGAAAGAGGTGTTTTTAGTACTTGACGCGTAAAGCCGATAACGCCATTTAAGGGGGTGCGTAATTCATGACTCATATTGGCTAAAAACTCAGATTTTACACGGTTTGCTTCTTGAGCTTTTCGTTTAGCGAGATCAAGTTCTACGTTTTGAATTTCATATTGTTCTAAACTTTCTCGTAAATCTGTGGTGGCTTGGTCAATACTGCGCTGCATTTCATCATGGTAATCACCTAATGATTGCGCCATCGCATTAATACCATTTTTTAAAAAATTAAGTTCACCAATCAACTGCCCTGTTACTCGGCTTTCTAATTTTCCTTCTCTTATACGATCAATGGCTTGAACCATCGAGGTGATAGGACGAGTAACATTTTGAATAATTTTTAATGCAAAAATACCGCTAACAATTGCACCTAAAAGAACAAGGCCAAAAGCAACAAGAATTTTATTTTGTTGATTAAACTGCAAACTACGCTTATCAACCTGCATGGCAACATAACCTAAGGACTTTCGCCATTGGTTGTTATCTTGAAAGTCAACAAACTGGTCGCTTTCATCAATAATAGGGGTGCGAAAAACGAAAAAGTCATCAAATTCTTGCTGCATTGTTGAGCTTGGTAATTCGCTATTCGGGCTAAGGCGCATTTTATCAATATCGCCATGATAAGCACTGGTTACAAAAATTTGGTTATCTGCGGTAAAAATGGCAATGCTTTTGACAATATCAGAGTGGCTTCGGTGGGCAAAGCCAATTAAGTAGCGCAGCTTTTCACGATCTTTTTTTAATAAAGCCTCAGTACTAGCAATAGAAATAGGCTCTATAATGCTTTTCGCTTGAGTGTTGATAAACTTATTAAGTTCTTGATAATGGTTATAGGAAAAATAGCTAGCTAAGCCAAGACCGATTAAGGTAGTGGGGAGAATGGTAAGCAGTATTACCCAATCTTTAAGGCTTATTTTATGCATTATTATAATTTTTTGTTGGTAGCAAGGCTAGGGTGTGCTTACCTTAGGGGGCTTGAATTTTTTCTAAATACCAAACAAACCGTCGCAAAAACATACATCAAAGATAAACACGCCTTAGAATAGCTAAATTATCAGTAAAAATATAGAACCATACCGCGTATAATGTCATATTCGTCTGAAAAGATAAATATACCAGTATTTATGCCTAATTATTTTGTTGCTAAACCTAAAAAAATTAATTTAAAAGAAGCTGTTACCTTAACCGTTGAACACTTAGATGCGCAAGGTAATGGCGTTGCTTATTGGCAAAGTAAAAAAGTCTTTATTCAGGGCGCATTGGCGCAAGAAAAAGTAAAAGCCAAAATAATTGAGCAAAAAAGTAAATTTATTAAGGCCAAGTTAGTTGAAGTTATAACTAAAAGTGCTGATCGTGTAATGCCTAAATGTCAGCACTATCAACAGTGTGGAGGTTGTGATTTACAACATTTAGCGCGCGATAAGCAATTAGCCTTTAAACGGCAAAAATTAACAGAGCTATTTGCTCGTTACGGTATTAAACAAACTTTGCCTTGGCAGCCCACCCTTTTAGGAGATGAATGGCATTATCGTCGTAAAGCTCGTCTTGGTGTTCAATATAATAAACAAGGGCAAGCTACTATTGGCTTTCGTCGCCGAGGTAGTAACCAGTTACAACCTCTTAAGCGTTGTGTTGTTTTAGCAAAACCGCTTGATGAATTATTTCCTTTGTTAAATCAAGTGGTAGCGCAGCTTAGCCAATCAAAATCAATAGGGCATATTGAAGCGATAGTAACGCAAACACAATTAGCAAAGCCTTTGGTGACTTTGGTTATCAGACAACTAAAACCGTTAAATGAATATGATAAAAAATGTTGGTTAGATGTTGCTGAACAAGCGCAATGGCAAATTATTATTGATCAAGGTGAAACGTGCTATGCATTAACACCCAATATGCCACTATGTTATAGCTTACCTCATCATTTAACGATTGAATTTAGCCATAAAGATTTTATTCAGGTCAACGAAGTGGTTAATGAACAAATGATCACACAAGCATTACATTGGTTAGCGTTAAAAGCCGACGATATTGTGCTAGATTTATTTTGTGGTTTAGGTAACTTTTCATTACCTATTGCCACACAAGTTAAACAGGTTGTAGGTATTGAAGGCGTGTCTGATATGGTTAAGCGCGCTAAGCAAAATGCGGTGAACAATAAGGTTACAAATATTGAGTTTTATCAGGCTGACTTAAATGCCCCTTGGTTAGAAAATACTTGGGCTAGAAAAGCCTTTACTCAGGCTATTTTAGATCCCGCAAGGGCTGGTGCTTATGTTGCGGTAGAACAATTATTGCAATTACAAATTGGCACCATTTTATATGTGAGTTGTGATCCGGCCACTTTGGCAAAAGATAGTCAGTTATTGATTGATGCAGGCTATAAAATTACCAAAATAGCGTTAATGGATATGTTCACGCACACCAAGCATAGCGAAACAATGGTATTATTTGAATTACATTAGCGTGAATTTATTTTGTTGTTTTAGGTCTAATGTCTGCATTTTAAAAGTAGTTTTTATTTTTTAAGGGCTTTTTATGGTCTCAGTACGTAAATCTCACCAAGAATCAGCACCCAATTTTGATCAATGGTTAATGTCATTATCTTTAACTGATGCTAAACGTGAAGCACTAACCACTGTTTGGCAACAAGTGGCTGATTTTTTCAATCAAGAAGAAAATAATGAGCAAGCACTGGCTTGTCAACATAAAGCACTAGAGATGGTTGAAATATTAAGCGAATTAAACCTTGATAAAGACTCTTTAAGTGCCGCCTTTTTATGTCCATTATTGCAAGCTCAATACATTGATTTAGCTTTTGTAGCAGAGCATTTTTCAAAAGCCGTTGTACAGCTTTGCGATGGTGTGATCAAAATGGAAGCTATCAAAGCACTACAACAATCGCATCAAGATAAAGTTGCAGCCAACCAAATTGATAATATTCGTAAAATGTTATTAGCAATGGTTGAAGATGTACGCGCGGTTGTTATTAAGTTAGCAGAGCGTATTTGTAATTTACGTCAAGTTAAGAATAGTGATGAAGAAACACGAGTGTTAGCCGCAAAAGAAACACAAAATATTTACGCACCTTTAGCTAATCGCTTAGGAATTGGTCAATTAAAATGGGAATTAGAAGACATTTCTTTTCGCTATCTGCACCCGAGTGTCTATAAAAAAATAGCCAAACAACTTGCTGAAAAACGCTTAGAACGAGAGCAATACATGAGCGATTTTGTGAGCCACCTTGAAAAGCAATTGGCAAAATTACATGTAAAAGGCAAGGTTTTTGGTCGCCCTAAACATATTTATAGCATTTGGAAAAAAATGCAGAAAAAAAATCTTGATTTTGATCAACTTTTTGACGTGCGTGCAGTACGTATTATTGTTGATGAATTACAAGATTGTTACACCGCTTTAGGTGTTGTGCATACAACATGGCAACATTTACCGAGTGAATTTGATGATTATGTTGCCACCCCAAAACCCAATGGTTATCAATCAATTCATACCGTTGTTTTAGGGCCAGAAGGTAAAGCTGTTGAAGTTCAAATACGCACTAAACAAATGGATGAAGATGCCGAGCTTGGTGTCGCTGCTCATTGGCGTTACAAAGAAGGTACAGCTAACGGCAAAACCACAGGGTTTGATGACAAAGTGAGTTGGTTAAGAAAAATACTGCAATGGCAAGACGATGTTTCTGAAAGTGGTGAACTACTTGATGAGCTACGTAGCCAAGTATTTGAAGATAGAATTTATGTCTTTACGCCTAATGGTGATGTGATTGATTTACCTGCCGGCTCAACGCCACTTGATTTTGCTTATTATATTCACTCTAATGTTGGGCATTGTTGCATTGGCGCTAAAGTATCGGGGCGCATTGTACCCTTTACTTATAAACTACAAACGGGCGATCAGGTTGAAGTATTAACTAGTAAAACACCAAATCCTAGCAGAGATTGGTTAAACCCTAATTTAAATTATTTGCATACCGCAAGAGCGCGAGCAAAAGTGCAGCATTTTTTTAAATTACTTGATCGTGATAAACATATTGCTTTAGGAAAAGAAGCGCTTGAGCATGAGCTTAATAAACTCTCATTAACGCACCTTGACTTAATGCCAGTTGTTGAGCGTTTTAATTTTACTCACTTAGATGACTTACATGCTGCGATTGGCGGCGGGCATGTAAAACTACAACAGGTAGTTAATTATTTACAACAACAAGAAGATAAGCTTCAACCCGAGCAAGAAATTGATCCGCAAAGTATTATTAAACAACCTAGCCAAAGCCAAAAAACAGCGGTAGATGGTAATGGCATTACCGTTTCAGGTGTGGGCAATTTATTAACGCATTTAGCCAAATGTTGTCAGCCTGTATTAGGTGATGAAATAGAAGGCTTTATAACTCAAGGGCGAGGCATTTCAGTACATCGTAAAGATTGTGAACAACTTGCTTATGCACTATCGCAGCAACCTGAAAGGCATGTTGAAGTGCAATGGGGCGCACAAGATAAACAAGGCTATGTAGTAAGTATTCAAATTATTTCTACAGATAGACAAGGACTATTGCGAGACGTTTCGACCATTATTGCCAATGAACGACTAAGTATTTATGGTATTGAAAGTCATAGTGATAATAAGCGCCAAACCATGAGTATGATCATAAAATTAGAAGTACACAATAGTGAGATGCTCGCTAAAATAATTAATAAAATAAGCCAGTTAGATGATATTATCGAAGTAAAGAGATTATAGTTAATGACAAATTTTGATCAACAATTAGCGGCTAAGGCTTCATTGGATAAATTGCGTTGGATCATGGCAAGGTTACGTGACCCAGAGCAGGGTTGTCCGTGGGATTTAAAACAAACATTTCAATCAATTGTCGCACATACAATTGAAGAAGCCTATGAAGTTGCTGATGCAATAGAACAAGGTGAGTTAACTGAATTAAAAAAAGAATTGGGAGATTTACTCTTTCAAGTTATTTTTTATAGCCATTTAGCGCAAGAGCAAAAGCTCTTTGATTTAGATGACGTTATTGAATCTATTTGTGAAAAGCTTATTCGTCGTCACCCTCATGTTTTTGGCGATAAATCCTTAGAAACTGATACTGAAATAAAAGCAAATTGGGAAAATGAAAAAGCGAAAGAACGTGCACAAAAGCACCAAAATGACTTAAATAATGCACCGTTAAGTATTTTGGCTGATATTCCTAAAAATTTACCCGCCTTATCGCAAGCTTATAAAATTCAAAAACGTTGTAGCCATGTTGGCTTTGATTGGCACGATATTAATGATGTTTTTGATAAAATTGTCGAAGAAGTTGAAGAAGTGAAAGCTGAATTACAACCTAGCGATCAGCAAGCAATTAATCAACAAGCTCTTGGTGAAGAATTAGGCGATTTACTTTTTGCTGTGGTTAACTTATGCCGCCACGCCAAGCAAGACCCTGAAACCTTATTGCGACAAGCGAATAAAAAATTTACCAAACGCTTTCAAGATGTTGAACAACAAGTAAGAAGTTCAGGTAGAGAGTTTAATGAACATAATATTGCTCAATTAGAGCACTATTGGCAACAAGCTAAGCGAAAAGAGCAGCAAACATAACCATGATAAAACTATCGCAATACACCCTAAAATTTGTTGGCCTAGTGTTTGTTGGGCTTGCTATTTTGGGCGTGGTATTGCCGGTATTACCCACAACCCCTTTTTTGTTGGTGGCGGCTTATTGCTTTGCTAAATCCTCTCCTTATTTATATAAAAAGCTCATCAATAATAAAGTCTTTGGCCCGCTTATTTATAATTGGCAGCATTACCGCTGTATCGAAAAAAGGGCAAAATATATCGCTTTGTTTACCATGTTGCTATCTGTAGGTGTTTCGGCGTTAGTATTAACGAATATTTACCTGATTCTTCTTATTATTTTATTAATGTTATTGCCTTTTATTTTTGTATTACGCCTTCCAGAAAAGCAGAAAAAATAAGCACTTTGCCCTAAATACGGCAGTATATTGATTTAAGCTAAGGCTTTCGTTAATAATTGTGATAAGTGTTCAGGCAAAGGTAATGTTAATGCTATTTTTTGCCCTTTTTCAGACATTTTTGCCCATGTTTTTTGCAAAATACGTATGATTTTTTCTTCACTATGCTTTTTAGCAAAATCATCAAAGTAATGTTGTAAAAATACCAAGCAAGCAACATCTTCAAGCGTTTGACTCAACTCATTAGTCTTTAAATTTTCTTTACGTATGATAGCAGCAGTTTTTTGAGCTTCTTCTACACTATAACCCTGTTTTTGCATTAACTCTGCGGTTAACTGGGCGTGAAATTTACCTAAAGCGATACGCCATTGATAATAGCCTGCCTTGCCCGAAGCAAACTCACTGCGCTTAATATGCCAACGCTTAATATGCTGTGCTCTTACGGCAATTTGCAATATATCAACACTATTAGGCCAGTAGGTGTTTAAACACGCACTCATTTGTTGACCATACACTAACGCTTTAGGCTGTAATTGGTTATTCACTAAAACCTGATCAGGATCTTGCGCATTGATTTCATCAATAGTATGAATAAGTGTTGAGAGTATATTTTTCATAGGGTTTAATTATTATTGCTTGAGTTGAATAAAATAGTTTAATGATTTGTAAAGTTTTTACCAGTTTTTAACTTCAAGGTGAGTTACATTTGTTTTATATCAATTATTACTAAATTTTTGTTGTTTTTATAGTCAAATCGTATTAATTTTCTCGCTCAATTATTTTCAAAACGCATTGGGATATCATAGCGTTTTGTTGAGTAGTATTTAATTGCGGAGTATCCCTTGTCTCAAAATTATGCCGAACAACTTATTTGGGTTGTTGATGAAAATGATGTTTTCACCTACGTCAGTGAGAGTTTTTGTCAATATATTAGTGCCACAAAAGAACAATTACTTGGACAAAAATACCAAACCATATTACACACAAAACTACCTCGTTTAGTTACCGATGAAATTACCCAAGCATTAGCAAAGGGATTTTCGTGGCAAGGTATGCTACAACTTGCCACCAATGGCTCTACAGTATGGCTTGATACCTTTATAACACCTAAGTTTGAGCAGGGTAAAGTGGTTGGTTTTCAATCGGTTTGTAAAATTCCTAAAGATAAGATAATACAACGAGCCAGTAAAATTTATCAGGGATTAAATCAAGGTGATAAATGGCAAACCTTTGAGTTTACACGGTTACACAAGTTTATTTTTTTAGCTGTGATCAGCTTTATTGCACAAATTTTTATTTTTACTCAACTCGGGCTAGCCGCTTCAATTATTGCGGCAATTACCGCAGT
This sequence comes from Alteromonadaceae bacterium, assembly GCA_015487235.1. Classification (GTDB taxonomy): domain Bacteria; phylum Pseudomonadota; class Gammaproteobacteria; order Enterobacterales; family Alteromonadaceae. The sequence goes on from WFQC01000133.1 coordinate 19,771, forward strand.
TACTCCTATCATTATTTTTTGGCAAGATATTATGCCTGTTGCTCAACGGGCAAGAAAAATGCAACATGTTTTTGATTCAGTCAGTCGACAAATTTATTTTGGTCGCGGCACAGCCAGCATTTTTGATTTTAATTTTAGCTTATTAAAAACCAAAATCAGAGCCATTTTAGAACGCAGTAAAGACGCTACTGCACCATTGTCAGGTGTTGTTAGTAAAGTGCAGCAAGGCATGAATACGAACCGAACGGTGCTTGCTGAACAAAAAGAAAATGTGATGCAAGTAAGTGTTTCTATGCAACAAATGACACAATCAACCAATGAAATAGCGCATAATACGGTGTCTGCTGCCGAAGATATTGATAGCACTTTCACACAATGTGAACATGCCCGAGAAAATATTAATAACACCACGATTAAAATTAAACACCTTGCTAATGAAGTTGAACAAGCTTCAAGTTCGGCAGATAAATTGAGTGAATCAGCTAAAAATGTTGGTGATTTAATGGATGAAATTCAGTCGATTGCTGACCAAACTAACTTACTTGCGTTAAATGCGGCTATTGAAGCAGCACGAGCTGGTGAGCACGGTCGTGGCTTTTCTGTGGTTGCCGAAGAAGTGCGTAACCTCTCATCTCGTACGCAAGATTCTGCACTTGAAATACATCAAAGCTTATCTGCCATGTTAGAAACCATCAGTGAATGGGTTGAAATTATGGTTCAAAATAAGCAAGAAGCTGAGCATTGTGTCATGGTGGCTGAACAAGCTGATCAGAAAATAGAATTAGTTTATGAAAAAATTCGTCACGTTGCTGACTTAGCGTCACAAATTGCAACGGCCGCAGAAGAGCAAAGTGTAGTAACCGCAGAGATAAATACACGTATAGAGCAAATACATCAAGCGTCAGACACTAGTTGGCAACAAACCGAGCTCGTTAATGAACAAATGTTACAACTAAAAGATACGGCTGATGAAATAGCAAGTCTTGCTGATACCTTTATTATGAAGTCTTAATCAACTTAATGGTATTATTTGAGGCTAAGCCAAGGTTATTTAGTTTTTTGTTGTTTTTTTGAACATCGCTATATTGTTGTTGATGGTGCTTTTGGGTATAATGTCGCCCCGTCCTGCTATACTTAATAATTAATTTTTTACGAGCCAATCAACAGCGGTATATGCTGTTTGATTACGGTTGATTATTAATCGTTAGCACCACATTCTTTTGACTCCTAACATCTGGGTATTACATGACAACTAGATATATATTCGTAACGGGCGGTGTTGTATCTTCGCTTGGTAAAGGTATTGCAGCAGCATCATTGGCGGCTATTTTAGAAGCGCGTGGTTTAAAAGTGACCATGCTAAAACTTGATCCTTATATTAATGTTGATCCTGGCACCATGAGTCCAATCCAACATGGTGAAGTATTTGTAACAGAAGATGGTGCTGAAACTGATCTTGATTTAGGGCATTATGAGCGTTTTATTCGTACCAAAATGACCAAGCGCAATAACTTTACCACAGGGCGTATTTATCAAGATATTCTTGCTCGTGAGCGTAAAGGCGAGTTTTTAGGCGCAACCATTCAAGTTATTCCTCATATTACCAACGACATAAAACGACGTGTTATTGAAGGGGCTGAAGGTTATGATATTGCCATGGTTGAGATAGGTGGTACTGTTGGAGATATTGAATCACAACCCTTTCTTGAAGCTATTCGTCAACTAGGAACCGAACTCGGACGAGATCGTGCAATGTTTATGCACTTAACCTTAGTGCCTTATATTGCCGCAGCCGGTGAGATCAAAACCAAACCAACCCAACATTCAGTAAAAGAATTACGTTCTATTGGTATATTCCCTGATATTTTAGTGTGTCGTTCAGAGCGCGCCATACCCGCGAATGAACGCGCTAAAATTGCTTTATTTACCAATGTTGAAGAAAAAGCCGTTATTTCAATGCGCGACGTAGACAGCATTTATAAAGTACCAGCGTTATTAAAATCTCAAGGTACGGATGAGCTAGTGGTTAAACGCTTTAGTTTAGATGTGCCAGAAGCTGATTTAAGTGAATGGGAACAGGTACTTTATCAAGAAGCAAACCCTGTTGGTGAAGTGACTATTGGTATGGTAGGTAAGTATATTGAATTACCTGATGCTTATAAATCAGTTAACGAAGCATTAAAACATGCTGGCTTAAAAAACCAATTAACGGTTAACATTAAATATGTTGACTCGCAAGATGTAGAAGCAAAAGGGGTTGAAATTTTACGAGATCTTGATGCTATTTTGGTTCCAGGCGGTTTTGGTGAACGTGGTGTAGAAGGCAAAATTTTAGCGGCACAATATGCGCGTGAAAATAAGGTTCCCTATTTAGGAATTTGTTTAGGTATGCAAGTAGCGCTTATTGAATATGCTCGTCATGTTGCTGGGCTTGAAGGTGCACATAGCTCTGAATTTAATGAAACAACACCATATCCTGTGATTGGCTTGATCAGCGAGTGGTTAGACGAAGAAGGTAAAATAGAATACCGTAATGAACACTCTGATTTAGGTGGTACTATGCGCTTAGGATCACAATTGTGTCACTTAGTGAAAGGTACCAAAGCTTGCGACGTATATGGCAGTGAAACCATTTATGAAAGACACCGTCATCGTTATGAGGTAAATAATAACTACCGAGAGCAACTGAGCAATGCCGGTTTAGTATTTTCGGGATTGTCTGCGGATAAAAAATTAGTTGAGATGATAGAAATACCCGATCATCCTTGGTTTATTGCGGGGCAGTTTCATCCTGAGTTTAATTCCACACCTCGTGATGGACACCCATTATTTAAAAGTTTTGTGGCCGCTGCATACGAGCATCAAAAACAAAACAATTAACCAATCACTAAACCGTAGCTTATTGCTGCGGTTTTATTTTTATTGAATTTTAAAAATTAGCCTTTGAAAATAGGAATGAAAATGTCAAATATCAAGAGAATTGTGGCGCGTGAAATTATGGACTCTCGCGGTAATCCAACCGTTGAAGCTGATGTTTATTTAACATCAGGTGCTTGGGGCAGAGCTGCTGCGCCTTCAGGTGCATCAACAGGTTCACGCGAAGCACTTGAGTTACGAGATGGTGATAAAAGGCGCTACTTAGGTAAAGGCGTATTAAAAGCGGTTGCTGCGGTTAATGACGTTATCGCTCCAGCGCTTATTGGTCAAGATGCATTAGCACAAGCCACTATTGATCGTACAATGATTGAATTAGATGGTACTGAAAATAAAGAAAAATTTGGAGCTAATGCTATTTTAGCCGTATCTCTTGCGGTTGCTAAAGCCGCTGCAATGGACAAAGGCGTACAACTGTTTGAACATATTGCTGACTTAAATGGTACTTCAGGTGTGTACAGCTTACCTGTACCTATGATGAATATCTTAAATGGTGGTGAACATGCTGACAACAATGTAGATATTCAAGAGTTTATGATACAGCCTGTTGGTGCACCAAACTTTAAAGAAGCGTTACGTATTGGCGCCGAAATTTTTCATACCTTAAAAAAAGTCCTTTCAAGCAAAGGGTTAAGTACATCGGTAGGTGACGAGGGTGGTTTTGCGCCTAACTTATCATCAAATGCTGATGCGTTAGCCGTAATTAAAGAAGCAGTCGCTAAAGCGGGTTATGAGTTAGGTAAAGACGTTACCTTAGCGTTAGATTGTGCTGCATCAGAATTTTATGATAGCGAAAAAGGCATTTATGATCTGAAAGGTGAAGGTAAGCAATTTAGCTCTAATGAATTTTCTGACTTTTTAGCTGAACTGTGCCAACAATACCCTATTGTTTCAATTGAAGACGGTTTAGATGAATCAGATTGGGACGGCTTTAAATATCAAACAGATATTTTGGGCGATAAAATTCAAATTGTTGGTGATGATCTTTTTGTTACCAATACAAAAATACTTCAAAAAGGCATTGAAAAGGGCATAGCCAATTCAATTTTAATTAAGTTTAATCAAATTGGTTCATTAACTGAAACCTTAGCGGCCATAAAAATGGCTAAAGATGCAGGTTACACTGCGGTTATCTCACACCGTAGTGGTGAAACTGAAGATGCAACTATTGCTGATTTAGCGGTAGGTACTGCGGCAGGGCAAATTAAAACAGGTTCTTTATGTCGTTCTGATCGCGTTGCAAAATATAACCAATTATTACGTATTGAAGAATTTTTAGGTGATAAAGCTATTTACAATGGTTTGAAAGAAATTAAAGGGCAGTAATAGTTCTGCTTGATAGATGCACGCATCGTTTTTAGTCGTGTAAAAATTAAAACTCATGTTCTGTAGCCATTTTGTATGAGCAGAGCATGAGTTTTTTTACGCAAGCAATGAGTAGCATCGCACTTTTGTGCGTAATAGCAACTCGAATAAATAA
>WFQC01000134.1 GCA_015487235.1 Alteromonadaceae bacterium
GTCAAATTGATGAGGTGATAGGGGCGGAAATCCATCAGGGCTAGAGGCATCAAATGATACCTCAGCTAAAAGCCGAATATATGGCTGCAATGCACTCTATTTCAACGATTTAAATTGTCTTGCAATCGGAGAGGGTCCATATATGGTATAAATCGTTAATCGGCTTCTTTAATTATGGTAACGCGATCACCAAGTTTATTAAGGATTCTTATTTCACCATCACACACCGCAACAATTGATTTACCTTCTTTAAAGTCGTCAGGCAAAATAACGCGGCCATGAATGTTTTGTTCAAATTCACCTGTTTCATGTAATAATTCTAATGAAGTATCACAGTAATATATTATCGTCACGGTACGTAGGGTCTTTTCAGTCATAAACGCTCAATTATCAGTAATATTATTGCAGTTCCTTAACATGTACTACCGAAGTTATTAGGATCATTAGTCTTATGTTATAGCTTAATTAAACAGGTGTTGTAAATAAATCTAGTAGAGCTTATACACTAATACCAACTCGAATAAATAATTGATCAACCTTGCTGGTTAAAATAATGCCTAGCTTCGTTATGAATTTTGCAAGTAGAATAACTACTTACTGCAATTCAAGCCTTGCTAACCATCATTTTTCCTACGCAAACTTTAGATCATTTACTTAATCGAATTGGTATAAAGCATAAAAAATAGCAGAAAAAAAAACCTCGGTTTTTATGCCGAGGTCGATCAAAGACGATCTGTTTAACGCACTCTCTCTTTCTGTCGGGAGATAGGGAGAAGTTTTCCTAGGGAATTTCTATGAGCGTGACCATGATTTCATTTTGTGCCCTTTAACGGCATAAAATAAAATGAATAAATAACAAGGTAGCATAACTAAATAGCCACCTTGTTGCCCTAAATCACTTGCTGAGCTTGCTAATCCCCAAAAAAGAGGGCCAAAAGCACCACCCGCAATACCCATGATTAATAGGGCAGCCCCTGTACTGGTTAACTTACCTAAACCTGATAAGGCTAATGGCCAAACGGCAGGCCAAACAATAGCATTGGCTAACCCTAAAAAGGCGATCATTAATAAAGTATCAGGTAGTTGTACACCACCTAATGGCACAATGATGGCATTTGCAATAACAAATGAGTCATTATTTCCTAAAACAATGGTTAAGGTTAAAGTGACTCCTAAAATAGCCGAAATCATTAGTGCTTTTTGTTGAGAAATAACCCGAGGGATCAAAAGAATACCTAGAATGTAGCCGATCACCATACATAGCATGGTATATGAGGTCATTACGGCATAATTTTCTACTCCAAGTGATAGTGCAAAAGTACCAATAGTGTCTCCTGCAATAACTTCAACAGCTACATAAAAAAACAAGGCAAGCACACCAAGTGCTAAGTTAGGATAAGTTAATACTTCTTTTAAGTGGCCTGTAGTATCGCTATTTTCATCTTGATTGCTTAGCTCTGGTAAGGGTGATTTTTTGACGAGTAAGGCTAAAAAACCAATAAATAATGCCATGCCTAAATAAGGTAAAACTAAAGAATCAGCCATGTTATCTATTTGGCTTTGTGTGAGAGTCTCGCTGGCTTTTTCTTGAAAGCTGCTTAATATAAGAGCACTGAACACCATAGGCGCAATTACACCAGCACTTTTATTTAAAATACCCATAATACTGATACGAGCCGCGGCTGATTCTTCAGGGCCTAATCGTACCACATAAGGGTTAACGGCGGTTTGTAATAAAGTGATACCTGCACCCATAACTAATTGTGCGAATAAGAAAAAAGCAAAGACTTGGGTTTTGGCTGCTGGAATAAATAATAACCCTGCAATCATCATGGTTGCCATGCCAAGTGCCATACCATTTTTATAGCCAACGCTACGAATAATGGCGGCTGAAGGTAATGCGGTAAATGTTACTGCAATATAGAAAGAAAATAGTATGAGTGAAGCTTGAAACGGTGTTAATTGTAAGATTTGTTTCAAATAAGGCATCAAAGAACCGTTGAGCCAAGTCGCAAAGCCTAGAATAAAAAATAGTCCAGCAACTATCATCATGGGCATTATGCTGGTTTGTTGTTTTGCTTTTGTCATTGCTGCCTCCATAAATCCTCTCTTTTCTATTATTATCGTTATTATTTAGGGGTGTATTGATATACTTTTTTGCCTGCTATCCATGTACTTTGTACTTGTTGATTATTATCAAGTACAACCATATCTGCTTGGCTGCCAACCTTAAGCTTTCCACGTAGTTTAGTTTGGTTAATATAGTGTGCAGGATATAAACTCGCCATGCGTAATGCTTCATCTAATGGTAAGGCTAGATGTTGGTGAATATTACGCACTCCTGTTGCCATATCTAAAACAGAGCCTGCAAGTTCACCTGTTTCAAGGGTTAATTTACCTTGTGACAGTGTTACTTTTCGTCCAAGTAATTCAAATTCACTGTCACTACAACCTACAGGTGGCATAGCATCAGTCACTAAAAATACTTTGCCTTGAGGCTTTATTTGTAGTGCAATTTTAGCGCTATGATAATTAACATGATGACCATCAACAATTAAGCCACAGCTGGTGTGTTTGTTTAAAAAAGCGGCGCCAACAATACCCGGCTCTCGTCCTTGTAGAGGTGACATGGCATTATACAGGTGTGTAAAACCGTCTGCACCGGCATCAATAGCTTGTTGTGCGGTGTGGTAATCGGCATTGCTATGACCTAAACACACTTTGATACCAAGAGCTACCATGCGGCGAATATCATCAGGTGCTACGTTTTCAGGGGCAAGCGTTACTATTATTTGACCTAGGTCTTGGCGGGTTAGTATTTGCCATTCAGCTGCTGAAATAGGGCGAATGTATTTTTCAAGGTGCGCCCCTTTTTTTGCCACCGATAAATGAGGACCTTCAAAATGAATACCAATAACTCCAGCTAGTTTTTGCTTAATCGCTGCGGCTACTGCATCAGCTGCTTGTTGCATTATGGTTATTTTGTCGGTGATCAAAGTTGGTAACAGCGCTGTAGTGCCATATTGAGTATGCGCATTAACGATAGTTTTAAGGCCATTTAATGAGGGGGAAGCATTAAATAATACCTTGCCACCACCGTTAACTTGTAAATCAATAAAACCAGGAGCTAATAAACCTGAAATAGTTTCATTTACTTGTTGCTTATTAGTGCATCTTTCAATGGCGATTATTTGACCATTGTCGATAGTAATGGTTTTATTGTGATGAAAATATTCACCATCAAAAAATTGTTTAGCAAGTAAACGAAAATAATTCATTTATAAAGTCCTTGTTACTTTTTTAAGCCCTTTAGGTTCATCGGGGTTAAAACCTCGTGATAGTGCAACTTTTGCCACATCTAAATAAAAGCGTTGTAAAACCACTAACGGGGCAAGTCTAGGGTGTACTGCATTATTTATTTGGCGAATTGTGATTAAATCAGCGCCACGTTGTGCTACTTCGTCAATTTGTTGTTGGTGAGATTGTGCACTTTCATCATTTATTGCGCAATTTAATATTGCTAAACCTTGTTCAACTAAAGTAATAGGCCCATGCAAAAATTCAGCACTACTAAAGGCTTCTGCGTGAATACTACTCACTTCTTTTAACTTTAATGCCATTTCTTTTGATATGGCGAAACCTAAACCACGAGCTAAAACCACCATATTATTAATACCCTTTATTGTGTCGGGGGTTAGTTGAGCTGGTGAATTAATCATCGCTTGCATTGCACTAGGTAAAGTATTTAAGGCAGCGATAAGTTCACTGTTTTCGGTCCAATAAGCAACCATTTGTAATAGTGCAGATAAGGTTGCTAAATAACTTTTTGTTGCGGCTACTGAAAGCTCTGCTCCTGCTTTTAATGGTAATACTTGATCGACAATTTCACCTAGAGGGGAGCTTTCATCATTCACTAAAGCAACGCAATAAGCGCCACCAGCTTTAGCCATTTTCGCTTGAGCGAGAATATCTGGGCTGCGTCCAGATTGTGAAATAACAATCACTAAAGCTTGAGTAAGTTTGAGTTGTTTACCATACACACTGGCTACAGAAGGTGCTGCTGAACAGGTTGGGATACCCGCTTCAATTTCAATTAAATATTTACCGAATACGCCGGCGTGATCAGAGGAACCACGACCAATAATCATAACCATTTTTGGCGCTATTTCACGCAGTGTTTTTCCTAATTGAGCGGCTAGCGCTTGATTCGTTTTTAACTGCTGTTCAATAATACTAGGTGCTTGCTTTGCCTCTTTTTCCATCATCGTTTGTGTCATGAGTAACCTTTATTCTTTATCTAATTAATTTAAACTTGTTGTAGCTATGTCTGTAAGTGCTATTTGTTGTTTAGCAAAAAGCACAGCACCTACTTCAGGTGGTGCTAAGGGGGCAGATAAGCGGTTAGCAATTTCGGTTTGTAGCCACGGCACAACACGAAAAGCTAAACCACCGATAATAGACATACGTGGAGGATTTTGTTGCCAAAGCCTTTGAGCGACACGATTAATATAGCCACAACCATCTAATACAATCGCTTTAGCAGTGTCATCACCTCTTTCAGCCTCGTCAAATACTAAATTGGCCAACTTGGCATAAAAGGTTGCCGGTTTTCCTGCAACGGCTTCTACCAATGCTGTTGCATTATTGCTGTCAAAGCGAGCTAATAAAGGTGCTGTCATGCTGGTTGGTGGTATTATTTTATCAAGCGCTAACAAGACTTGCTTAACTGCTTGTAAGCCAAACCATGCACCGCTACCTTTATCTCCGTGAGGAAAGCCATGAGCACCAAGCATAAGCGTTTTATCATTAACATTAGTAAAACCACAAGAACCCGTACCCGTGATAATGACGGCGCCATCTTCGCCTTTATGAGCACCGAGGCAAGCAATCAGTAAATCGGTTGCCAGATGCATTGATTTGAACGGATGTGACCATGATGACATTTTGTTATATAAAATAGGCAAGTTTACGCCTGCTAAACCCGCACCAACAATCACGCTTGATAAAGGTATATCGGCTAAATTAGCATCATGTAGAGCAAGAGTTGCTGATTCAATGATTGAGTTTGTGGCTTGTTCAAAACCATGATAGGGATTGCCGGGGCCTGAAATACCAGTGCCTAATACCGTATTGTTTGCATCCATAACTACTGCTTTACATTTACTGCCGCCGCCATCGATACCAATAAAAAATTGTTCATTGTTGTTACTTGGCATTTAGACCTCATTACTTATTTATATGCTTCAATTGCTAATAGCTCGTTGTTGTTAATAACATTTATTTTGTTATAGAGCATTTTAATATACTAACCACAAATGACAGCGTTGTCATTGTTTTTTGAAATAAAATCTGTTTTTTTTAATTTAACTTATTAACTCTTTGTTTTTACTCATAATAAAAATATAGATTTTGTTGAAAGCTCAAGGCTGTTTTAGGAGATAACTTTGAGCTTTCAACAATATAGCGATCATAGTTCTCTTACATAAGTGGCTCGCCCGTAACGTTTTCCATCGAAACTTCTTGCTCTCACTTTTACAGAACCTTGCACGGGCGTTGGTGTTTGATATTTTTGCCACGCTTTGCCTTCTTGCTGAAACTCTATAATAAGACCTGGAAAACTAATATTTGCAGATAAAATCCCTTTTTCAATAATGGCACCGACGGTAGGTAAACGGTAGTGAATATTTGCTTGCTCTAATTTTATTAATGCTTTTTGTCCTATCGTATTGGCAAATAACTGCCATTTTTCATTGCGCAACGCTTGTTGCTCTGGTGAGAAAACGTGACTGTTTTGATCATAACTTGCGCCTTGATAGTTATAAGGTACTGCCCATGAAGGCGAATACCATGCGCGTTCGGCTAAAGCGAATAAGCGAGGATAAATTTTGTACTCGGCCATACGATCAGTACGAGTTATTTCGCTCCAAAGTTGTCCTTGTATTCCTATAAATTTTTGCCCTTGTTGTAATGGTGAAGCGATAACTTCTCCCTGAGCATTTTTTTCTACTACATCATGTGCGCTGTAAGGAAGCTCTTGGCGATCTCGCCAAAATTCAGCATGAATAGGTAAATTATCAGGCATGAATTGAAAAACCTTTTCTGTATTTGTATGACGAGATGCCCAGTAATAACCATGCTCTTTAGGATCAGCCTCGTAGGGGAAGTCAAAATATAAGACATCTGGGCTTGATAAAACAACTTGCCAATGGCGGTTGGCTAACTCATGAGCTTTTTTATGGCCTTGCCAAAAAAGTGTATCCCATGCATTTACTTGTACTATTTCTGGCATTTTAGCGGTACGGGTATGCGCTAAACCATCACTCCAGCCCGCGGTTTCAATATTAAGTGTTGACAATATATGAGCGACACGCTCAATAAAGTAGGCGCCAAGCTCTTTTATATCATTTACACCATTGTCTTTATCTGCAATAAAAGCTTTACAAGCAGGTGATTCTAGCCAAGCTCCTGCCGTTTCATCTGCGCCGATATGGTAACGCGTTAGAGGATGATTAGCTTGTTGATGAATGCGCTTAACTGATTTCATGACAGTTTCAATAAATCGATAAGTTGACTCTAAACACACATTAATGGTGTTATCGTTATAATATTGAACAGATAAGTAGTTTGTTTTGTCTTTAGGATCATGCAACAAATATTGTTTGGCTTGTTTCTCTTTACCTAATTTTTGGTAATGATGATAACGAGCTTGCATAGCCTTTATTGCTGCACGTGCATGGCCTGGCATATCTAAAGAGGGAATTACTTGAATATGGCGGGCGCTGGCGGCGCGTAATATTTCTTGATAATCTGCAACACTATAAAAACCATTTACCGCAGAGTTACTGTCAACACCTGCGCCAAGCTGTGGTAGTAAACAGCGCTGCTCGGTTAAATCAAAACAGCGCTTACTGCCTATGGTGGTTAGTTCTGGTAGCTCTGGTATTTCAAGACGCCAACCTTCATCGTCACCTAAGTGTAAATGGAGTTTATTTAATTTATAGGCTGCCATTTGATCCAGTAATTTTAAGATAAAAGCTTTACTGTGAAAATTACGCGCAACATCAATGAGCATGCCGCGAAACTGGTAGTAGGGCTGATCTTCTATTGTAACTAAAGGCACACTTTTATCGGTAAAATTTAATAAGCTGGCAAGAGAAGATAAACCATAATAAACCCCTGCGGCATCAACACCATTTATTGATATTTCTTTTTCACTGACCGTTAGTTGATAAGAGCCCTTTGGTAATTTTTTATTGGCTTTTATTGATAAATTGACAGGAATACCAGCAGGGTTTTCTGGTACACCTAATGAGGCTAAATGTACTAATGCCGCATTGACATCATCACGATTAACCTGTGCAAAATTTACGTTAATGCCTTGGGTTAAGTGCAGAAAGCGATTTTGACTATCATAGCGAATATGTTTTGGGGTTGGAATAAGCTGCTGGCTAGTATTTAATTGCTTATTCGCTAATGTTTTTGTATTACGTTGAAATAGAGTAGCACTGTTGAGCCATTGTGTTTTGTCTTTCTCTGTTCGCTGAAATTGTTTGCTATAGTCGGTGAAAGGTTCAACAAAAGGAAGTTTTTCTAACCCAGTTTGAGGATCAATAATGGGTTTTGTACTAGCTATCACTTTCGCTTGAATATTGTTGTTGTGCGTAGCTGCAACAATATAATTGGGGATCGCATCACTTTCCGCTAACATCCAATAATTAGCGCGAAATTTGATGCGCTTAATTTCACCTTTTTTAAAACCTGAATAGTTTTTGGTGAGTGAGATTTTATGTAAATCACCATTGAGGTGCGTTAGTGTGAATTCATTACTTATAGATGACTGTACAGGGCTAATATGACTAAAATAAATAGCCCAATCTTTACTCTTAATAGGGCTTTTGGCGGTGAAAACTAATTCAGCTAAAAAGCATCGTCCTGATGATTTAGTACTATCACAATCTTGATCTGGAATATTAGTGAGCAAGCGATAGTTTACACTAAGTGTTTGTGCTATTAAGTCGATATTTTCTTGGTTAGCCGATACCAGTGCAACTTTTTCTGTTGCAGTGCTCGCAAGAGGTTTTAACACTACCATATTTTGAGGTGTTTGTTGCTCACAACTACTGAGTAGTAATACCAAAAGACATGTATTAATAAAAAATATAAGCTCTTTTTTCATCATGCTAATTAGAAAGTTACTGTAAAGTGGTTTTACCATAACACGTTTGACAGCGCTGTCAAATCATAAGGTTTACAGCTAAGCTAAAAAAGCATAAAAATAATTAGTGAATATTGATTTAAATTTACACAAATTAGTTTTAGACTAAAGTATGATAAAAAAGTATTAGTCGTTAATGCTTTTTTCATAAAAATAGTCAAAATTATAATAATAAAGAATTAACTCGCAATTTAGCATAACAGCCACAAAGTGTGTACTTAGTGCGTTATTTTGAGTAAAGTGAGTTTAAACTATGAAAAAGGTGATAGATGTTATTAAGTAGTAAACAAAAAATCTCAACAATTTTTTATTACTTATTCTGCTGCCTTTCTTTGTTAATATCATGTAAATCAATCGCTTCTGAGCTTGATGTTGAAAATTTTAATAAAGTTATCGCTGAAGTAAAAAGCTTGAGAAATAGTGAACCGAGCGACGCATTGGTTAAATTAAATGCGATCAGTGATACTGTCGATTCTTTGCCTCTCATTGAACAACTTACCTTTTATAAATACCAAGCTGATTTGTATTCTGAATTATCGCGTTATCAAGTAGCAAAAGATATTGCTAGCAAAGCGCTTGAGCAAGCAAAACAACTTAAAACGCCTTCTATTCTTATTGCAGAACTTTCTTATATTCGTGGTTTTGCTATTGAAAGCTTGGGTAACTTAGAGCTTGCTAATGAAGATTACCTTAATGGGCTTGATGTTGCGCAATCTCTTAACGATAAACTTTTCATTGCCAAAGGGTTAATTAATTTAGGTGCTATTTATTATCAAACCGATCGTTATGAAAAAGCGTTAACAGTATTTGATGAAGCCTTAAAAATAGCTAATGAACTTAATGATGAAGAATTAAAAGGGTTTATAAATAATGAATTAGGTATTTTGTATGCCTACTTTGGTGAAGATGAAAAATCGCTAAAATATTACCGAAAATCTTATCAGCATTATAAACGTTTAGGTAAGATCTCTGATGCGGTTAATAGCCTTGTAAACATTGCTTCAAATTATCAAGCGAAAGGTAATTATGAAAAAGCGATTGAAATATATAATGAGTTATTACCTGATTTAGAACGCTCGGCGAGTAAGCGTTTTGCTTTTAGTGTTTATATGGGGCTAAGTTTAAGTTACTTACACAAAAAAGAAGAAGATGCTGAACAATCTTATTATTATTTAAAAATTGCCGAAAAAAACCTATCAGAAGTTGAGCAACCTGTTGTTATTATTAATTTTTATGTAGATAAAGCGGTGGTGCTAAAAACACTTAAACGTTATAACGAAGCATTGATAAGCTTGCAAAAGGCAGAAGATTTATTAGCAGCACAAAATAAAAAAGAATACCAACCACTTTACCTCAACATACTTGGCACTCGAGCCAATATCTATCGCTCTTTAGGTCATTATAAAAAGGCTTATCAATTGGCAACTGAGTATGTAAATGCAAATCTTGAGGTTTTAAAAAATGCACGTATGGATGCGGTACAAGATATGCGCATACGTTATGAAAGTGAACAAGCTGAATTACAAAAAAAACTGTTAGAACAAAAAAGCTCAAACCAAGCACTGCAATTATTAAAAGCTAAAGTCAGTAGTAAAAATCAGCAAACCTACTTTTTACTGGCATCACTTATTGTCGTTATCTTTGCTTGGCTGTTAGTGCGTTTAATTAAAAGCCAACGAAAATTATTACAAGTAAGTCGTATTGATAGTTTAACGGGGCTAAATAATCGTCGCAGAGCTTTACAATTAGGTGAAAAACTTTTTGTAAAAGCAAAGCAGAACGGTAACTTGAGTTTATTAATGATAGATATTGATAACTTTAAAAATATCAACGATAACTTTGGTCATAGTAAAGGCGATTATGTACTTAAAACATTAGGTAGTTTGATCAACCAACAATTAAGACAAGATGATGTCTTTGCTCGTTTTGGTGGTGAAGAATTTATTATACTTTTACCTAATGCAAATTACGAACAAGCAATAGAAACAGCACAACGCATACGAAAAATAGTTGCAGAACATACTTGGCAACTACCTGATAACATACCCGTTACGGTTAGTATTGGTGTAGCAAATACGCGAAAAGGCAATTTTTCTTCTTTAGATCAACTGATCAAACAGGCAGATGATTTATTGTATAAAGCCAAGCAACAAGGTAGAAATAAGGTGTGTTATGAGTAAATTTCTTTTCACTGTATTGCTGCTAACACTACTAAGCTGGCAAGTTCAAGCATCTGTAAATTTTGGGGCATTATATGCAGTTGCGCCTGCTGGTGATGGTGATGCCCCAGAAGATAGTGTTAATAAAGACATCGTTACTCTAGTAAAACTTAGTGAAAAAAATCCTAACCGCGCAAAACAGGCATTGAAAAAGCTATCAGCAACATTAATCGTTTCTCTTAACAGTAGTGAACAATATCTTTTTTATGTAGCACAGGCTAATATTGCTAAGCATGAAAATAACCACCAACGCGTTATTACTTTATTGAAAAAAGCCTTAGCATTAAGTGATAAGGTGCCAGATAAACTATTGAGCACCCCTTTATTTTTTAATGCTCATTTTACACTAGCAGAAAGTTATGCGGCTGTAGGTGATTATGATGCAGCTTATGAACATAAAAAGCAGTTTTTTCTTAAATATCAAGATGATTATATACGACGTAATAATGAGCTTGTTGCCGCTTTAAATAAAAAATATGAAATAGAGCGTAAGGCGCAAGAGAATGCCTTGCTTGAACAACAAAATAAATTAGAGCAAATAGAAATTGCACAGGTCGAAAAGTTACAACAAGAAAATCAACGTAACACGCTTATTATTGGTGCTGTTGCCGTAATATTTATATTACTGATGTTAAGACAATATCGTGTTAGAAAACAATTATTAACATTAGCTAGAACAGATGCACTTACAGGGCTAGTTAATCGTAAAACGCTTTTTTATCTTGGTAATAAACTGGTGAAAAAAGCCAAAGAGCAACAAAGACCTTTGAGTACTATTTTGTTTGATGCTGATTTTTTTAAAAAAATTAATGATACTTATGGCCATCAAGCGGGCGATAAAGTGTTACTTGTATTAGCGCAACTAGGCAATGAAGTGTTACGTTCTCGAGATGTTTTTGCGCGTATTGGGGGTGAAGAGTTTGTTATTTTATTACCTGATGAAACCATTGAACGGGCGAAAGCTGTAGCAGAGCACTTACGAGAAAAAATTGCTAACTATGATTTTTCAGCGCAAGAAATAGACACTCAAGTAACAGCCAGTTTTGGTGTGGCTACGTTAACAGCAAGTATTGATGATTTTGATGCTTTAATCGCTGCGGCCGACATGGCAATGTATCAAGCAAAATCTCAGGGTAGAAACCAAGTTGTTTGCTATAACAATAGCTTTAGTGAGAATCCTCATTCTAATATTCGTGCTACACAGCCATCGCAACGCTAGGGCGTGTTGACCTTTTGAGTTTGAATTTTGTTCAATCTGAAAGCGTATTGATTTTTTGCGTATGTTGTTTCAATAGCATTACTTTTAATCAATGCTTTATCTTTGCAGCTTTAAACTATCGCTAAACGATCACTTTTTATACTGATAGGTATAACAAGGCTTAGTTAACATTTGTTAATGATGGTCAATAAATCTATAAAAATAGCAAACTATTATGTACTAAGTGTTTTGTCCTAAGGCAATATCATATAAGCTAAAGCGTGTTGTCTTTTAGGTTCATTTAAAGCTACTTTACACTCAATAAGCAGTTAAAAATTGAACAAAACTACAATATAAAAGCACAATACAGGCTAAAAACTAATACTCGTTCTCTTTGAAAAGCGAATTTTTTTAAGCGCTAATTCAGCAATATGCTATCTAGGTGAATTAAGCATAACAATTACCGTATTCACCTACTTGGATTAAGATTATTGTTTGGCTGAATATCGCCTTTTTAAGTGGAACAAGTACCTAACACATGAAAATAACGAGAAAGAACGCAAACTTATGTCTGATGCACTTGATTATAGTATGGACGGTGTTGAGCAACAGCCGTTAAGACGCTTTACCGAAGAAGCTTATTTAAACTATTCCATGTATGTAATTATGGATCGCGCATTACCTCATATTGGTGATGGCTTAAAACCGGTACAACGTAGAATTGTTTATGCTATGTCAGAGTTAGGGCTTTCGGCACTCGCAAAGTATAAAAAATCTGCTCGCACAGTGGGTGATGTACTCGGTAAGTTTCATCCTCATGGTGACTCTGCCTGTTATGAAGCAATGGTGTTAATGGCTCAGCCCTTTTCTTATCGCTACCCTTTAGTTGATGGTCAAGGTAACTGGGGTGCGCCAGATGATCCTAAATCCTTTGCCGCTATGCGTTATACTGAAGCGCGCTTATCTCGTTTTAGTGAAATATTACTCTCAGAATTAGGGCAAGGTACCGTTGATTGGAACCCCAATTTTGATGGCACAATGAAAGAGCCTAAAACTTTACCTGCACGTTTACCGCATATATTACTAAATGGTATTACAGGTATTGCCGTTGGTATGGCAACGGATATTCCACCACATAATGTTGGCGAAATTGCTTCAGCTTGTGTGCATTTAATTGAACAACCCAAAGCTGAAATTGCTGACTTGCTCACCTTTGTCAAAGGGCCTGATTATCCAACTAAAGCCGAAATTATTACTCCTAAAGCCGATATCGACAAAATTTATCAAACAGGGCGTGGTTCAATTAAAATGCGCGCTGTTTATGAAGTAGAGCAGGGTGAAATTGTGATCACCTCTTTACCTCATCAAGCTTCAGGTTCTAAAATACTTGAACAAATCGCAAGCCAAATGCAGGCTAAAAAATTGCCTATGGTTGTTGATTTACGTGATGAATCTGATCATGAAAACCCAATCCGTATTGTTGTTGTGCCGCGTTCAAATCGTGTTGATATTGAACAATTAATGCAACATCTTTTTGCGACAACTGATTTAGAAAAAAGCTATCGTGTTAACCTTAATATGATAGGTCTTGATAATCGCCCTGCAGTGAAAAACTTACGTGATATTTTGTCTGAATGGTTAGACTATCGTCGTGAAACTATTCGTCGTCGTTTGCAATTTCGCTTAGATAAGGTACTTGCACGCTTACATATTCTAGATGGTTTATTAATTGCCTACCTAAATATTGACGAAGTCATTGAAATTATCAGAACTTATGACGATGCTAAAGCAGAGTTGATGTCGCGTTTTAATTTATCTGAAACTCAAGCTAACGCTATTTTAGAAATTAAATTGCGCCAATTGGCTAAGCTTGAAGAAATAAAAATAAAAGCCGAGCAAGATGAATTAAATAAAGAACGAAGCTATTTAGAAAAAACCTTAAACTCAAAAGCACGCATGAATACCTTAATGAAAAAGGAAATTCTTGAAGCGGCCGAAAAATATGGTGATGAGCGCCGCTCTATTTTGGTTGAACGTAGTGAAGCAAAAGCCTTAACCGAAAAAGATCTAATGCCAAATGAAGCGGTTACTGTGGTTGTTTCTGAAAAAGGTTGGGCTCGTTGTGCAAAAGGGCATGATATTGATCCAACAGCATTAAGTTATAAATCAGGTGACACTTATTTAAGTTCAGCCAAAGGACGAAGTAATTGCCCTGTGGTTTTTATTGATTCATCAGGACGCTCTTTTGCAACTGACGCGCATACTTTACCAACAGCACGTAGCCAAGGTGAACCTCTCACGGGGCGCTTTAATTTAGCTGCGGGTGAAAATTTTATGCATACCTTAATGGCTGCAGATGATAGTAAATTCTTACTTGCCAGTGATGCAGGTTATGGCTTTGTGACCAATTTTGCAGATATGGTCAGTCGCAATAAAAATGGTAAAGCACTGATCAGCTTGCCGCAAGCTGCTAAAGTATTACCGCCACAGCCCATTGAAAATATTGATACCGACTTATGCTTATCTATTACCACTGAAGGGCGTATGTTAGTTTTCCCCGTAAAAGATTTACCCGTATTAAGTAAAGGTAAAGGGAATAAAATTATTAATATACCGTCGGCTCGCGCTAAAAGTCGTGAAGAATATGTCACACTATTGAAAGTTGTTCCAGCTGATACTGCCATAACACTACATGCCGGTAAACGTAAGTTAACGTTAAAAGCAAGTGATATTGAACACTATCGAGGAGAGCGTGGTCGCCGTGGTCATAAGCTGCCACGAGGCTTACAACGTGTTGACCGAGTAGCAGTTGAAGCAAAAACACCAAAACCTGAATGAGTCAACTCGTTTATTCAGAGAATGTTCTTGTAAGGTTTTTGCTGCCGTTGCTTGGTTATGAAAGTAATATCAGTCTGTATAAAAAAGGTAAGAGCTCACCATCATAGTGGCTCTTACTTTATTTATTTTTAGTGCTTATGGATTGACTATTTCAGCGTTGTGATAAACGTTTTGCACATCTTCACAGTCTTCTAACATGGCAATAAACTTCTCAAAATTAGCAATATCATCAGGATCTGAAATTTCTGTGTAAGTTTGAGGAACCCAAGTAATTTCTTCTACCTCTAAGTTATATTCAGGCATAGTTTCTGCGAAGGTGGTTTTTATTTTATAAAACTCAGTATGCGGAGCATAAACCGTAATAATACCGTCTTCTAATTCAACATCAGTTACATCAATATCAGCCATCATTAAGTTTTCTAATACGCTCTCATCGTCATCACCTTTAAAAGCAAAAACAGCTTGATGATCAAACATATGTGAAACTGTACCCGTAGAGCCTATTTTTGAATGGGTTTTAGTAAAGCATTGACGAACATCTTTAATGGTGCGATTACCATTATCGGTTAAACAGTCAATAATCACCATGCAGTTACCCGGACCAAAACCTTCATAACGTGCTTCTGAGTAATCTTCACCCCCTGTACCTGAGGCTTTTTTTATTGCGTTATCAATTACGTGTGCAGGTACTTGATCTTTCTTGGCTTTTTCAATTAAACGACGTAGTGATAAGTTAGCTTCTGGATCAACACCGCCATTTTTTGCGCAAACATAAATAGCTTTACCATACTTTGAGTAAAGTTTTGTTTTTTGCCCTGCGGTTTTAGCCATTGATAATTTACGGTTTTGGTAAGCTCTGCCCATTTTTATCTATCTCATTCTGTTACTGAAATTTATAGCTGAATTTTAACAGCTTTCTTGCAATTTTGGATATTAATTTTTTAGTGCAATAAGAATATAAGATCCTAAGCTTTATTAGCTGTAAAGTAAGCTGTTTAGCTGCGTTGTTATTAACTAAATGCAAATGTAACTTATTTGATTTATAACTTACCATTTTTGCTAAAGTTTTTAGTAAAAAGTATTCAGAATAGCCTTTTTAAGCTACATAAAGGTATAAGCTTGTAAAAAACACGCTTGTTTTAGTTGATATAGTGAATATAACGGTGAGTAATTTATTTATGTTCAATAAAACAGCAACGATTATACAAGGCTAAAGACACATATTTTTATGGATTATATATTTTAAATTTTAATCACAATATTTTTTTATACAGTATAAGTGAAATTAGCCAGAACAAGCCAACATGTAATATAGCGTAGAGTAATGAAGCGTTTAACGGTTCAAACCATTGGGTTAACTGTAAATAAAGATAGCGATTTAATGTAACAATTTCACCAGAAGGTAATGTTAGTTGAATTAAGCGATAACACTCATCCCATAACCATGCAACAACATAAATAAATAGAGGGTTTAGGCCATAAACTAATAAGGGGTAAATTAACTTTTTTTGTTGGTACACATCGACAAACAATACAAAAATAGCCAGCACAAAACAGGCAAAAGCAGAACTAATTAGCACATAGCTACTTGTCCATAATGATTTGTTGATGGGTAATAATACCGACCAAAGCGTACCAAGTACGAGCAAGATAACACCGGTTACCAAGAGCTTTTTGATCCCTTGTGTGGGGTTGGTTGATTGAGTTAACAGCTTGGTAACTTGAAAGCCTATTAACATACTGGCAACTCCTGGTAAGCTCGATAATAAACCTTCAGGATCAAAGTGGTAACCCTGCAAAACATACATATGGTTTTTACCCAGTACAGCTAAATCAACTTGTTGTACTAAATTACCTGTTATTTGATAACCATTTATAGCTAATATTGCCCAATAAATAATAAGCAGTAGCGCTATAAATATATTTATTTGGTGTTGTTTTAATTTGAGTATTATAAAAGCAGCTAATAGATAACAAAGTGCAATGCGTTGTAATACGCCCATTATTCTCAGTGACTCTATTGGCTCATTAAAAGGAAAAGCATTTAAAAACAGGCCGAGTACAAAGATAATGCTACTACGCTTTAAAATAGCGTTAATTGTATGCGCGTTTGCTTGGTAATTTACTTTTTTAAAAGCAAAAAACATCGCACTGCCAATAATAAATAAAAAAAAGGGAAAAACTAAATCAGTGGCCGTTAAGCCATGCCAATGCGAGTGTAGTAGCGGTGCATAAACATGCGACCAATCTCCGGGAGTATTTACTAAGATCATTGCGGCTATTGTTAAACCGCGCATAGCATCTAATGCTAAATATCTATTCATATTTTTCAATGGGTATAAAACTCAACCGTGAAAGACAATAACGCTTATATTATCGCTTTTTTATACAGAATGACAGCGCTAGACAAATTTGTTGGCTAAGTCCAATAAAAAGGAGCTAATATTCTAGTTGGAATGAGTTTGTGAAGGCTACATCCAAGAACGGCGTGATTTTTCAACAATATACAAGCAGTTATCAATAATGTTATATCCTTCAGCTTGTTTCATATA
>WFQC01000135.1 GCA_015487235.1 Alteromonadaceae bacterium
GTAGAGCAGTTGGCTTTTAACCAATTTGTCGAAGGTTCAAATCCTTCACGGCCGACCACTTCAAGAACATTCAAATCGCTTCTTTTGCTATTTTTATAGCGTACTAAATTTGAAACGGCCGTTAGCTCAGTTGGTAGAGCAGTTGGCTTTTAACCAATTTGTCGAAGGTTCAAATCCTTCACGGCCGACCACTTCAAATTTTTATCTTTAATCTCAGGTTTTAATCAAAAGTTTTCAATGTGCTTATTTTTATTTGTTTTTCTTTATTAAAATCAATCCTATTTTCAGCATACCAATTTATCAATGCTTCACGTATAATCAGCCCGTTAACCCCGTTTCAATAACATAGAGATGTATAATGATGTCTGCTAATTTAGCTGTAGAATTTGACTTTCAATATCCACCAAAGCCAAAAGTGTTAACTAATAACGAAAAAAAGCAATATAAAGAAAAAATTAAACAACAATTAAAAGCTAAAAATGCTGTCTTAGTAGCGCACTATTATACTGATCCTGAAATTCAAGCATTAGCCGAAGAAACGGGTGGTTGTGTTGCTGACTCGCTTGAAATGGCGCGTTTTGGTAAACAGCACCCTGCAGAAACGTTGATTGTTGCAGGGGTCAAGTTTATGGGAGAAACCGCTAAAATATTAACCCCTGAAAAAACTGTGTTAATGCCAGAATTAGAGGCTACTTGTTCTCTTGATTTAGGTTGTCCGGTTGATGAGTTTTCAGCTTTTTGTGATCAACACCCTGATCATACCGTAGTGGTTTATGCTAATACTTCTGCGGCAGTGAAAGCTCGTGCCGATTGGGTTGTAACCTCAAGTATTGCTTTAGAAATTGTAGAAATGCTTGAAAGCGAAGGTAAACCCATTATTTGGGGCCCTGATCGCCATTTAGGTGCTTATATTGAAAAACAAACGGGTGCGCAAATGCTGATGTGGCAGGGTGCTTGTATTGTGCACGATGAGTTTAAAGCAAAAGCATTACAAACATTGAAACAGCAGTATCCTGATGCAGCTGTGCTTGTTCATCCTGAATCACCCGCTAATGTTGTTGCTATTGCTGATGCGGTTGGCTCTACTAGTCAATTAATCAAAGCAAGTCAAGACATGCCTAATCAACGCTTTATTGTTGCAACCGATAAAGGCATTTTTTATAAAATGGAGCAAGCAAGTCCAAATAAAACCTTTATTGAAGCACCAACAGGCGGTAACGGAGCAACCTGTCGCAGTTGTGCTCATTGTCCGTGGATGGCAATGAATGGCTTACAATCTATTTTAGCAGCATTAGAAAGCCCAAGTGGTCATGAAATTACCGTAGATGAACAACTGGCTGAAAAAGCCATGATACCGCTTAATCGCATGTTAAATTTTGCTGCACAAAATCAATTAGCTGTAAAAGGTAATGCTTAATTTATATAATTAGGTATAAAACAAAGAATAGCCTTGCAGTAGCAAAGCTTTTTTTCTACCATAGCGCAGTTTTTTACAATGCAACAACAAATTTACGGTGAGATGGCTGAGTGGCTGAAGGCGCACGCCTGGAAAGTGTGTTTAGGTTAATCCCTAACGAGGGTTCGAATCCCTCTCTCACCGCCATTATTATTTTTCCTCTACTCTACCTCTATTCATAAATACGTTTAAAAGGGGGTAGAGAATCAAGCAGTTGTTTACCATAACGTTTTGTTGTTACTCGACAATCAAGTAAGGTGATAACGCCTTGATCTTTTTCATTTCGAAGTAATCGACCAGTGGCTTGGATCAGTTTTTTAGAGGTTTCAGGTACCGTTAAGCTCATAAAAGGATTACCTCCTTTACTGGCAATATATTCAGATTGCGCTTCTTCAACAGGTGATGTAGGTACGGCAAAAGGAAGTTTAGTGATCACCAAATTGGTCAGGTATTTTCCGGGTAAATCTAACCCTTCTGAAAAGCTTTGCGTGCCAAAAATAATACTCGTTTTATTATCGTTGATACGTTTTTTATGCGTTTTTATGATGTGTTGACGAGAGTTTTCGCCTTGCACTTGAATAGTTAATTGCTGTTGTTTACGTAGCGCAGTGGCGACTTTTTCCATTTGCCAATAGGAAGAAAAAAGCACTAAGCTTGCTTTTCCACCCGTTTCATTGGTTAGTAGTTTAGGCAACTTTTCAATAAGTTCATCGGTAAATTCGCTGGCACTGGGCTCATATTGCATTTTAGCAATGATCAATTTCGCCTTTTCTTGATAATTAAAAGGTGAGCTTACGTGTTGATATTGAGTACCGTCATTGATGCCTAATCCTGCTTGAAAGCGAAAATGATCAAATGAATTTAGGGCACGCAATGTTGCTGAACAAAGTACCGCGCCTTCACACTTAGACCACAACATATCTTCTAACATAAAACCCACTTCAATAGGTGACGCACATAAGCGATAATCGCCTTTTTTAGCACCTTTATGGGCAGCAACTTGTTCTATCCAGCGTGCTAAAGGCGCGCCTTTAGCGGGGTCTGCTTTAGCGTACATTTGCCATAAAGCATAATGATTTTCCATGCGCTGTAGCATAAAGCCAGCTTCTGCAAGTAGCGGTTCGGCAAGATAAAGCTTTACTTCTTGCTCTTTCACCGCTTCCACTAAGGCGTTGTAAAGCTTATTAATATGACTAATTGACTTACGACTTAGCTCACTGATGTCGTGCGCCCAATTTTTAAGTGTTTGCGGAATTACGCCATTTTCAAACCGATATCGTTCTTCACTATGAAAATAAACACTACTGTTGTTGGTTAAAAAGTGTGCTACTTTTTCTAATTCAACCACTAAATCTTGGCAATCATCGCCCAGACTGAGTGCTGGGGTAATGGTTTTTTGGCTTTTTATGAGTGTAGATATTTTATCTGCAGTTTCTTTTAATTTGGTGATCCAGTCTATTGCGCCTCTTATTGAAACACTTGCACTAGAAAAATCTCGAGCAACAGTGGGTAAATGGTGTGCTTCGTCTAAAATATAAAAACAATCTTCAGGTGCGGGCAATATTTTACCACCGCCTAATTCTAAGTCGGCTAGTAGTAAACTGTGATTTATTACCAGTACATCGCTTTCTTCCATCGTGTCACGCGCTTTATGAAAGGGGCAGTGTTGGTGTTCGCCTAAGGTTAATTTACAGCTATGTTTATCTGATTGAATTTGTTGCCAAATAGGTTGTGCAATTGGCTCTGGCCAACTATCTCGGTCGCCTTGCCATGTGCCATCTTTTAATGCTTGGTATAAGGCTTTTAACTGTTTCAGATCTTTTTCTTGAGGTTTTTCCGCAAAAGTAAAACCAACTTGAGTTGTGTTGTCATCGGCGCAAGCGGCACTAAGCTTTTGTTTACAAACGTAGCGCTGACGACCTTTTACCAGCGTATAAGTAAATTTTAATCCAGAATGTTTTTGTAAAAAAGGTAAGTCTTTATCAACCAATTGCTCTTGTAAGGCAACGGTTGCTGTTGAAATACAGACTTTTTTATTGCGTGCTATGGCTAAAGGTATTGCTCCTAAACAATACGCGAGTGATTTACCCGTACCGGTGCCGGCCTCTAAGGTAATAATTTTACGATCTTTAGCATATTCACCTGCGAGAGTTTTGGCTATTTCAGCAATTAAGAAGGTTTGTTGCTTACGCGGTGTGAAGTTTTCTAAATTATTGCCTATGGCTTTATAGGCTTGACGAATAATAGTTTTAATTGAGTCACTGAGCATAAATAAAGATCTCATTATTACTTTGCAACAAGGCTTTGCTGAAATATACTGCTGTATATATTAACAGCTTTTTATGAAAAGATTATATAAATGTCGGTAATGCCACAAAAAAAACTGCAACAGGGTTTTTTATTGACGCGTACGGTACAAGATAGCGCACAGGGTTTAACTATTTATTTATGGGTTAAAACGGCGCATGAGGTTGTTGAACTAGTCATTAATAATGAATTGGCTTTATTTTTTGTTGAACAAAGTCAAGCAGAACAAGCTGAAGCCTTATTGGCACAACATAAAATATTATTAGTTAAAACTGAACCTTTATCGTTAAAAACCTTTAAACAGCAAGCTGTTAGTGGGTTTTATTTTCGCCGTTTAGGTGATTTTTATGCTGCCCGCGATGTGTTAAAAAAAGAAAACATTAAATGCTATGAAGATGATATTCGCCCTGATGATCGCTATTTAATGGAACGTTTTATTACCGCAGGCATTGAATTTATAGGGGTAGAAAAAAGCACTAAAAATAACTATCGACAATTTCATCAAGTAAAATGTAAAGCTTATAAGGCTCAGTTGTCACAAATAAAGCTAAAACAGGTTTCTATTGATATTGAATGTTCACTTACCGGTGAATTGTATTCTATTGCGGCTTACAGCGAGCAAACTCAGGTTGTTTTTATGATCGGAGCGCCGCAACAATGTGCATTAGATTACCTTATTTGGGTAAATAATGAAGAAAGTTTATTAAAGCAGTTTTTTACTTGGTTAACTCAGTTTGATGCTGATGTGATTATTGGCTGGAATGTAATTAATTTTGACATGCAATTACTGCAAAAGCGTTGCGATTTATATCAAATTCCTTTTGTACTAGGGCGAGACCATAAAAAAGTACGTTGGCGAAAAAATAAAAATAGTGAACAAGTATTTCTTGAGGTGAATGGCCGTTTAGTACTTGATGGCATTGATCTCTTAAAAACGGCCACTTACAATTTTTCGAGTTTTGCGCTTGATTTTGTCGCTAATGAATTATTAGGTATCGGTAAAAAAATTACCGATGCAGATAATCGTATTGCTGAAATTAATTATAACTTTCTGCACAATAAACCCGCTTTAGCCGAATATAATTTAGAAGATTGTCGCTTGGTAAGTTTGATTTTTGCTAAAACAGATTTATTAGCATTTGCGCTATTACGGGCGCAGCTTACGGGGTTAACCATTGACCGAATTGGTGGCTCTGTGGCTGCATTTACTAATCTTTATTTACCTAAACTACATCGTAGTGGTTATATTGCGCCAAATATGGGCGATGGCGTTTCGAGCTTAGTGTCACCCGGTGGTTATGTTATGGAGTCAACCCCAGGTTTATATGACAATGTATTAGTATTTGATTTCAAAAGCCTTTATCCTAGTATTATTCGTACTTTTAAAATAGATCCCATGGGGTTAATTGAAGGGTTATTACAAGCAGCAACTAGGCCAGAACGTGTTATTGCTGGGTTTGATGGTGCCTATTTTTCACGTGAGCGACATTTTCTTCCTGCCATTATTACTGAGCTTTGGCAAGCAAGAGATTTAGCGAAACAACAAAATAATGCACCATTATCGCAAGCGATAAAAATTATTATGAATTCTTTTTACGGTGTTTTAGGCTCAACAGGATGCCGATTTTTTGATCCTCGCTTATCAGGCTCTATTACGAAACGCAGTCATCAAATTTTAAAAGAAAGCAAAAGTTATATTGAAGAACAAGGATTTACTGTAATTTATGGTGATACCGATTCTATCTTTGTTCATATTGGTGAAAGCTATACTC
This sequence comes from Alteromonadaceae bacterium, assembly GCA_015487235.1. Lineage (GTDB taxonomy): Bacteria > Pseudomonadota > Gammaproteobacteria > Enterobacterales > Alteromonadaceae. The sequence continues at coordinate 5,536 of WFQC01000135.1, forward strand.
ATGAACAAGCACAACACTTAGGTAAAGCCTTACAGCAGCAAATAAATGATTATTGGGATAATAAGCTTCAGCAAGAATTTATGCTTGCAAGCCATTTAGAAATTGAATTTGAAACTCATTTTATTCGTTTTTTAATGCCGACAATTCGCGGCTCTGAGGCAGGTAGCAAAAAGCGTTACGCGGGTGTTATTCATAAAGAGGGAGAACAACAACTTATTTTTAAGGGGTTAGAGAGTGTTAGAACGGATTGGACCGAGCTCGCTAAACAATTTCAGCGTGAACTTTATCATCGCGTATTTAATCAATTGCCTGTTGAAGATTACATTCGTACTATGGTGAAAAAAACATTGGCAGGAGAGTTTGATACTTTACTTGTTTATCGTAAACGACTGCGTCGTAAATTAAGCCATTATGTCAAAAATGTGCCGCCCCATGTGAAAGCAGCACGCTTTGCCGATAGCATTAATGCAAGCCAAGGTAAAGCACTTAAATATCAAAATCGTGGTTGGATTTCTTATTATATCACCTTACAAGGGCCGCAAGCGAAAGAGTATTTATCAAGTCCACTTGATTATGATTTTTATATTGATCGACAATTAAAAGCAGTTGCCGACGGTATTTTACCTTTTATTGGCACAAGTTTTACTGAAATTATTAATAGTCAGTTAGATTTATTTTAATTAGTATCATGGGTATAACTATTAAAAATACTATGTGGAATGGAGTTCTTTTTGAAAAATCAAAAAATATCTACTGAAAAACTTAACTTTATTATTGCGGTTTGTGCCATATTAATTTCAGCTGCTTCTTTTTATGCTACCTATTTGCAAGCTGATGCCGCAAATAAACAAGTAAAGGCAATGACTTTGCCTTTATTGCAATTTTCGACAGGAAATTGGAGTCCAGTACTTAAAAAGAAGCAAATAACCTTTACGCTAAGAAATGCAGGGGCGGGTGCGGCAATTATTAAAGATTACCGCTTTATTTATAAAGGTAATAAATATCATTCATTAGATAGTTATTTAAAAGCTTGTTGCGCAAAAGAAACTGATGAATTTTTACAAAAAATAAAAAATACTAATGATACATCATTGTTAACAAGCCGAGTTATTAATACGGTTTTGGCAGGACAAGAAGAAAATGAGTTTTTAATGCTAACTTATGCTGATAATAATCAACCGTTGTGGAATAAGCTAAATAATGAACGTTGGAAAACCAAAATAGAAGTATGCTTTTGTTCTTTATTAGATAATTGTTATGTTACACAAGAAAATAATCCAGCTAAGCCTGTTGAGCAGTGTTTATAATCAACTTTATTTAGATGGCTAGACTTCCATTTTAAAGTTAAGTATGCGAAAGTTGTACATTATGTTTTAGTGTACGCTTTACACTAAATAAATTGAACAATAGGTAATAAAAAGAACAATGTTATGAAAAAAGACACTAACATTATTAGCGCAGGGCGCAAGACTGAGTTTACTCATGGTGTAGTAAACCCTAGCGTAACTAGAGCATCTACCGTAGTGTTTAATACGGTGGCAGAAATGAATCATGCGCTTAAAAATCGTTATAACAACACTATGCTTTATGGGCGCCGTGGAACAACAACGGCTTTTGCTTTTCAAGAAGCGATGACTGAACTTGAAGGCAGTGCAGGCTGTGCGCTTTACCCGTCAGGAACCGCTGCTATTACCAGTGCCATTTTATCCTTTGTTGAAGCAGGCGATCATATTTTAGTAGTTGATTCTGTTTATGAACCAACCCGTGATTTTTGCGATAAAATTTTAGCCAAAATGGGAGTTGAAACTACCTATTATGATCCCATGATTGGCGCGGATATTGGCAAGCTTATCAAAGCTAACACCCAGCTTATTTTTTTAGAATCACCCGGCTCTATAACTATGGAAGTACAAGACGTTCCTGCTATTGCGAAAGTAGCACATCAACATAATTGCTTGGTGATGTTAGATAATACTTGGAGTGCAGGGCTTCATTTTCAACCATTTGAACACGGTGTTGATGTTTCCGTACAAGCTGCGACTAAATACATTGTTGGGCATTCTGATGTGATGCTAGGCACTGCAACCGCGACTGAAAAATATTGGCCGCAATTACGTGATAATAGTTATTTATTGGGGCAATGTACGTCACCTGATGATTTATATTTAGCCTTGCGAGGTTTACGTACCTTGAGCGTACGTTTGCGCCAACATCAGCAAAATGCTTTAACAATAGCAAAATGGCTTATGCAACGCCCTGAAGTAGAAACGGTTTTACACCCTGCATTATCAAGTTGTGCAGGGCATGAGTTTTTTCAGCGTGACTTTAGTGGTAGTAATGGCTTATTTTCTTTTGTATTAAATAAAGGTACTGAAAAAGCCGTAACGGCTTTGCTTGATGGTATGCAGCATTTTAAAATGGGCTATTCTTGGGGTGGTTTTGAAAGTTTAATTTTAGCAAATCATAATGTGCAGAGCTTGCGTAGCGTGACTCAATGGCCGTATCAACATGCGTTAATACGCCTTCATATTGGCTTAGAAGATGTCGATGACCTTATTGCTGATTTAGCGCAGGGTTTTGAACGTTTAAACCATTATTGTTAGCAATGGCTAAAACGACACCATTAAGTACTTTCTCTGGTGCTTAATGGTATTTTGCTCAAAACAAGGTATAATTCACGCCGTCAAAAATCCCATCTTTCTTGGAAACTGTAAATGAAGCAATTTTTAGCCTTAACTTCTTCTGGTATTGAAGTATTACTCGCTGATGAAATAAAAAACTTAGGCGCTGAAGAAGTAATACAAAAACCGGAAGGTGTACACTTTAAGGCTTCGTTAGAAACCGCTTATCATATTTGTTTATGGACTCGTTTTGCTACACGTATATTATTACGCTTGAGTGATGAGGCTGAAGTTAAAAACAAAGAAGACTTATATCAAGCAGCAAGTGCGCTTGACTGGTCGGCAATCTTTCCCAGTAAAAGTACTTTTGCTATTGATTTTGTTGGTAAAAGTGAAGCAATTCGTAATACACAATTTGGCGCAGTTACCATAAAAGATGCTATTGTTGATCACTTTAGAGAGCAAGATTTATCGCGTCCTGATGTTGATAAAGAAACACCTGATATTCGTATCCAAGCGCGTTTATTAAAACAGAAAGTAAGCCTTTATTTAGACTTTTCTGGGCGCAGTTTATTTCAACGGGGTTATCGACAACACTCAGGTGCAGCCCCCTTAAAAGAACACCTCGCTGCGGCCATTATTCAACGTTCAGGCTGGTTAAAAGACACCAGTAAACCCTTAATTGACCCCATGTGTGGTTCAGGCACCTTGTTAATTGAAGCCGTCAGTATGGCCGCTAATATTGCGCCTGCTTTAGAACGTTATAATTGGGGATTTTTAGCTTGGCACGATCATAATGAAGCCCTATGGCAACAGGTGTTAGAAAAAGCAAAACAAGCATCAGCACAAGGTTTAGCCGAGCTGTCTTGCAAAGTAATTGGCTATGATATTGACCCCCGTGTATTAAAAACGGCTGAACAAAATGTGCGTATGGCAAATTTTCAGCAATTTATTCAGTTTAAATGTCGCGATATTAATAAGTTAACCAATACGTTTGAGCAAGCAGGTTATATTGTTTTTAATCCGCCTTATGGTGAGCGCATTGGTGAGTTACCCGAATTAGTTGAGAATTTTGTACTGCTTGGGCAAACCTTAAAAACTCACTTTATTGGTTGGCAAGTGGCTATTTTTACAGCCAATACCGAGTTGCTTTCGCTATTAAAATTAGCCAGCTATAAGCGTTATAAATTTAAAAATGGTCCATTAGACTGTCAACTCGCCTTATATCAAATTACCGAGAAACAAGCACAATCAAGTGACGAAAATAGTGAGTTTGCTGGTCAGCAATCGGATTTTGCTAATCGTTTGAAAAAGAATATCAAAAATTTAAAAGGTTGGATAAAAGCAGAACAGTTAGACTGCTATCGTTTATATGATGCTGATATTCCTGAATTTAATGTTGCTATTGATATCTACAATGATTACATGGTGATACAAGAATATGCTGCACCCGCGAATATAGAGCTAGAAAAAACGGTAAAACGCTTACAAGAAGTGATTTATTGGGCGCCTAAAGTTGCTAATATTGCTACCGATAAAGTGGTATTAAAAACCCGTACTAAACAAAAAGGTAAAAACCAATATCAACGTTTAGATAAATCTCATCAAGCCATTGTAGTACAAGAATATGGCGCAAAATTAAAAGTAAACTTGTGGGATTATTTAGATACAGGGTTATTTTTAGATCACCGTAAAACACGACAAATAGTGGCAAAAAAAGCTAAAAATAAATCATTATTAAACCTATTTGCTTATACCGGTTCTGTTTCGGTACAAGCCGCATTACATGGTGCAAGTAAGGTTACCACGGTTGATATGTCGAAAACTTATTTAGAGTGGGCGCAAGATAACTTTGAATTAAATAATTTACGCGGTCATAAATATCAATTTATTCAGGCAAACTGTTTAACTTGGTTAAAACAAAATCAGCAAAAATATGATGTTATTTTTATCGATCCACCTACGTTTTCAAATTCAAAACGTATGGAAGACAGTTTTGATGTGCAGCGTGATCACGTTAATTTATTAACAGATGCCTTAAAGTCACTAAGTGAGCAGGGTGAAATTATTTTCACCAATAATAAACGTAATTTTAAAATGGACTTTGAAGCTATAGAAGCGCTAGGTTTGCAAGCAAAAGAACTCACTGCTATTACGCGAGATAAAGATTTTGCACGTAATAAACATATTCATAATAGCTGGTCATTAGTTCTTAAAAAGTAGATAAAAATTAACAATGAGCAAAAAAAAATATCATTTATACAGTTCTGAAGGTTGCCATTTATGCGAGCAAGCTTTGTTATTATGCCAACAAGCAGGTATTGCTAACTATGTTGAAGTTATTGATATTGTTGAAGATGAAAAACTGGTAGCACTTTATGGTATTTGTATTCCGGTGCTAGAAAAGCTTACTCAACAAGGTGATGAAAGATCACCTGAAAATAACAAACTTTACTGGCCTTTTACGGTAACAGACATAGAGAAATTAAAATAATTTATGGAATTGATCAGAATAACCGCAGCAGAGCTTGCTTTTGGTAATGACAAAATACTTGATAATACCGAATTACGTATAAAGCAAGGTGAACGTGTTTGTCTTGTGGGTCGCAACGGTACAGGAAAATCGTCACTGTTGCGAGTGTTAATGAAACAGCAAAATTTAGATGATGGTCAATTAGTTATCTCTAATGATGTGCGCTTAGCCATGTTAGAGCAAGATCCACCAGAGTCTTGTGAATTATCAGTATTTGATTATGTTTCGCAAGGTTTAGCTGAAAATGCACAGTTATTGCAACAATATCATCATTTAGTTAATCAAGTCACTGAAAGTGCTGATGAAAAAAGTTTGCAACAGTTAGCTGATATTCAGCATCAACTTGAGCAAGCTAATGCATGGGAAGACGAACAACGCATCGCACAAGTATTAAGTACCTTAAAGTTATCACCTGATGCGAATGTTGCAGAACTTTCAGGAGGTTGGTTACGTAAAGTTGCTTTAGCTAAAGCGTTAGTGACTAACCCTGATGTATTATTACTTGATGAGCCAACCAACCATTTAGATATAACCAGTGTACTTTGGCTTGAAAAATTTTTGAAAAACTTCAATGGTACTATCATTTTTATTAGTCATGACCGAGCCTTTATTCGTGCTATGGCAACACGAATTGTTGACTTAGATCGCGGTAAATTAACCAGTTATCCGGGTAATTATGATCAATACATTGAACAAAAACAGCATGATTTACAAGTAGAAGCACAGCAAAATGCATTATTTGATAAGCGTTTAGCAGAAGAAGAAGTGTGGATACGCCAAGGCATAAAAGCTCGACGTACGCGAAATGAAGGCCGAGTAAGAGCTTTAGAAAAACTGCGAGAAGTTCGACAACAGCGTCGCGAAATTAAAAACCAAGGTGACGTTAAAATATCTGAAGGTGATCGCTCAGGCAAACTTGTTTTTGAGGCTGAACAACTTAGCATTGAGTTTGATGGTAAAGCGATTATTAAAGATTTGAATTTATTGATCACCCGTGGCGACAGAATAGCGCTTATTGGCGCAAATGGTACGGGTAAATCAACCTTACTTAAGCTTTTAATGGCAGAATACCAACCCACTTCGGGTAGAATGCGCTTAGGCGTTAATTTAAATATTGCTTATTTTGATCAGCATCGTGAACAGCTTGATTTAGATGCTACCGTGCAAGATACTGTAGCAGAGGGTAAACAAGACGTAATCGTTAATGGTAAAACGCGTCATGTTCTGGGCTATTTACAAGATTTTTTGTTTAGTCCTAAACGCGCTCGAACCCCTGTTAGAGCTTTATCGGGTGGAGAAAAAAATCGTTTGCTGCTGGCGCGACTCTTTTTACGGCCAAGTAATTTATTGATTCTTGATGAGCCGACGAATGATTTAGATATTGAAACTTTAGAATTATTAGAAGAAGTTGTTGCCAATTATGCGGGCACCGTTATAGTTGTTAGTCATGACCGTGATTTTGTTAATAATACTGTAAACACTTGCTTGTATTTTGATGGTTCAGGTTATGTTAATCAAATTGTTGGTGGTTATGATGATGTTGATCAGTATTTAGCATTAAAAGCGCAATATGTTGATGAAAGTGACGCAGCTGATAAGCCAGAAAAAGTGAAGCAAACAGCAGAAAAAACGACAAAAAATACACCTTGTCAACAGGTAAAGAAAAAGTTGTCTTACAAAGAGAGCAGAGAACTTGAAGCTTTACCTGAACAAATAGATAATTTAGAAAACTTAATTGCTAAATTGCAAGAACAAGTCAATCAAGCTGATTTTTTTAGCCAAGCAGCAGAAATAACCTCAGCAATATTGAACCAGTTACAAGAATTAGAGTCGAAGCTTGAAGCCGCTTATACGAGATGGCAAGAATTAGATGAGCTTTAAATTAATTATTAACCCTTTACTTTAATGCTTTCATCTGTGCTAACTGCCTTGTAAAGTAAAAAACAAAGTAAAACAATAAAGTAGAAAAGAGCAACGTTGTAGATGAATAAAATTTTAAAATCTGTATTAGCATTAAGCATATCAAGTACATTGCTTAGCTTGCCAAGCTATTCAGCAACTTATGAAGTTGTTGATAAAGGTAATTCCAATACGCATAAATATACAATGGCACATAGCGAGAACAATAGTGGTGTTATGGGCATTTCAGGCAGTCAAGCCTATAACTTACCTGTATTATTTGATTTGCTAACTGATGCTGATTATGACGCCATTGAGCTCTTAGCTGCCTCGCAACATGAATTAGATACCTTATTAGTTAATATTGAAGATGCTGAAGCGTTAAGAGCAGGAACACCAACAGCTAATGATTTTGCTTGGGTAATAAAGTACCTACAAAAAAATAAAGGCAGCAGCAGTGATTATCAGAAATTTGGTACTGCTCAGGTAATGATTAATGATGGTATTGATACTAATGAGGTTACTATTTTTGATCTCCCCCTAGCTGATGGGCGTTTGAGCCGTTCTACAACAGATATACTACACGGTATTAGCAATGATAATTGGTTATATGGTAGTGCTTCTGCGCCATTTATTCCTTTTGATTTTACCAATAGTGCTGGCGATACTGTAACCTATTGGCTACAAGATTTTTCAACACGAGGTTTTGTTACTTTAGATAATGGCGTAACCGTGCATGAAGTTGTGCCAACTGAAGCGCGTTTCGGCGGAGAATCGGGTATTGCTGATATTAATGATAATCGCTATGGCGTGGGTTTTGAAAGCACAAAAGTAACGCAAAACCTTATTGATCGCGTTGAAGACGACACGGGAGGCTGTGCAGACCCTGAAGTCACTAAAGATAAACCTTATGATATTTGTGTGTGGGAAGCTAAACAAAGTGAAACGTTAAGAGATGGCGCTTACACTCTACAAGCAACATTATTTCAGTTTGATGAACAAGGTAATATTATCAGTAAAGCAAGTTTAGGTAATTTAGTCACACCACACCCTGATGATACCCGTGTGTATAAAAGTTATGCCGTAGCAATTAATAATAATAATGTTGCTGTTGGTTATGCCCATGGTTGGATTGATGAAACCGTTACCACACCAAGTGCAACAGAGCGTCGTCATTTATATGCTGTTGTTTATAAAAATGGTCAGGTCTTGTCATTAACCAAAGATCATGGCAAAGATTTTGACTCAAGAGCATTTGATATTAACGATGCAGGTATTGCCGTAGGGCATATTACACGTTATGTTAATGGCTCATTAAGAACAAAGTTTTACTATATAGACACTAATAATGATGAACTTAATATGGTGCTACCAACAGACTTTTTTAGCGGTTCATCAAGTAGTGCCAAAGCTATTAATGAGCAAGGCTACATTGTTGGGGAAGGTGAGGTTGAAACTCACAATTCATCAGCTCAAAATCCTCGCCGCCGTCATGGTTTTTTATACGATATCAATACGGATACTTTTACCGATCTTAACAGTTTTTTAAGCTGTGATTCTAGCTATACCATTATTTCTGCTAATGATATTAATGAGCAAAATGAAATTGCGGCCACAGCACTGATCAAAGTACCGCGACGTGATGCTTATGGTGAACTCGTTTTAGATAATGAAGGCAATCAACTTACTGAAGATGTGGTAAGAGCCGTAACCTTAAAGCCTATTGCTGGTGAAATTGAAGATTGCTCAATTGTTGAAGAAAAAAGCCAACGTCAAGGCGCAAGTTTTGGTATATTCAGTTTGTTGTTGTTACTACCTTTTGCTTTTAGAGGTAAGTTTTTAACCATTATTAAAAGCCTAAAGAAATAGTTAAGCAATATTGTAATACCAGTTTTAGCTAAAGAGGAAAGAGGTTACTCTGCTCCTCTTTTTTAAGGCTAAAATTTTATTTTTAATTTAGTGTACCAAAAATTTTATCACCAGCATCACCTAAACCCGGTAAAATATAGCCTTGCTCATTGAGTTTTTCATCAATAGCAGCAATATATAAGTCAACTTCTGGGTGATGTTCTTCTACAAGTTTTATGCCTTCTGGCGCGGCAACTAAAAATAAACCAATAATCTTTTTAGCACCTGATTTTTTGAGCATATCAATGGTGGCAACCAAAGTACCGCCAGTAGCTAACATAGGATCAATAATGATTGCTGTGCGTTGATCAATATCACTTAAAATGTTTTCGTAATAAGTTTCTGCATCTAAGGTTTTTTCATTACGTTTTAACCCCACAACGGAGACTTTTGCGCAAGGTAAAACCTGCATTGCACCTGTTAACATACCTAAACCTGCACGTAAAATAGGCACTAAAGTAGGCTGTTTTTGTGCCATTGTTTCTACTTCAACATTACCAGACCAGCATTCGATAGTTTTTTTTGTGGTGGGTAGTTGTAAGGTTGCTTGATAAGTTAATAGCATAGTAACTTCGGCGACTAAATCTCTAAAATCTTTTACGTTGATCTCTTTTTCACGCATTAAACCCATTTTATGAGCAATAAGTGGGTGTTTAATTTCAAAAATAGCCATGATTTTTCCTTATTTTTATACTCGCATTTACTCAAATTTTCTTTTAATATAGTGAGTAATTTCAGTCGCTTACTTAAAAATATATGTTGTTTCTACTGAACTTTGTTACTTTAAGTAACATGAGTATAGTGGTTAATTGTTTGTTATGCAGACCAAACTAATGCTTTAAAATGCGTTCTGCACATCGATTCATATTTTTCATTACCGCCAACATCAACTTGCACACCTTGTTTTACTACTTGGCCATTGCTGTCGTAACGCACAACAAAATTGGCTTTTTTTCCGCAGTGACAAACTGTTTTTAGCTCAATTAACTTATCAGCCCATGCGAGTAAATAATGGCTGCCGCTAAAAGGTTCACCTTGAAAGTCGGTGCGAATACCGTAAGTTAAGGTAGGAATTTTTAACTCATCAACAATGTTGGTTAATTGTTTGACTTGTTCTTTGGTTAAAAACTGAGCCTCATCAATGAGTAAGCAATCTATTTTTTGCTGTTGATGAGCACTATAGACTTGCTCAAACAGATCTGTTTCAGGAAAAAATAGCTCAGCATCTGCTGCAATACCTAAACGCGAAGCAACTTTGCCTTCACCAAAACGTTTATCAATGGCGGCAGTATAAATTTTTGTATGCATACCACGTTCTTGATAATTATAAGAAGATTGTAGCAGGGTAGTTGATTTACCTGCATTCATTGATGAGTAATAAAAATAAAGTTGTGCCATAGTTTTACTAGTTAGTTGCGATTAAAAATAAGCTCTTCACTTTTAGATAATATTGAATAAAGAGAAGAGCTTTTTCGTTTAACATTAAGATCTGTTTAATAAGGCTTGCTTACGCGCCATAAGGTACCCAAATGTTTTTAATTTCAACGCTGTGTTGTAAAAACAATTCACTTTGACCTTGTTCATTATCAAACCAGTCGTAATATTTACCGTAGTTTACCCAAGTGCGTTTCATGTTTTCTGCACCCTCATACTCTACTAACTGACTTCCCGTAGCACTACCCCAATACCACAGACCGTCAATATCATAATGCTTAGCGAGTGTATCAGTTAAGGTATCGCGATCACCGGTTATTATGTTAATTACCCCAGCAGGAAGATCAGAGGTATTTAGCACTTGGTAGAAGTCGGTGGCTAATAATGCAGCTTGCTGGCTAGGAATAAATATAACCCTATTTCCTAAGGCTATTGCTGGCATAAGGGTTGATATCATACCTAAAAAGCCTGCTTCTTCAGGGGCAACAATCGCAATATTACCTAAAGCTTCTTTCATCGCTAAAGTTACTACACGATCTGGTGCAGCATGAATTTGACCATCGTATTTGTCACACCATGCGGCATAGTTAAATATACGGCTAATGGCTAATTCAAATTCGGCTTGAGCGTCTTTTTTGCTTTTACCGCTAAGTTGGCTTATGCGTTGGCAAAATTCTTCTTGGCGGTATTCAAGATTTTCAGCAATAAAATATAATACTTGAGCGCGATTATGGGCTGTTGTGCTTGTCCATGCTTGTGCTTTATTGGCGGCTTCTACCGCATTACGAATGTCTTTACGACTGCCGTCAGGAATTTCTGCAATATGTTGGCCGCTGGCATCGTAAACAGGCAAACTATAGCCGTTGTCTGGGCGTACTTGTTTGCCTCCAATGTAAAGTTTTGGCGTACGATCGATACTCGCAACAGGCTTTAAGGGTTGTTTCGGTTTTATAATTTGTTGTTTTGGTGTTGTGCTAAGTTGCGTTAACCATAATGGTTTAACATATTCATATAAACCTTCTTTACCACCTTCACGGCCGAAACCAGATTCACGATAACCACCAAAACCAACGGCAGCGTCAAACATATTGGTTGCATTAATCCAAACGACACCGGCTTTGATTTTAGGAGCAACATCAAGCGCAAGATTAATATTCTCAGACCAAACACTTGCCGCTAAGCCGTAACGACTATTATTGGCAATTTGTATGGCTTCTTTCGGTGTTCTAAAGCTCATAGCCACTAACACAGGACCAAAAATTTCTTGTTGGGCAAGTGTGGCAGCAGGTTCAACATCAGTTAATAAGGTGGGTGGATAAAAGCAGCCATTGTCAGGTAAAGGGCAACTTGCTTGGTAAATTTCAGCACCTTCATCAATACCTATTTGTACCATTTCTTTAATGGTTTTTAGTTGGCTTTGATCTACAATAGCGCCCATATCGACACTTTTATCAAGGGCATTACCAACAATGAGTTTGTCCATTCGTGCTTTTAATTTGTTGATAAATTTATCTTGTATTGATTCTTGTACTAATAGGCGTGAACCCGCACAGCAGACTTGCCCTTGGTTAAACCAAATAGCGTCAACGACACCTTCAACCACACTGTCTAAGTCGGCATCTTCGAAAACAATAAAGGCCGACTTTCCACCGAGTTCTAACGATAATTTTTTACCGCTACCGGCAGTGGTTTTGCGAATAATTTTGCCTACGTCGGTTGAACCTGTAAAAGCTATTTTAGCAATATCGTCATGCTCAACAATAGCTTGGCCTGCTTTAGCGTCTCCTAATACTAAATTAAAGACCCCCTGAGGTAAGCCTATTTGTTCACAAATTTGTGCAAATAATACTGCGGTGGCCGAAGTATATTCAGCAGGTTTTAATACCACAGTATTGCCCATCGCCAGGGCTGGAGCAACTTTCCATGCCAGCATTAATAGTGGAAAATTCCACGGAATAATTTGACCAATAACACCGAGTGGTTGGTAATTTGGTAGCTCTTGCGCCATGAGTTGTGCCCAACCTGCATGGTGATAAAAGTGCCTTGCTACGAGAGGAATATCAATATCGCGTGATTCACGAATAGGCTTACCATTATCTAAGGTTTCTAATACGGCAAAAAGGCGGCTATGTTTTTGAATTTGACGTGCAATAGCGTATAAATATTTTGCTCGTTGATGCCCACCTAAAGCATACCAAGCCACTTGAGCTTTTTTAGCGGCTTTAATAGCTTGATCAACATCGGCTGACGTGCCGTCAGCAACTTGGGCAATAAACTGGTTGTTAACTGGGTTTTTGGCTTCGAAATAGTGTTTGTCTGTTGGTTTTTGCCACTGGCCATCAATGAAATGATCAAATTGATTATTTAAATTTTCAAGCCACGCTTTGGCTACTTGATCACTTTCTGGCGCTGGTGAATATTCCATAGTAGTAAAAATCTCTTTAATTGACATAATGAAGATCCTTTAAATTAGGCTAGCTGATAGGGTGACGGTAATTGGCGGAATAACTGCCTGTAACATAATGTTCAAGCTGCCTTTCAATATCGCCAAGTAAACTACTGGCACCAAACCTAAACAGTTCAGGTGTTAGCCATTCATTACCTAACTCTTCTTTCATTAAAATCATGTATTCAATTGCTTGTTTTGCTGTTTGAATACCGCCAGCAGGCTTATAACCTATTTTATAACCTGTTAATTGATAATATTCTCTAATAGCTCGAACCATAACTAAGCTTACAGGTAATGTGGCATTAACGGGTTCTTTACCAGTACTGGTTTTTATAAAATCAGCACCTGCCATCATACAAACCCAACTGGCTTTAGCAACATTGGTTAGCGTTGCTAGCTCGCCTGTGGCTAAAATGGTTTTTATATGTGCATTTTGACATGCTTGGCGATAGGCTTTTACTTCATCATAAATAGCTTGCCAGTCGCCGGTAAGTACTTTTTCTCGGCTGATCACAATATCTATTTCAGTTGCGCCATCAGCAACGGAGGCTTCAATTTCACTTAATTTGATATTTAAAGGTGTTTGCCCAGCAGGGAAGCCTGTTGATACTGCAGCAACCGGAATGCCAGTTCCTTGTAATGCACTTACGGCGGTTTTGATCATGTTATGATAAACACACACCGCCCCAGTGGTAATGTTTAAATCGTCAACGGCTAGTGCGTTAAGGATATCTTTGCGTACGGGGCTTTTGGCTTTTTGGCAAAGACGTTTTACTTTACCAGGGGTATCGTCGCCAGAGAGGGTGGTTAAATCAATAAAGGTGATTGCTTTTAATAACCATGCAGCTTGATGTTGTTTTTTGATTGAGCGACGTTTACCTAAGGTGCTAGCTCGTCGTTCAACAGCGCTGCGGTTAATACTAATGTCATTAAATAATGCAGGGGTAAAATCGATACCCGGGTTTCTTGCTATATGCTGCTTACTTTGCTTGTTAGCTAAAGTAGCAGTGCTTTGTTTTTTGTTCATAAAGCACTCTTTTTTATAAGTTAATAGGGTTTAAATTACATAATAAATTAAAACTATTTATATAAAACTACATATACAGGTACCAATTTTACTCTACTTAGTTATGATTAAGTGAGCAGTGCGTTGACTTTATACCCGTTTACATCAACAGGTATAAAACAAATTAAAGACTAATAAAAACACCGGCTATTGCTGCACTCATTAAGTTTGCCAATGTTGCAGCTAGTACCGCACGCAAACCAAGTTTGGCAATATCATGGCGTCTGTTAGGAGCCATTGATCCTAAACCACCTAATAATATAGCGATAGAGGAAAGGTTGGCAAAACCACATAAAGCAAAAGTAATGATAACCTGAGTTTGTACAGACAAGGCATCTTTTACTTCAACAAAATTAACATAAGCAACGAATTCATTCACTACTAGCTTCTGGCCAATAAAGCTACCCGCTTGCAGCATTTCATGTGTTGGTACACCAATGATCCATGCTAGTGGTGCAAATAAATAACCCAATAACCATTCTAGTGTGATGCCTTCTAAGCCAAAAATGCCAGTGACACCACCTAATAGTATATTAATTAAGGCAATTAGAGCGATGAAGGCAAGTAACATTGCGCCAACATTAGCGGCTAAACGTAAACCTGATGAAGCACCTGCGGCAGCGGCATCTAATACATTAGCGGGTTTCTCATCTTGTTCATCAAAATCAATATTACCAACTTGGTCAACGATTTTATTGGTTTCAGGAATAATTAATTTTGCCATGAGTAAACCGCCTGGAGCAGCCATAAATGAAGCAGCTATAAGGTATTTCAGCTCAACACCTAAACCAGCATAGCCAGCTAAAATAGAGCCTGCAACAGAGGCAAGCCCGCCGACCATAACCGCAAATAATTCTGATTGGCTCATTTTTGAAATATAAGGTTTTATGATTAAAGGGGCTTCAGTTTGACCCACAAAAATATTGGCGGTAGCCGATAGTGATTCAGGTTTACTGGTGTGTAATAGTTTTTGTAAACCACCACCAATAATTTTAATAACCCACTGCATAATACCCAAATAGTAAAGCACAGCGATAAGTGATGAGAAAAAGATAATGACAGGTAATACACGCACTGCAAACACAAAGCCAACGCCATTACTAAACATAGCATCGCTAGCTAAGCCGCCAAAAAGAAAATTTATACCAGCTTGGGCACTGTCAATAACATGTTGCACACCATTTGATATTGACGCTAATACATCTTTGCCAAAAGGTACGTATAAAACAAAGCCACCTAGAAAAACTTGTAATAAAAAAGCAAAGCCTACGGTGCGCCAATTAATAGCTTTACGGTGTTTAGAAAAAGCGATTGCAATAGCTAATAAAGCTAAAATACCAATTAAGCTGTGCAGGGCGTCAAAAATCATAAAAACCTCATTACCTTTATTCTTGTTATTATTGTACTAATTGTCTTATTTTAGCTTTTAACACTTCAATAGCCATACGGTTTTTGCCACCTTGGGTGATCACGATATCGGCATAGGCTTTTGAAGGTTCAATATATTGGTAATACATCGGGCGAACGGTTTCCATATATTGCTGAGTAATTGACTCTAAGCTTCTTTCTCGCTCAATCATATCGCGTTCTATTCGTCTTAAAAGACAAATATCAAGCGGAATATCCATAAAAATTTTGATATCAAACAACTCTCTTAACTGTGCATCTTCTAACAGTAATATACCTTCGACCAAAATTACTTTAGCGGGTTCTAAGGTGGTCGTTTCGGGAAGTCGAGTATGTACAGTATAAGAATAGCTGGGGATTTCAACCGATTTTTGCTGACTCAGTTGTATTAAGTGCTCTGCAAGCAACTCATGTTCAAAAGCGCTGGGATGATCATAATTAATTTGTTCTCGTTCAGCCATAGAGAGATGATCTTGTGCGCGATAATAGCTGTCTTCTTTGATTATGGCGATATTATTTTCGCCGAGTTCTGATAAAAGTTCTTGGTAAATTGTTTGAGCAAATAATGATTTGCCAGATGCAGAAGCACCTACAATAGCGATTACCGTATAATTCTTTTTGGGCATTATGAATTCTGTCGTTTAATTACAATGGTTAATAAAATAATTTTGCAGTAATAATGGCGGATTTTCTGATCCTAGTTATCTTAATACTACTATTATACTAATTTTTAAGGGATAAAGCTGGTTAAAAAACTAGCAAATTTTATTACCAAAAAATGTGATTACCTGATAAGGTAACACAACCTGACCAATTGGTCATGTTTAATATCAAAAATCTATTAAAAAATAGACGATAAAAATAACAATTAACCTTCTGGGGGAGAGTTCTTACTATGAATATTACAAAAGTTGCTGCTGCGATTATTACCGCGACAGCATTGTTTGCTCAATCGCCTGTAATGGCTGCTGATACCTCATCAGCAATAAGAGGACAAGTTATTGATGCAGCGGGTAACCCATTATCGAATGTTACCGTTGAAATAGTACATAAACCAACTGGAACGGTTAAAACAATAGTAACGTCTGAGGGCGGGGTTTTTCAATTACGAGGGTTAAATATTGGTGGCCCTTATTTAGTGCGAATTGCAGGCGGAACGGAGCTGCAATTTGAGACGATTAACGAATTATTTTTAAAGTTAGGCGAAGCGTCAAAAATTAGCCTAGTTGCCAAGCCTAAAAAAGAAGATATTGAACGCATAACGGTAACAGGGCAGTTATCAATGGCTGGTGCTTATAAGAAAGGGCCAAGTGAAGAATTTAATGCTGAAGAAATAGCACATACTGCTGCTATTAGCCGTGATTTAAAGTCTATCTTGAAAAAAGATTCTCGCATGGTGGTTGACACTACGGTTGATGGTGGCCCTGCACTTTCTATTGCTGGCGGTAATATTCGCGGTAATAGCTTAACTGTTGATGGTGTTAAGCAAAATGATGACTTTGGTTTAAATAAAAATGGTTATCCTGGGCGCCGCTCACCAATATCGTTAGATGCCATTGAGCAGTTAGTTGTTAATGTTGCGCCCTTTGAAGTTACCTATGGTGACTTTCAAGGCGGTAGTATTAATATTGTAACTAAATCAGGTACAAATGAATTTCATGGTTCTGCATTTTATTATCGCTCAGATGATTCTTTAGCCGGTGATAAAAGTGAAGGTGAAAGCTTAAATATTGGCGATTTCTCAGAAGATACTTATGGGTTTACGTTGGGCGGTCCTATTATTAAAGATAAATTATTCTTTTTTGCGTCTTACGAAAAATTTAAATCAAGCAAGCCTTATCAATTTATACTCGATAATGAAAATGGTGTGGTTGACCCCAACGAAAAAATTGGTGTAACACAAGCTGACTTTGATCAAATTGCCGCTATTGCACGCGATGTGTGGAATTACGACATTGGTGGTTATGATATTAACTCACCTGAAGATGCTGAAAACCTATTATTGAAATTTGATTGGTACGCCACTGAAGACACGCGAGCGTCATTTACTTACCAAGATAACACCGGTAATACGGTACGAGATTTTTGGGGTGAAACCTTTCCTAATGCGCCATGGGCAACAGCAGAATCAAATCGCTATAACATGAAAGAAAGCTTAAAAGCTTATAGCTTACAAGTATTTACTGATTGGACTGATGACTTTTCCACCGAGTTGAAAATAGCACGTAAAGAAGTGAATACTGCGCAAGATCCACTATTAGGCGCTAACTTTGGGCAAATGTTGATCACCACAGATAATGGTGGTCAGTTATATATTGGCCCAGATCAGTTTCGTCATGCCAATGCATTAGAAAATAATCGTGATATGTTGAAATTCAAAGCTGATTACTATGCTAGCGATGAACACTTGCTGACCTTTGGTATTGAAGTTGAAACTTTAGATATTACTAACACCTTTGTGTTTGGCTCGTTAGGTATGACTACTTTTGATAGTGTATATGCTTTTGAAAACAACCTTGGCTTCCATGTGTTTGGTAACTCAATAACGGGCGATCCAAATGATGCTATTGATAAATTTAAATACACCACAACCACAATTTATGCGCAAGATGAATGGTCGTTTACTGATGATGTAACGGTTACCGTTGGTGCTCGTTATACTAAATACAGTAACGATGATAAACCAGTACTAAATGAAAACTTTGTAGCTCGCCATGGTTACACTAACCAGAATAACTATGATGGTTTAAGCTTATTTGAACCGCGTTTAGGTGTGAATTGGGTGTATGATGATGACACTGTTATTCGTGGTGGTATTGGCTTATTTGGAGGGGGCGCACCTAATGTATGGTTGTCAAATTCTTATGGTAATGATGGTGTACGCAAAACTTTTGCTGGTTGCTTTGGTAGCTGTTTTGATGGTCGAAATACACCTCAAGAAGTACTTGATTTCTTAGCAGCAGGCGGCTTTAGTGGCGGAGATAGCGATACTAACTCAATCGCACCCGACTTTAATATTCCCAGTACGTGGAAATTTAATATTGGTATTGAGCGTCGTCAAGACTTAGGCTTTTTAGGTAAAGATTGGTTACTGACCGCTGATTTAGTCTATAGCAAAGTAAAAGATGCCGCAGTTTATGAAGAATTAAATATGACAGCGGTTGATACAGCGCCTGATGGACGTCCTATCTATAGCTCGCCATCACCTTATGATTTAAGTTTAACTAATACCAGTAAAGGTGAATCGCAGGTTTGGTCATTTGCTGCAGAGAAAAATTTCTATACTGATCATGGTAATTATAACTTCAATGTGGGCTATACCTATCAAGATATTACTGAAGTTAATCCAGGTAATGCTTTCATCGCCTTTGAAGGTTATTCAATGCCGGCTAATGATGATTTTCAGTCGAAAAAACTCTACAACTCTGAATTTGAAGTACAACATCGTATTGTGGCAAACCTAACCTGGAGTGATACTTTATTTGGCGATAATGTCACGACAGTATCGTTAGCTTATACAGGGCGTGAAGGGCGTCACTTTAGTCATACTATGCGTACACATACGGGCAATGATTTTGTTCCTGGTGCCTTTGGTGGTTTTGTTAGCTTTGCTTCGTGGGACGGTTATAGCTCACAATCGCTTTACGTACCTACGGGTGAAGATGATCCACTGGTAACTTATGCTTATGGGTTTGATAAAGCAGGGTTTTTCAATTATATCAACAATACAGAATGCTTAACGGCAGGTACAATTTCACAGCGTCACTCTTGTACAAGTAGTTGGATAAACCGCTTTGATTTACATGTGATGCAAGAAATTACCATATCAGGTGAACATAAACTTGAACTTACCTTTGATGTTGAAAATTTGGGCAACTTGCTTAATAACGACTGGGGTAGAGCTGAGTCTTACACACAGCCATTTAACGCACCAGTGGTTAGTGTGACCATTGAAGATGGCAAGTATGTTTACTCAAACTTTACTGAACCAACACCAACAGTGGCTAAAATACCTTCAGTGTGGAAAGCACAATTAGGGATTCGTTATCGTTTTTAAACTTATTTAATACAGTTTATTTAAAAACAATTAACAAAAATGAGAAGACGGCTTTTTAGTCGTCTTTTTTTTGACCACTTGGTTATAAAAATTGGAGTGTTGAGTATAAATAGTGATAAAATTCGCGCAAATTTATGCTTTAGGAGTCTTTTATGGCTAGAGCTATTATCTTAGTGCTCGACAGCTTTGGTATTGGTGCGGCACCCGATGCTAAAAAATTTGGCGACAGTGGCGCAAATACTTTTTTACATATTGCTGAAAAATATCAACAAGTTTTTGATAAACCCATTAATTTACCCGAACTGACACAGCTTGGGTTAGTAGACGCTTGTCAAGCAGCCGCGAATTGTCAAGTTCCTCACCAAGAAATTTCGCATCGCAAAGGGGCTTATGCTTATGCGGCTGAAATTAGTTCAGGTAAAGATACACCAAGCGGTCACTGGGAAATGATGGGCGTGCCAGTATTATTTGAATGGAGTTACTTTGATAATAAAACGCATAGTTTCAATGAAGCATTAATTACAAAAATTAATCAAGCAACTGGCTATAATGGCATGCTCGCAAATTGCCATGGTTCAGGTACCGATATTATTGCGCAATATGGTGAGGAACATATAAAAACAGGCTTGCCTATATGCTATACCTCAGCTGATAGTGTCTTTCAAGTTGCGGCGCATGAAGAACATTTTGGTTTAGATAACCTATACCAATATTGTGAAACGGTGCGAAAAGTACTCGATGAAAGTGAATTTAATATTGGTCGAGTTATTGCGCGTCCTTTTATTGGTGATAACCCCAAAAATTTCACTCGTACAGGCAATCGTCGAGATTATTCTGTATTACCGCCAGCGCCTACCGTGCTTGATAAAATCACACAAGCGGGCGGTACAGTGATCAGCGTTGGAAAAATTGCCGACATTTTTGCCCATCAGGGAATTACGGCTAAAACTAAAGCAACAGGTATTGATGCTTTAGTTGACGCTACCATTGCGCATTTGAAAACTGCTGATGATAATAGCCTAATTTTTACCAACCTCGTTAATTTTGATCAAGACTTTGGTCATCGTCGTGATCCCCTCGGTTATGCGCAGGCATTAGAAAAGTTTGACAAACGTTTGCCTGAAATTTACCAGCAAATGAAAGCGGATGATCTTTTATTTTTAATTGCTGATCATGGTTGTGATCCTACGTGGCCGGGCAGTGATCATACCCGTGAATATGTACCTATTTTAGCTTACCACTCTCATATAAAAGCTATTGATTTAGGTGAAAGAAAAACCTTTGCTGATTTAGGGCAAACTATTGCTGAATTATTTAATATTGAGCCAATGAAATACGGAACAAGTTTTTTAACACAGTTAAATTAATCATTGTTTTAGGAAAAAATTTTATTAAGGGCTATATTCATAATAGCCCGTATATTGTAATTACTACTAAACACTCTCAGGAGATATTCCCCGATGAAAACCTTTAAAAAAGCGAGCCTAGCTTGCTGTGTAAAATTTGCTCTACTGGCAAGTTCTGTTGGCGTATCTGCATCAGTATTTGCTGCTGATGAAGCTGCCGACACTGAAAAAGTAACGGGCTTAGAAGTTATTGAAGTTACCGCACGTAAACGTACAGAAAATGTAAAAGATGTTCCTATTTCTGTTTCGGCTTTAACTTCAGGAAAATTAGAAGTGCTAGGCTCTTCAGGTATGGACGTTAGAGCACTTTCAGCGCGCGTACCGAGTTTATTAATTGAATCGTCATTTGGTCGTACTTTTCCACGCTTTTATATTCGTGGCTTAGGCAATACTGATTTTGATTTACTCGCCTCTCAACCTGTCTCTTTAGTCTACGATGATGTTGTATTAGAAAATGCCTTAACCAAAGGCATGCCAATGTTCGACATTGAGCGCGTTGAAGTATTAAGAGGGCCACAGGGTACATTATTTGGTCGTAATACTACCGCAGGTATCATTAAAGTTACTTCAAAAAAACCAACACAAGACTTTGATGCAACTATTTCAGGCTCTTACGGTAGTTATGATTCTACCGATTTACGTTTTGCTGTTGGTGGAGGTTTAACCGACACCTTATCAGCACGTGTATCTTTATTACAACAAAATAGAGCTGATTGGATAGATAATAAAGCCCCAGGCTTTGAAGAAAATAACCAACTAGGTGGTTATGATGAAACGGCGGGTCGCATCCAATTACTCTGGGAGCCTAATGATGACTTTAGTGCGTTATTTAATTATCACTTTAGAGATGCTGAAGCTGATGCCCGTGTATTTCGCGCCAATATTATTAAGCCCGGCACAAATAATTTAGTTGATAATTTTGATCGTGAAACTGTTTATCAAGATGCGGCAAGCCGTAATGAACAAACTGTTGACATGAAAGGTGCAAGTTTAAAGCTTGAATACAATATGGGATCGCACACCCTAACATCTGTTACTGGTTATGAGTCAGCAGAAATTTTTTCAGTGGGCGATATTGATGGTGGTTATGGATGTGGTTTTTGTGGCATAGATAATGGTCCTGGCTTTATTCCTTTTCCATCAGAAACAGGCGCAAAAATGCCTGATCACAAGCAAATTACACAAGAATTACGTATTTCTTCAAATGACTTAGGTCAATTAGATTATCAATTTGGGGTATTCTTTTTTGATGAATCATTAACCATTAACAATTTAAGTTATGACACACTTGCAGGTGGTATCAATCTGTCTCTTATACACATCTGAC
>WFQC01000136.1 GCA_015487235.1 Alteromonadaceae bacterium
AAGTAATGGCTCAGGCATAGCAGTTTTGGCTTATATTGGTTGTGGTGATTTATATAAGATCATAAATTGCTATGCCTGTCACGTTTTGGGGATTCGTTAGCCCGAAGGGCGAGTTTAAAAGGCTTATATGCTGCGTTATTGATTTTGACAAGGGAACAACCATTCTCTTCAATCAATGCCTTGCCTCTAAGCCTTTTAATTCTCGCTGAGTGGGAAAGAACTTAATCAACTTGGTATAAGCAATATGCTCACGCAAAGAAAATATAAATTTGCAAGGGCAACGCCCTATAAGCTATAAGGCGAGCATTAAGCTCGCCTTTATTATACTTAAAAAATGATGAATTTATATCGCAACACAGTTTAACCGTGGAAGATAAATTGCTTTTACGCATCTCTGGGTAAGCCTTTTTCAACTGAGCGAATTAGTCGGGCAGTGAGGCGTTCATTAATATGCTTTTGTTGTTGTGTTTTTTTGCTATTTTGCTGCGATAAAGCCCAATGAATATGCTCATCAACCAATGCATTTATTTGCCCATATTTAGCAGTGAGTGCTGTTACTATTTCAAGGTGGTAAGGAGCATTTCCTAAAGCAACAGCAATGTTTCTTAGCCATTGTGCATAACCTATACGCCGAATTGGAGAACCTTGTAAATTATTTAAAAATGTTTTTTCATCCCACGCAAAAAGGGTTAATAAGGAGCTTTCATCAAGCTGGTGGCGTGCTTGAAAACCTGCTTCTTTGCCTAATTTAGCAAATTTATTCCAAGGACAAATCAGCTGACAATCATCGCAACCATAAATTCTATTACCCATTAAGGGGCGCAGTGCTTCAGGAATGGCTTCTTTTAGTTCGATTGTTAAGTATGATATACAGCGCCTTGCGTCAACCTCATAGGGAGCAACAATAGCACCAGTTGGGCAGATTTTAAGGCAAGCAACACAACTACCGCATTCATTTTTAGGAGGGTGATCAAGTGGCAGTGGAATATCCACTAACAATTCACCTAGAAAAAACCACGAGCCAGCTTCACGATTAATCACTAAAGTGTGTTTTCCTGTCCAACCTAAGCCTGCTTTCTCCGCTAAAGGGCGTTCCATAATTGGGGCAGAGTCTACAAAGGGGCGGTAATTAAGTGATTGACAATGTTGTTTTATTTTTTCTCCGAGCTGTTTTAAACGATTTCGCATTAATTTATGATAATCGCGCCCTAGCGCATAACGACTGATATAAGCGTGATCTGGTTTTTTTAGTAACTTGGCAAATTTGGCCTGAGTAGGTAAATAGTCTAGGCGCACACTAATGCAGCGTAAACTACCTGGTAGTAATTCGGCAGGACGTGCTCGCATTAAACCATGTCGTGCCATGTAGTCCATATTGCCATGGTAGTTTTTGGCTAACCAGTCAGTAAAATTTTGCTCGTGAGCAGAAAGATCAACGTCAGTAATGCCTACTTGAGAAAAACCAAGTTCTTTTCCCCATAGCTTGATTTTTTCGGCTAATTGCGGATAGTTGATCATAAAAGTAAAATATTTGGTAATCGCGATGGAAGTAACACAAATTCTACCACAACAAGCCTATTCAACTAAACAAGTTCGTGAAAACGAAGCAAAAGCGGCGCAACTTGCACAGGTTTCTATGTATCAGTTGATGGAAAATGCAGGTCATGCTGTTTTTGCTATTATTGAGCAACATAGCCTTGCAAATAAACGTAAAATGCTAGTCTTTTGCGGTAAAGGAAATAATGGGGGTGATGGTTTTGTGGTCGCACGCCTAGCTTTGGCTGCGGGCTATCAGGTTAGCGTGATCATGCTAACAGCACCTCAAACTATTCAGGGTGATGCTTTAACGGCCTTAAATAAATATCGCCAGTGTCAAGGGCACTGCTTGATTATTCAAAAAACGGAAGACTTAATAGCTTACTGCCATGAATATGAAGCCGATATTATTGTTGATGCCTTACTTGGTACAGGATTTCGCGGTGAAATATCAGGCGTTTTTCAACAAGCAATTACATGGATAAATAGCCAAAAGGCACCAGTATTCAGTGTAGATGTTCCTTCAGGCTTAAATG
>WFQC01000137.1 GCA_015487235.1 Alteromonadaceae bacterium
TATTTACTCACTGTAACACCAGCTGAAAATCATTTATTTGAATTAAAATCACTCATTTATCGAGAAGCCAAAAAACACGATAGCCAAAAACAACCGATAAACCAGCTTAGTTTAGTGGTAGAAGAGCGCTTAAACTACACCATGAACTTTCAATCAAGTGACGACTTAATTAATTTACTTGCTATGACCCCCTTTGCTTTTAAAACAAGCAATGAGCTTTTGTGTGAGTTAAAAGCAAAATCACACTTTAGCTGCCAAGCTGATTTCTTGATCCGCGTTTATCAAAAAGAGCCTTAAACAGCCCTCATAACCTTTGGTGTATTGTAATAAGTATTGCTATGATCGCACTACTTTACTGAGCGGCTTTGATAACTTAAATGCAGTAGTTTCGCCAGATCTAAGTATCTAGGTTTATTAGCTGATAATTTAAGATCACCACCTTGTTCATTTATGCGCGCTAAGCTTTCTCTATACCAGTTTTCAAGTGACGGCGGTAAATATTTATCAGCTTTTACCCCCAAGATAACCAGTGTTTGTATAGGAAAACTGGCCATAAAAATAGCATAGAAAAATGCTTGCGGATAAGCAGTGTCTATTTGTAACAATAAAGGAAAAATAAGCGTAAATAGCGCTAAAGCAGGAAAGTATTTAAACACAAAGCGGCTAAATACAATCACTTGATATTCACTGAAATAACTGGCTAATTCAGCTCGTTGAGGCCAAAGCTGCAAATATTTTCGTCCTAATTGTATTAACTGATAAACACTCATATTAAATTTTCTTAACAAAGATACTACCTATAAAGATAGCATAAATTAAACAGGCTTAAAGTTTTCATTATGATGATTTGAGCGCATTTAAATTCAATACACACATAAGTAAAATAACAAAATGTAAGTTTTTGCATTATATCAAAGTTTAGTGATAAAAATATCGCTATAATTGCCCTATATACTTTATCTCAATAAATTAGCGCCTTATGCAAACAGCAAGCAATATTTTAGTGATTAACTGTGGTAGTTCATCGCTAAAATTTTCACTCATTAATATACACAATCAACAAACACTTATGTCAGGCTTAGGCGAACGTTTAATGTCAAAAGACGCCAGCTTAACCATTAACTTTGCAGCAGAAAAAAGTCAACACAGATTAAAACCGCCCTATAATCATCAGGTAGTTATTGAAACCTTAGTAGAAATACTACGTTCACAACAGCTTACTGATGATATTTATGCTATTGGTCACCGTGTTGTTCATGGCGGTGAACTGTATGCCAACCCCGTTTTAATAGATGAAAAAGTAAAACAAACCATCACAATGCTATCAAAACTTGCTCCGTTGCATAATCCTGCGAATTTGATCGGGATCGCCGCTGCTGAACAAGCTTTTCCGCAATTAAAGCAAGTTGCAATATTTGATACCGCTTTTCATCAAACAATGCCTGAAAAAGCATATGTGTATGCATTGCCATATCAATTTTACCAACAGCATAGTTTACGAAAATATGGCTTTCATGGTACAAGCCATTATTTTGTTAGCCAAGAAGTTGCTAAAAAACTCAATAAACCAACAACACAACTCAGTGTTATTACTGCGCATTTAGGTAATGGTTGTAGTATTACTGCGGTTGAAAAAGGCAAAAGTGTTGACTCAAGTATGGGCTTTACCCCGTTAGAAGGCGTTATGATGGGCACTCGTAGCGGTAGTATAGACCCTGGTATTATCTTTTATCTGGTAGAACAACTTAATTTTTCTTTAGATGAAGTAAATACCATACTCAATAAAAAGAGTGGTTTGTTGGGTGTATCTCAACTCAGTAATGATTGTCGAGCTCTCGAACAAGCCGCTTTTAAAGAGAATAACCGTCTTGCTAAACTTGCCTTGATAATATTCAGCTACCAAGTGGCTAAGAGTATCGCCTCTCTTTCTGCGAGTTTAACGCAATTAGATGCCTTAGTTTTTACGGGAGGGATCGGTGAAAACTCTAGCTATATTCGCGAACAAGTATTACAACATTTATCACTCTTAAATTTTGCCATTGACCCAGAAAAAAATCAGCAAGCTCGTTTTGGCCAAAGTGGCAATATTAGCCAAGAAAATGCTCGCCCTTGTTGGGTTATACCTACCAATGAAGAATGGGTTATAGCAGAACAAACTTTTCAGCTTTTAACATCGGAATAATTATTTATGTCTCATAAAATCATGCTTGTGCCTGTTGGCTTTGGTGTTGGCTTAACCAGTGTTGCGCTGGGGTTATTACATGCCTGCCAACGTGAGGGGATCAAAGTGAGTCACTTTAAACCAATAAGCCAACCTTCTCGTAACCGTATGCACCCTGCACCCACCAGTGCCAAAGTAGAATTAGCGAATGAGCAAGTAAAATCACTACCACTAAGTTATGTAGAAGATAAACTCGCCAATGGCTTGCAAGAAATCGTTTTAGAAGAAATTGTTGATAATTTCAATCAGCAGCTTAACGATCAAGACGTGGTTATTATTGAAGGTTTAGTGCCAACAAAACGTCAACCTTATGCCGTACGAATAAACCGCGATGTTGCTCGCGCACTATCGGCAGAAATTGTATTAGTCGCTAGCCCTGATGATGACACTCCTGAGCAATTTGAAAACCGCGTAGAAGTCAGTGCTGAAACCTATGGTGGTATAAAAAACAAACGCCTTATTGGTTGTATTATTAATAAACTTAATGCACCCGATCAAAATGAATTTGGCCTATTACCCCAAGAAAGCGAATTTAAAGCAGAGACTGATTTAAGTGCATGGAAAAATCTCCCTTTATTTAAAAATGCTCATTTTAATTTATTGGGGATGATCCCGTGGGAACTAGATCTCATTGCTCCTCGCGTGGTTGATATCTGTAACTATTTAGAAGCTAAAATACTGAATGCGGGTGATATGACACATCGCCGTATTCGTAGTATTAGTTTTTGCGCACGTTCTGTGGGTAACCTTGTAAGCCATTTGCAACCAAGCCGTTTAATTGTAACACCAGGCGATAGAACCGATATTATTATTGCCAGTTGCTTATCAGCACTAAATGGTACAAAAGTAGGCGCTTTATTACTAACCAATGGCTATGAACCTAATGAACAAGTTTTAACATTGTGTAAACAAGCACTTGATGCTGGACTACCAATGTTATCAGTACCTTGGGATACTTGGCGAACTTCTCGACACTTGATGAACTTTAATCCTGAAATTCCTGAAGATGATGAACAACGCCAAGAAAAAGTTAAAGATTATGTCGCTGATCACATAGATAATGCATGGATCAACAAATTATTAACTAAGGTAGAGTCAACCAATTTGCTTTCTCCTCCTGCCTTTAGACATCGATTAACACAACTGGCTCGACAAGCAAATAAGTTAATTATTCTACCTGAAGGTAATGATATTAGAACGATCAAAGCGGCAGCCATTTGTGTTGAGCGTAATATTGCTCGTTGCCAATTACTCGGTAATAAAGATGAAATTTTACGCATTGCTGAACAACAAGGTATCAGTTTACCGTCAACTTTACTTATTACCGACCCCTGTGATATTCGAGAAAACTATGTAGCACCGTTAGTTGAATTACGTAAACACAAAGGCTTAACAGAAGTTGTTGCTCGCCAAGAGTTGCAAGACAACGTGGTGCTTGCCACAATGATGTTGCAATTAGGGCAAGTAGACGGGTTAGTTTCAGGGGCTGTTCATACCACAGCCAATACTATACGCCCAGCTTTACAAATAATTAAAACGGCACCAGGGCACTCGTTAGTTTCTTCTATTTTCTTTATGTTATTGCCTGATCAAGTACTCATTTATGGTGATTGTGCGATAAACCCTGATCCTAATGCAGAACAACTTGCCGAAATTGCTATTCAATCAGCTGCCTCAGCCAAACAATTTGGTATTGAACCTAAGGTTGCAATGATCAGCTATAGTACGGGCACTTCAGGTCATGGCAGTGATGTCGAAAAAGTATCACTGGCAACTAAACTCGCCAAACAAAGAGCACCAGAGCTTATTATAGATGGTCCTTTACAATATGATGCCGCTATTATGGAAAATGTTGCCAAGAAAAAAGCACCTAATAGCCCCGTTGCAGGGCAAGCTAATGTCTTCATTTTTCCTGATCTTAATACCGGTAATACAACATATAAAGCGGTACAACGTTCAGCTAATTTGATCAGTATAGGACCGATGTTACAAGGGCTACGCAAACCTGTGAATGACCTATCTCGAGGTGCCTTAGTTGATGATATCGTCTACACAATAGCCTTAACAGCCATTCAAGCAAATATGTAAGTTAAATGCAGTAAAACAGCGCATTAATAACTGCTTTACTGCTACACACCGCATAAATCAACACGTTAACATTTCAACGTATTATTTTTACACACTTTAATTATTTAAAAAATATCAACTAGGGTTACAAAAAAGCACCTAAATATTTTTCATATAAAATACAACAACCTACATTTATAAACACTTGTTACCAACAAAGATATCCACAGTTTTTGTGGATATCACCCTTTCAACAAAATTAATTTTCTATAAATAAAGTGACTCAAACAACCCTAGTTAAGTTGCTTTTTTAACCAATTAACGTAAAAAATCTATAAAACATCATATTTACACATATCTTAGTTGTAATAGCCCTGAGTTTATCTAAAAATCAGCGATCTTAGTTCTTTCAAAATTACACTCATAGCTTACAGTTAACTTAAAATCTGTTAGCATGAATCACCTAAGCTTATTGATTGCTCAAATAACCAAATTCACTAGATGCTAAGCACTAGCCATATTAAAATAAGATGAAAAAAAATACGCCACTAACGCTTAAATTACTCAACATCTCTTTTGCTATTTATCGTTTTCCAGCAAGAAGCCCTATCCCTCAGCAAGTATTTGAGCAAAATTATTACTTTATTGGAAATACTACCGATGAATTATCACTTGTTGTACCTCAAACCCTAGAGCTAAACAGTGAGCATGTTGAAAAAGATTGGCAAGCTCTTATGGTAGTTGGCCCATTAGATTTCTCTCTCACTGGTATTTTAGCCAACATAACTCAAATACTGGCGGAAGAAAAAATAAGTGTTTTTGCGCTTTCAACCTTTGATACTGATTTTATTCTTATAAAATCAGCTAAAATACAGCAAGCAATAACAGCATTAAAAAACAAACAATATCAAATAATTAAGGAGTATTAGGTGACAACAATTTATGGTATTAATAACTGTGACAAGGTAAAAAAAGCACTTGCTTGGCTCAAAGAACATCATCACTCTGTTAGTTTTTATGATTTTAAAAAGCAGCCTCTGACCACTGCATTATTAACAGAATTTATTAGCTTAAGTTCATGGGATGCCTTACTTAATAAACGCAGTACCACTTACCGTAATTTACCTCAAGACATTAAAGACAATTTAACTGGTGACGTTGCTTTTAAAGCCGTTTTAGCTCAACCTACCCTACTAAAAAGACCTTTATTACATCATAAAGGTCAATTGTATTTAGGTTTTAAAGAAAAAGACTATCAAGAGTTGTTTAACTAATGCATGATGTTATTGAATTAACCAAAGCACTAATCGCCCGTAAATCAATTACACCAAATGATGCTGGCTGCCAACCCCTTTTAGCAGAGCGGTTAGCTAATATAGGCTTTCACAATGAGAGCATGGTGTTTGCTGATACCACCAATTTATGGTCTCGCCGCGGTACACAAGGCCCAGTATTTTGTTTTGCAGGCCATACCGATGTTGTTCCTTCAGGCAATGAATCTCTTTGGAATAGCCCTCCTTTTGAACCAACGATTATTGATGATATGCTTTATGGGCGCGGTAGCGCAGACATGAAAGGCAGCTTAGCGGCAATGATTATTGCAACCGAGCGCTTTGTGAAAGACTACCCTGATCATCAAGGCTCTATTGCCTTTTTACTTACAAGTGATGAAGAAGGCCCCTTTATTAACGGAACCACTCGCGTTATAGACACACTAGAAGCGAGAAATGAAAAAATTGATTATTGCATTGTTGGCGAACCCACCAGTACAACAACCATAGCAGACACCATTAAAAATGGTCGTCGAGGCTCAATTTCAGGTGAACTTGAAATAAAAGGTGTTCAAGGCCATGTTGCCTATCCAGAAACAGTGAAAAACCCCATTCACTTGGCTATGCTGGCATTACACGATTTAGCACAAACCCATTGGGACAACGGTAATGAATACTTTCCTCCAACAAGTTTTCAAATTACCAATATGCAATCAGGTACTGGAGCCACTAATGTTGTTCCTAGCCACTTAACCGCTTGGTTTAATTTACGTTTTAGTACTGAACTTAGTTTTGAAATAATCAAAGAGCGTATTGAAAAAATTCTTCAAGATTATGATCTTAATTATCAAATAAAGTGGACATATAATGGCTTGCCCTTTATTACCAAGCCTGGAAAGCTGGTCAATGGAGTACAAAGTGCTATACAAAAAGTAACGGGAAAGCCAGCGCAACTTTCAACTTCAGGAGGAACATCTGACGGCCGATTTATTGCACCAACAGGTGCAGAAGTTATTGAATTAGGCCCTTGTAACGAGAGTATTCATCAGGTCAATGAAAAAGTCAGTTGTCGTGACTTGATTAAACTTGTCGATATTTATTATTACAGCCTAAAGGCACTATTATCTTCAGTAGACTAAGTTGACCTGAGTGCGATTTAATAAAGCAGCGAATTTAACACTGTTTTATACATGAAAAAAGCGCCTATTCGTTGCTGCCGATTAAAATAGGCGCTATTGAACTTGTGAAATTGCTTATCATTAATCAATGGTCGTTGGTACAACCGTTAATAAAGCTCGTTGACCAATCGCAACCTTAGCATTAGGAAAGATAATAGCTTCACCCTCTGCTTGTATTGTGTAGTCAGTATCACCATCGGTAGCGATCACCGTACCCACAGGAAAACTCGTAAAGTTTTCAACATCATCAGCAAAATGCAAAACAAAATGTTCGTGATTTCTGTTAATAACTTGATTTATTTGAAAAAGATTAAAATCTTCATTGTGATAAGGTTTTAGCACTAACGGTTCAGCTTTAAGTAATTGGCTTAAACTGGCGGTAATTTCACTAAAATCAGCCATATTATTTTCACCAAAAGGGCGTACTTTACCAAGCTCTACCGTAAAAGCATGAGCATTAAATTGCTGAGCAGAAAAGTAGCTAAACGTTGTTGTTGGAGAGCCTGATAATAAAATAGTATTAATACCGCACGCTAACATAAATTGTAGCTGTTCTTTAACCCACGGCTTACCATGTCTAAAAGGGTAAACGGCAAATTTATCATTTTTAGAACCACGAATTGCCGTATGTAAATCATAATGAAAACGCGCACGGTTAAGGGCAATTTTGTCTCCTTGGTTAAAAAAGTCTCGTACAGTGTTTTCTAACAGTAAAGCGCGTTGACGCTCTTGATTAATTAATCCAGCACCTTGACCTTGATCTTGCGAATGTCCGCCAGAAAATAACCTATTTAAGTTTTCTTCGACAAAACGTTCGCCAATATTAATTGCAGGAGGATTACCAAAAATAAATAACACTCGCTCGGCAAGCTCAAACTCGCCCAAAATAATTTGCTGAATAAAACGGGCACAAATTTCAATGGGAGCAGTTTCATTACCATGCACAGCTGATGATAAAACAATATCTTTATGTGTTGCGAGCGACTGCGGTTCAAAACAAATTAAGCCAGTTTCAAGTACTGAAGCATTAATAAGCTCTCCTGTCGTTTTCACTTTAATTTCAAAACTAAAGGCAGGTAAGCTGTGCTCATATTCTCGCGTTAAGGCAAGAAAGTCACCTTGTTGTTGTAACTGCTTTTTAATCTTTTGAACAGATAACACGATTTTTCCTCAATGTATAACAATCAATGTGTGACAAATATAGCAATAAAGGCATTTTAACGCCCTAAACACCAGCTTTATTAAAGGCGTCGGCAACAATTTGTTGCGCTTCATCTATAATGCGCGCTAAATGTGTATCATCAATAAAACTTTCTGCATAAATTTTATAGATTTCTTCAGTACCTGATGGGCGAGCTGCAAACCAGCCATTTTCAGTGACCACTTTTAACCCACCAATAGCCGCGTTATTACCTGGAGCATGAGTTAATACTTGTTTTATTGGCTCTCCAGCGAGTGTGCTGGCTGTTATATCATTAGCAGACAAAGCGGTTAACACTTGTTTTTGGGCTAAATTAGCAACAGCTTCTACACGACCATAGCAAGGTTTGCCCAACGTTTGTGCCAATTCAAGATAATGCTGATAAGGGTCTTTACCGGTTACGGCTAAAATTTCAGCCGCGAGTAAGGTCATAATGAAACCGTCTTTATCGGTTGTCCAACATTGCCCGTCTTTCGCTAAAAAAGCAGCTCCTGCACTTTCTTCCCCACCAAAAGCAAACTCACTTTGTCTTAATCCTTCAACAAACCATTTAAACCCAACAGGTACTTCAGCTAAAGGTTTATTGAGTTTATTGGCAACACGGTCAATTAATGAGCTTGAAACCAATGTTTTACCTATTTTAGCTTGCTCAGGCCAACGTCTATGAGTCATTAAATAGTTTATTGCCACCGCTAAATAATGGTTTGGATTCATCAATCCACCCGTTTTAGTTACAATGCCATGACGATCAAAGTCAGGATCATTACCCACAGCAATATCAAACTTATCTTTCATTTCAATAAGCCCAGCCATAGCATAAGGTGACGAGCAGTCCATACGAATTTTTCCGTCTTTATCAAGCGGCATAAAAGCAAAGCTGGCATCAACAACAGGGTTAACTACCTCAATAGTAAGCTGGTATTTTTTCGCTATAACAGGCCAATAATCAATGCCAGAACCACCAAGCGGATCAACCCCTATACAAATATTAGCCTGAGCAATAGCTTGCATATCGATCACTTTATCAAGTTCATTCACATAAAAATGAATAAAGTCATGCTTGGCTAATAAGGGTGAAGATAATGCTTGTTGATAACTGATTTGCTTAACATCACGCAGTTTATTTTTAATCAACTCGTTAGCGCGTTGCTCGATTTGTTTAGTAATATTGGCTTCTGCTGGACCACCATGAGGAGGATTATATTTAATGCCACCATCACTCGGTGGGTTATGTGAGGGTGTAATAATTAATCCATCTGCTTGTGCAACATGTTGTTCATTATGCGTAATAATTAAACGCGAAATAACTGGAGTAGGTGTAAAGCCTAAATCTTGCTGCACAACCACATTAATCTTATTAGCTATAAGTACTTCTAGTGCCGAGATAAATGCAGGTTCAGATAAAGCATGAGTATCTTTACCTAAATATAAAGGGCCATTAATACCCTGTTGTTGACGATATTCAGCAACCGCTTGGCAAATAGCTAAAATATGATACTCATTAAAACTGCACTTAGCTGCACTGCCCCGGTGACCTGAAGTACCAAAACTGACTTGTTGTTCAACAATGTTAGTATCAGGTATAGCTTGATAATATTCACTCACCAAATGGGCGATATTAATACGATCTTGAGGTCTTGCTAGCTTTCCTGCATGAGGATGAATACTCATAAGTGATAGTCCTTACTTTTTATTAGGATTGTGCTTTAGTACTTTTCATTTAAACATGACAAGTCTTAGAGTAATTCCCGTATTTTTTCCGCGTCTGCTTGGCTATAACCTAATGCAGTTGCAACTTCTGTTAACATCATTTTTTTACGAGTGGTATTAGTATTAGTGATAACCCAATAAGGGCTTTGTGGAATTTGCTTTGGTTTAGTACTGCTACCACTTTCTGCTAATTCTTCTGCATTTTTAGAAAAATATAAACGACCACGACCACGAATATCAGTGACAAGTGAAAATTCATCGCTATGCACCCGATACAAAGCAGCTAAAATAAGCAAAAAACGCCCTACCGCACCACGCTGCATTGCTAATTCTTCACGATTAATATAATTAAACAAATAATCAACTTCTTTTGGGGTATTCGTCACCACTGCTGCGGAAGTTTCATGGGCTGGGTCAGTAGCAGGACTACTTAACACTTCATTGATATTAGTTGTTTCATGTTCTTTATCTAGCGTTATCGCAGGTAAAGATAAAAGTCGGCGTAAAATTGAAGAGGCACTCTCGCCAATATATTGGGTATTCTTTACAATGTATTGATATAGCTCATCATCTATCTCGATGTTTTTCATTCACTTTCCTGACAATAAAATAGATACAGTAAAATATACGACCTGATTATACTGACCTAATGAAAAAGTCGCTATAGTGATCCCAAATAACTTTAAAAAAAGTCAAAATATATTTGCTTAGCCAGTTAAAACATAAGACAATTTAGCTATTGCTAATAAAGTTAATTTAATGATGAAATTACTCAACTACCGGCAAGTTGGTCAAGGTCAACCTGTTGTATTAATACATGGTTTATTCGGCAGTCTAGAAAATTTAAATATGGTAGCTAGAGCACTAATCGACAATTACTGTGTGGTTAGTATTGATGTGCGAAACCATGGCGATTCTTTTCACGAAAATAATATGGACTACCAAGCGTTAGCCCAAGATATTGCCAAGGTATTAGATCATTTATCAATTTCTCAAGCTTATGTACTTGGCCACTCGATGGGTGGAAAAATCGCGATGAAGTTAGCATTAGAACAGCCTCATTATGTAAAAAAATTAATTGTGGCTGATATTGCCCCCGTCACCTACCCTAATCACCATCAAAAAATTATTCAAGGTTTACTGGCGATTGACTTAAAAACCATTAACAATCGCCAAGATGCCGATAAACAACTGGCAAATTATGTTGAAAATAAAAATATTAGGCAATTTTTACTGCGTAATTTAGTTAAGAGTAAACAAGGGCATTTCTATTTCAAATGTAATATTGATTATATCAGCCAATGTTATCAACAAATAATGCAAGGTTTTGAAAATAATAACGTAAGTTATCAAGGCGATACCTTATTTATTAAAGGAGGTAACTCTGATTATATTCGCGCAGAGTACCGAGAAATAATACTAAAATTATTTCCAAATAGTAAAGCTAAAATAATTAATGGTGCAGGTCATTGGTTACATGCTGAAAAAACAACTATTTTTAATAAAATTACCAAAGATTTTTGGTTGAGTAAGTGATAGCAGGTCGAGGTTATGCTATAGTGCCGCCACAAAATTTAGGTTGCAACTATATACAAGATTATGCTCGCAGAATATTTTGATTTAATAGAGTCAATAGGGCTCGATTTGTTCTTTGCTTTTATATTTGTTTTCATTGGGTTAACAGTACGGGATGTAATGAAAACAAATAATGTTCCACCTATTGGGCAAGCGATTATTTACTTAGTTTTGTTACTTGGGTGTGTTGGTTTTGTTGCCAAAAGCATTATTCAATATGTTTTTGAAGCACAAGGTGTTGGTTAGGATAATTACGGCTTGAACTATGGCAAAAGAAGCGACAGATTTAACTACAATTGATCTATTTTGTGAAGAAAAGCGCCCTGGTCGCCCTAAAACCAACCCGCTTCCGCGTAGCGTACAAATAAAGATCAATAAGCGAAATCAAGTTAAACGAGATAAAAATAAAGGCTTAAAACGTGTTGAATTTAAAATTCATCTATCATTATTTAAGCAATTAGAACAACTTGCTCAAGATCAAAAAATGAGTCGTAGCGAGTTGATAGAATCGCTTTTGGTGCAATCCTTAGCGAATACAAAAAGTTAAATTATTTAATTAATAAATAAGTAAGGTAAAATTCATGGCTATTATAGGTTTATTTTTCGGTAGCGACACAGGTAATACTGAAGCAGTTGCTAAAATGATCCAGAAAAAACTGGGGAAAAAACTGGTTGAAGTAAAAGACATTGCTAAAAGCACCAAAGAAGAAATTGCAGAGTTTGATTTACTCATTTTAGGTATTCCAACATGGTACTATGGTGAAAACCAATGTGACTGGGATGACTTTTTACCCGAATTAGAGCAAATTGACTTCACCGATAAGTTAGTGGCGATTTTTGGTTTAGGTGATCAAGAAGACTATGCTGAATATTTTTGTGATGCAATGGGGCCATTGCGTGATATTGTAGAGTCTAAAGGTGCTATTTTGGTGGGACATTGGCCTACTGACGGTTATGAGTTTGAAGCATCAAAAGGGTTAATTGATGAAAATACCTTTATAGGCTTAGTCATTGATGAAGACCGCCAACCAGAGCTTACCGAAGAACGTGTTGAAAAATGGGTTAACCAGATTTACGATGAAATGTGTTTAGCCGAATTAGCTGATTAAACGCTAATTTTAATACTATTTTCACAACTGAAGCCTGCAAATGCAGGCTTTTTACAATATATTAATTGTTTTTAATATTTGGGGCTTTTATCAAACTAAAAAGCACTCTATAATTTTATTTTACGACGATCTCAGAGACTGGATTCAATGCCATCACAAAATGAAGAATTAAAAAAGGCGGGATTAAAAGTAACCTTACCTCGCGTTAAGATTTTAGCTATTTTACAAGCACCTGCAAATCAACATGTGAGTGCTGAAGATATTTATAAAATACTATTAGAGCAAAATGAAGAAATTGGTTTAGCCACAGTTTATCGTGTACTAAACCAGTTTGATGATGCAGGCATTGTAACACGTCATCATTTTGAAGGCGGTAAGTCTGTTTTTGAATTAACTCAGAAAAAACATCATGATCACCTTGTCTGTTTAAAATGTGGCAAAGTGATTGAATTTGAAGATGATGTGATTGAAGAAAGACAACGTGAGGTTGCAAGACACCATAATATCAAACTCACTAATCACAGCTTATACTTGTATGGAGAGTGTGAAGACGAAGAAGCTTGTGAAGCTTATCGTATAGCCCAACTTTAAGAAAATAAATATATTTCAAAGAACCTAAGCGCTGTATTATCAAGGTAGTTTTTATCAAACACTACTTGTTATCAATACAGCCCTTTATTCTCTTTAACAAAGTTATAAATAGGTATGTCTTAAGGCGGCATCAAGCTGATCAACAACTTCAACCCAATCACTATCAGCTTGTTTTGCTTCACGAATAAACTCGGCTTGTGACGCATTCCAAAATTCAGCCTCCTCTAACAATATATCTCCAGCAAGTGGGCTATGATTTTTTATAAAAGCTTCAATATCAGCCTTACTATTAGGTAGATTCAACTGTGAGAATAACGCTTCAAGGTAATGAAATTCTGTATTCATTGTGTAGTATCCTGTAAATAATGGCTTTAAATGCCAATTAAAAGAAGAAAGAGTTCACCCCCACCTACTACTAAATGGTAGCTTATAAAGTAAGTTTCAAGCAAAATAAAGAAAAAAACCGATAAATAAAAAATACCTATCGGTTTTTATTGTTGGGTACAACGGCTTTACTTAAACAAACCGTCAGATACATTCACTATTTATTCATTTTAGCCCATGTATCACGCAAACCAACTGTGCGATTGAAAACTAGTTTTCCTGCTGCTTTTTCTTGTGCGCTTATTTTGTTATCTAGGCAAAAGTAGCCTTGACGTTCAAACTGAAAAGCTTTTTCTGCTTCAGCATTAGCCAGTGAAGGTTCTACTTTCGCCTGCTCTATTACCACTAATGAGTCAGGGTTTAGCACAGTATGAAAATCTTCTGCCGCGGCAGGATTAGGTACACTAAATAAACGATCGTATATACGAACTTCTGCATTTAATGCATGCTCAGCACTGACCCAATGAATAACACCTTTAGGTTTAGTACCATCTTCAGGGTTTTTACCTAAAGTTTTCTCATCGTAAGTACAATAAACAGTAGTTATATTACCTTGTTCATCTTTATCACATCGTGTGGCAGTTACAACATAGGCTCCACGTAGACGAACTGCTTTACCTAACACTAAACGTTTATATTTTTTATTGGCTTCTTCTTTAAAATCTTCTTTTTCAATATAAAGTTCACGAGAAAAAGGCACTATGCGCGTACCTTGGCTTTCATCACTTGGATGATTTTTTAGCGTTAATTCTTCTACTTTATTTTCAGGGTAATTTTCAATAACCAACTTAATCGGTGCTAATACCGCCATGGCACGTGGCGCATTGTCATTTAAGTCTTCACGAATGCACGCTTCAAGTACACTCATTTCAACGGTATTATCCATTTTGGTTACACCAATACGCTTGGCAAACTCGCGTAATGATGCGGGAGTAAAGCCTCGACGGCGAAAGGCAGCAATCGTTGGCATACGCGGGTCGTCCCAACCACTGACAATCTTTTCTTCAACCAGTGTATGTAACTTGCGCTTGCTCATTACAGTATATTCAAGGTTTAAGCGAGAAAACTCATATTGGTGAGGTGTATGTTCAATTGAAATATTCTCAATAACCCAATCGTATAAACGACGATTATCTTGAAACTCTAACGTACATAATGAATGAGTGATCCCTTCAATAGCATCCGAAATGCAGTGAGTAAAATCATACATTGGATAAATACACCATTTATCGCCAGTTTGATGATGGTGTGCAAACTTAATACGATAAATAACAGGATCACGCATACACATAAAGCTTGATGCCATGTCTATTTTAGCTCTTAGTGCACATTCTCCCTCTTTAAATTCACCTTTTCTCATTTTTTCAAATAAGGCTAAGTTTTCTGCAACAGAAGTATCACGATAAGGGCTATTTTTGCCTGGCTGTTTTAAGGTGCCTCGATATTCACGCGTTTGCTCTGCATTTAAAAAACAAACATAGGCTAAACCTTTCTCAATTAACTCAACTGCGTATCCGTAAAGTTGATCAAAATAGTCGGAAGAATAATGTACATCACCCGCCCATTGAAACCCTAACCATTTAACATCTTCTTGAATAGAGTTTACATAATCAATATCTTCTTTTTCAGGATTGGTGTCATCAAAGCGCAAATTACATAAACCATTATAGTCTTCTGCAATCCCAAAATTTAAACAAATAGATTTAGCATGACCTATATGTAAATAGCCATTAGGTTCAGGCGGAAAACGAGTATGTATTTGACTGTACTTACCGCTAGCAAGATCAGCATCAATTATTTGACGAATAAAATTTGTTGGACGGTTTTGTGTTTCCGACATTCAAAGAGCCTCTAAAGCGTTATTTCCAATAAACTGGAGAATTATTATTGCGAAATTATACCATTGTCTTAACCGTTAAGTGAACGTTAATGCTTGTTCAATTAAAAAATCAGTCAATAAAAAAGGCCGTATTGCTACAGCCTTTAAAATTTGGTGCGGATGGCGGGACTTGAACCCGCACGCCGTGAAGCACCACCCCCTCAAGATGGCGTGTCTACCAATTCCACCACATCCGCAAATACTTATAACTAAAGTTTAGTTTGGTACATCACCATTATCTTTAGTTGCTGGTGCATCATCACCCACAGGTACATCTGAATTTGTATTCACTGTTGCAGGCTCTGCACTTGCTTCGCTAGTGTTACTTTGCTCAGCAGCCGTTGGTGTTGCTAAGTTATTCCATTCATCAGTTGCTTTAACACGGTTTGCCGTTAAGTTACCAAGCACTAAACTAATAACAAAAAAGGCAATCGCTAATACCGAAGTCGATTTAGTTAAAAAGTTACCCGAACCACTTGAACCAAACACTGTCGCTGAAGCTCCAGCGCCAAAAGAAGCCCCCATATCAGCACCTTTACCTTGCTGAATAAGCACTAAACCAATCAATAAAAGCGCTACAATTAAATAAATGACTATTAATATTTCATACAACATTTTGTTATGATCCTTTCACCGTTGAACAAATTTGACTAAATTCTTCAACTTTTAAACTTGCACCGCCAAGTAGACCACCGTCTATATCAGCTTGCGCGAATAAGCCTTCACAATTTTGCGCATTCACGCTACCACCGTAAAGCAAAGGCACTTTGTTAGCCACATTCACATCTTTTTCCGCTAAGAATTGACGAATAAATTGATGTGTTTCTTGTGCCATTTCTGGTGATGCTGTTTTACCCGTACCAATAGCCCAAACAGGCTCATAAGCAATAACAACATCATTAAATTTTTCAATACCGACTTCATCAATAACAGGCTGTAACTGTGCAGCTAAAACTGTTTCAGTATGCCCTGCCATTCTTTCTTGCTCACTTTCTCCAATACACAAGATAGGTGTTATATTGGCTGCTAATAGCGCCTGAACTTTATGAGCAACTTGTAAGCTGGTTTCTTTATATATATTTCGACGTTCTGAATGACCGACAATAACGTATTTTACGGCAAATTCTCGCAACATTGTAGTGGAAACTTCACCGGTATAAGCACCCTTTTCATGTTCACTAACGTTTTGAGCACCTAAATAAATGTTGTCATGCTGCAACTTAACAGCCATTTCAGCCAAATAAGGAAAGCTAGGACAAACAATAACGCGAACACCATCAGCAAGCTTTACCTGATTTAAACGATTCGACATTTCATTAACCAAGTTAAGCGTGCCGTTCATTTTCCAATTAGCTGCAATAATTGTTTGTCTGTTCATTTTCTTTCCTAACATCAGAGCGGCGAGATATTAACGAACCTCACCACAAGATACAAGTATTTAGATAAATATCTTTGTTTAACTGGTGATAATTTATGCGACTAACACGCTTCTTTAACCGCATCTGCTATTTTATGAGCACAAGTGTGTACTTCTTGCTCATCAGGGCCTTCAACCATGACACGAATAAGCGGCTCTGTACCTGATTTTCTTAATAAAACTCGCCCTCGACCTGACAACTGCTCATTCACTTGATGTACGGCCGAGGTAACATTATCACTATTAAGCGGATCTGTGTCACCAGAAAAACGTACATTAACCAGCAGTTGCGGTAATTTATTCATGCCTTTGCGTAATTCATAAAGGCTTTTTTCGGTTTGGCAAACAGCCGTAAGTACATTTAATGCGGCAATAATACCATCACCCGTAGAGGTATGGTTTAAATTAATAATATGGCCTGAGTTTTCAGCACCTAAACTCCAGCCATGTTGACGCAGCATTTCCATAACATAACGATCGCCAACATTGCTACGAGCAAAAGGAATACCTAAATCAGCTAGTGCTAATTCTAAGCCCATATTACTCATCAACGTGCCGACAACACCACCACGCATATTGCCTGTTTTTAAATCATTATTAGCAATGATAAAAACCGCTTCATCACCATCAATAACATAACCAGTGTGATCTACCATCATTAAGCGATCACCATCACCATCAAGTGCAATACCAAGATCAGCATTATGGCTGACTACAGCTTCACTGATCATATCCATTGAGGTTGCACCACATTTATCGTTAATGTTAATACCATCGGGTTCAGCCGCTAAGGCAATAACTTCAGCACCCAATTCACGAAAAACATTAGGTGCTATGTGGTAAGTAGCACCGTTAGCACAATCAACCACAATTTTAAGCCCTGACAATGAATACTGGCTTGGAAAGTTAGACTTACAGAATTCAATATAGCGTCCTGCAGCATCATTAATACGTGTCGCTTTACCGAGTTTATCAGAACTTACACACGCCATCGGTTTATCAAGTTCTGCTTCAATTGCTTGTTCAATCTCATCTGGTAATTTTTGTCCGTCTGCAGAGAAAAATTTTATACCATTGTCATAATAAGGGTTGTGTGATGCACTGATCACCACCCCTGCCTCACCACGAAATGTTTTTGTTAAATAAGCAATACCGGGTGTTGGCATTGGCCCTAATAGCATAATATCAGTGCCCGCAGCTGAAAATCCGGCTTCAAGTGCTGATTCGAGCATATAGCCAGAAATGCGAGTATCTTTACCTATTAAAACTTTATTTGTGCCTTGGCTCGCTAATACTTTACCGGCGGCATAACCTAATTTCATTACAAATTCTGGTGAAATGGGGCTTTTTCCAACAAGCCCTCTAACACCATCTGTACCAAAGTATTTTCTTACTGACATACTTGTCTCCTAATTTTTGACAACAGCTATTGATATTGCTTTGTTGCCTGTAAAACTTTCATTGCATCAACAGTTTCTTTTACGTCATGCACTCTAATAATATTTGCCCCTTGCTGTGCTGCAATAATGGCGGTTGTTAAACTTCCTGCAAGTCGTTGTTCAACTGAACGTTCAAGCAAGTTGCCAATCATAGATTTTCGTGATGTACCACTTAATAAAGGTAAATTAAAGGTTTTAAATTGGGATAAATTGGCTAACAGTTGATAATTTTGCTCGAGGGTTTTACCAAAACCAAAACCAGGATCTAAAATTAAGCGCTGTTGTTTAATACCTGCTTGTTGGCATGCGGCTATACGCTGGCGAAAAAAGCCACTAATATCCTCTAATAAATGATTATATTGGGTTGTTGCTTGCATCGTACGAGGCAAGCCTTGCATGTGCATCAAACAAATAGGTACATCAGTTTTTGCTAGAACGTCAAGACAACCTTCATTTTGTAGTGCTCTGACATCATTGATTATATCGGCATCATTGGCAAGCGCTTCTGACATCACTGCCGCTTTACTTGTATCAATAGAAACAACCACCTCAAAACGACTTTTAATTGCTTTTAACAAGGGAATAACTCGAGCAAGTTCATCAGCTAGTGAAACCTCAAGTGCCCCAGGGCGGGTAGATTCTCCGCCAATATCAATTATATCGGCACCGTCTGTGATCATTTGCTCTGTTTGCTTTAGTGCTGCATCTAATTGGGCAAACCGACCACCATCAGAGAAAGAATCAGGTGTCACATTCAATATCCCCATCACTTTAGGGGTTGATAAGCTTAATGTTTTACTCTTGCAATGCAGTGACGTTAACAAATTAACTCTCTTTTATTTTTCAAAAAACACTTAAAATAAAGCCTCGTTGTACGAGGCTTTATTAATATTGTCTATTCTACTAAAACTAATGAAAGAAAACTACTTAGCTGGCATATCGTCAGGTGAATCTAAGTTAGGTTTTACGTTAATCGTCTCTTTTTTCTCTGCACTTGATGATGAATCATCAGGATCAGACTTTCTATCACTTGAATCTTTAGGTGGACGTACTTCACGACGGGCCATTAAATCATCAATTTGATCCGCATCAATAGTTTCGTAGGTAATCAATGCGTCTTTCATCGCATGTAGAATATCTAAGTTTTCTTTTAATAATTTTTCTGCTCGTTGATAATTACGATTAACAAAAGCTTTTACTTCTTCATCAATCATCTTCGCTGTATCATCAGACATATGCATATGCTTTGCAGAAGTACGACCTAAAAAGACTTCCCCTTCTTCTTCTGCATATAACATCGGCCCTAATTTTTCAGAAAGCCCCCACTGGGTAACCATTTTACGTGCAATATCGGTAGCCCGTTCGATATCATTAGACGCACCTGTTGAAACTTTTTCGGCACCATAAATGATTTCTTCCGCAATACGACCACCATATAGGCTTGAAATCATGCTTTCTAAATGCTGTTTACTATGACTAATTCGGTCTTGCTCAGGTAAGTACATCGTTACTCCTAACGCTCGCCCACGAGGAATAATACTTACTTTATAAACAGGATCATGATCAGGCACTAAACGACCCACAATCGCATGACCAGCTTCATGGTATGCGGTCATTTCTTTTTCTTTTTCGCTCATCACCATTGAACGGCGTTCTGCGCCCATCATGATTTTATCTTTAGCTTTATCAAATTCAGCCATAGAAACTAAGCGACGACCGCCTCTAGCGGCAAATAACGCAGCTTCGTTAACAAGGTTAGCTAAATCAGCGCCAGAAAAACCAGGTGTACCACGGGCAATAACTGATGCTTTAACATCATCAGCCAGTGGCACTTTACGCATGTGTACTTTAAGAATTTGTTCACGACCACGAATATCAGGTAAACCAACGGTTACTTGACGATCAAAGCGCCCTGGACGTAATAACGCTGGGTCAAGTACATCAGGTCGGTTGGTTGCAGCAATAACAATAACCCCTTCATTACCTTCAAAACCGTCCATTTCAACGAGCATTTGGTTTAAGGTTTGTTCACGTTCATCATGTCCCCCTCCTAAACCAGCACCACGCTGACGACCAACTGCATCAATTTCATCAATAAAAATAATACAAGGCGCTGATTTTTTAGCTTGCTCAAACATATCTCGAACACGAGAAGCACCAACACCAACAAACATTTCAACAAAGTCTGAACCAGAAATAGTGAAAAATGGCACTTTTGCTTCACCAGCAATTGCTTTTGCTAATAAGGTTTTACCTGTGCCCGGCTGACCAACTAATAAAATACCAGAGGGAATACGACCACCTAATTTTTGGAATCGACTTGGCTCTTTTAGGTAGTCAACTAATTCTGCTACTTCTTCTTTTGCTTCATCACAACCAGCCACATCAGCAAAGGTGACTTTAATTTGATCTTCTCCTAACAGGCGTGCTTTAGATTTGCCAAAAGACATTGCGCCTTTACCGCCACCACCTTGCATTTGACGCATAAAGAATATCCATACCCCAATCAGTAAT
Organism: Alteromonadaceae bacterium; assembly: GCA_015487235.1. Classification (GTDB taxonomy): domain Bacteria; phylum Pseudomonadota; class Gammaproteobacteria; order Enterobacterales; family Alteromonadaceae. Next base: position 20,557 of record WFQC01000137.1, read on the forward strand.
AACATTGGGAACCATGAAATAAAAATAGAAGTTAAAATGCTTGGTTCTTCAGGTAACTCGCCTGTTGCACGAACACCTTGTTTAACGAGATCATTAATTAAATCGCGATCGTAACCACCGGGAATAACAGTAATAAAGTTTTTACCCGCGCGAGTAACACCTTTAATTACACCATTACGATCAACTTGTACTTCTCTTACTTGCCCTTGTTCAACTTCTTGTACAAAACGGGTGTAATCGAGTTTTTGTTCATTAGCTGTATTTGGAGCAAAGCTATTAAATACAGACATAAGAACTACAGCTATTACTAGCCATAAAATAAGATTTTTTGCCATATCGCTCAACTTAATGACCTCTTGCTTAGATAATAAAATAAATAATTTGCATGCGATTATACTTCGCCTAATTTACACCAATTTCAACTTGCTAGCTAGCTAAACTAATGAACAAGTTGTTGCAACTTGTTAATAGCTGATTTTATTTAAAGCCTGTTGCCACTAAATAAACTTCACGAGAGCGAGCACGAGATGCATTAGGTTTGCGTGTTCTGACGGTTTTAAATAAAGCTCGAACTTCTTTCATGTATTGTTCAAAACCTTCACCTTGAAAAACTTTAACAATGAAACTACCGTTCTTTTTTAGCACCTGATTACACATATCTAATGCTAATTCAACAAGATACATACTTCTTGCTGAGTCAGCAGTTTCATTGCCTGTCATATTGGCAGCCATATCTGACAGCACCACATCAATATTTTTACCTTCAATTTTACTCAATAGAGCCTCTAAAACCGCTTCTTCTCTAAAATCTCCTTGTAAAAAATCAACGCCAGCAAGTGGATCCATCGGTAAAATATCACATGCAACCACTTGCCCCGTATTACCAACAACTTTAGCCGCATATTCAGACCAGCCCCCCGGAGCCGCACCTAAATCAACCACTTTCATACCGGGTTTAAGTATTTTATCTTTATTATTAATTTCTTCTAATTTAAAAA
>WFQC01000138.1 GCA_015487235.1 Alteromonadaceae bacterium
ACAATAGCCACAATAATCTCAACCAAGGTGAAACCCTTTGGGCGTAAATAATTGCTAAATGGCATGAATATAGCCTTCTGCTTCTATACGAATGCTTACTGTATCAAGATCGCTCACTACAGATATATCACAACCACCACTGCAATCATCTTGCGGGCGTCCCATATTATCAAAACTAATAATACTAGGGTTGCTTTTACCAACAATAGAAAAAGTAATATTGTAACGGCTAGTATCTACGATTAGGTCGGTCTTATCTAAGGCATTAGGATCTAAAGAGCTAAGATCTGTAGCAGTACAATCTGTACGGTCAGGAATACCATAACGTGTATTATTGAGTATTAGCTGATGGCAAAAAGTACTATGAGTTTGTTGCATAGCCCTTTGTTGAGTTAAGCGAAGATCTGCAAGTAGCGAGGCTCGAAAAGTATGAGCTTCGTAGGGTGCACTACCAAAGAATTTTTGCGCAGCCGTAACTGATAAAATACCAACAAGAATAAGCACAATAACGACTTCAACGAGAGTAAAGCCGCTATTGTGGTTTTTAGCAAATGAATACTGAAAAGAATTCATGGCTAAAAATAAGGTATTAAAAATTTAAGTAAAAATAATTAACAGCCAGTATTAACAACAACCGTTGCTTTTGCTGTTGCTGATGTTGCTTCGCTATATTCAACTGTACAAGATGCACCAGCGGCAGTAGGAGCTGTCATACCTGTAGGATAAATTAATACTTTATTAGGCGTACCTGCAATATCTACATACGAAAAATCTGCAGAAGCTAAGTCTAATAATTTTGCTAAATCTACATTAGCCGCCTTCGGGTAGCCATAAACAGTATTAACTGTTGTTGAGGCTGAATCAATTGTAACCGTAGCCGTTGCACTTGTTTCTGTACCATTAATTAAAGATTTTGCATAAACCACAGACATAGCCGTTTCTACTGAAGCTTTGACTGCTTGTAATGTGCTTTCTTTAGCATCGGCTTGTAAGTTTAAAAATTTAGGCGCTGCAGTTGCGGCTAAAATCCCTAAGATCACAATAACGATAACAAGTTCGATTAATGTAAAACCTTTTTGCTTTTGAATATTTAACGTGTTCATATATTTTCCTGTACTTAGTTCAAAATTATGTAAATTATTATTTATTGATTAATATAGACAACAACGGCGCTCGTTGCAGGCTGGTATGTAAAACTATTTCCCACGGTGGTGTTTGTACCTGGGCTAGTAAAGTTGCCACTGGCATCTCTTGCTAAAGTTTCTTTTAAATAAAAATGACAAGTAGTGCTCACCCCCGTTCCTGATTTACTCACATAGTAGTCGGCTATACCATTATTAATATCAGTAATACTTGCTGAAATTGTAGGTGGTTGTTGTAAAATGTTCGACCAAATTTCAAGACAGTTTTCAGTACCAAAAGCACCACCAAGCGTTTCACCATCAGTTAAACCTGTAACATAACCAGGGCGAATACCATTAGCAATATCTTCTGTCGTTAAAATAAACGTTGTGCCGTCATAAATCACCGTATTTTGATTGCTCAAGTTTTTAGGGCGACCTTCTGCTTCCCACTGTGCTCTCACCAAAGCAACTGCAGTGGCAAAACCACCAGCCATACCTTCAATATTTGCATTTTCAGCTTGATCGGTAAGATCCAAAAACTTAGGGATAGCAGTCACAGCTAAAAGCCCTAGTATGACAACAACAATAACGAGTTCAATTAGCGTAAAACCCGATTGTTTTTTTGCTTTGATGATCATAATACCCTCAATTTTATATTATCGGTGTAAACAAACTTATATTATTTACATTCTAGCAGTGAAAATATAACTAAGTCACTCATTTACCACTATTAACTTTACCATTTTGTGCAGAATATTCAAAAAAATGTCCTGATTGAATACTAAAACGACAAAGTGTTGGTTGTTTTTCTACTTTAGATACCGCTTTATTGCCTTGACTATTATGTTGCAACTGAATAGCAGAGATGGGTTGCTTAACAAAACGCATTGGCATTGCCATAACGTCTTGCCATATTTTTTGGCAAGCTAATGCGGGTAGAGAATTATCAACCCAACCAAACTTATTTACACTAACGAGATGTTTTTTTTTCTTACCCGTTAATACATCTAATTCTATTATTTTAACTTTATCTGGTCTGCCGTCCATCAACCATTGACTACGAATTAACATTATTTTACTGGCAAAATTAGCCGCTAAATTTTCAAATCCAGCTTCATTGATTTGATCTTCATTTTTAAAAAAATAATGAATAAAAGTCGCCATCAGTAGTGCAAAGGCTAAAATGACTAAGATCATTTCACCTAATGACTTTTCTCGTTTATCAACACCTGCATTTACCATAAATCACACTTAGGTACCTTTGTAAGCAGACATCATATCCCACATTGGTGTGAATATGCCTAACGCTAAAATTAATACCATGGTGGCAACAATGCCAATAAGTATTGGCTCTATTCGCGCTGTTAAAGTGCTTAATTCATAATCTACTTCACGTTCATAATATTCAGCCACTTCTTCAAGTAAGTCATCTACACGCCCCGTTTCTTCACCTACAGCGATCATTTGCAACACCAATGGAGTAAAAA
>WFQC01000139.1 GCA_015487235.1 Alteromonadaceae bacterium
TACCGTTAAATGATGTTGCAACTTATATTCGTCAGGCTGATTTGCTGATTTTACCCAGTTATCGAGAAGGGGTGCCTAATGTGTTGTTAGAATCCTTTGCTAGTGGTACGCCTGTTGTGGCCACTCGCGTAGGAGGTATTCCTGAAGTTGTTAATGATGAGGTGGGTATTTTAGTGGAGAAAGCTCAAGTAAAAGAGCTCGGGGAAGCTATTTTAAAGGCGCTTGCTAAACCTTGGTCGCAAGATAAAATTTTAGCTCATGCGCAAAATTTTAATTGGCAGCGCAATATAGAGAATGTATTAAGGCATATAACTTAAGTGATGAAGTTTTTTATAAGTGATCTTAAACAAAAGCAAGCTGTTTTTAGAGCTGAAGGCTACCAAGTTTCTTTATTAAGAGTCTTGGTAAGTGATGGTACTTCGGCTAATGCGCTTTATCGTATAACAAGTTGGTTAGTAAAATATCATCTCTCACCATTAGCATTAATTACCTTATGGTTTAACCGTGTTATTAATGGTTGTGTTATTGGTGCTGGTGTTAAGTTTTCTTACGGGCTTGTTTTAATGCACCCTGTAGGTATTGTCATAAATTCTAAAGTTTCTGGTGGAAAGAATGTTATTATCGAAAGTGGTGTTGTGATCGGTGATGAAAAAGGGCAAGCTCCACTGCTAGGCGATAATATTTTTATCGGCTCAGGGGCTAAAATTATTGGTGGAGTACGCATTGGTAATAATGTCAAAATAGGTGCTAATGCTGTTGTTGTAAAAGATGTGCCTGATAATGTAACCGTTGTTGGTATTCCCGCAAAGATTATACAAGGAAATAATCAGTGATTTTTATATTTTGGTGTTCACTCTTTTTATTAGTTTATTCTTATGTGCTTTACCCGCTTATTTTAAGAATAATTACCTCTCCTCAGCTGGTTTCTCGTCGTTATATTGCTGCTGATGCTTACCCGAGTGTTGACATTATCATTGCGGCTTATAATGAAGAATCTTGTATAGAAGCTAGAATTAACAATATATTACAGCAAGATTATCAAGGTAAAATACGTATATTAGTTGCTTCTGATGGTAGCCAAGATAATACTGGTAATATTATTAACAGTTTTACTGATCAGCGTGTTATTGCTTTTGATTTCAAAGAAAATCGCGGAAAAATATCAGTATTAAATGACTTAGTAGCACAGGCAGAAGCTGATATTTTAGTTTTTACTGATGCTAATACTGAATTTAACCATGATGCGATTACTATTTTAGTTGAAAGTTTTACTGATAATGTAGGTGCAGTTTCAGGGGAACTTATTTTAGAAACAGAAGACGGTAACCAGAATCTTGACGGCTTATACTGGCGTTACGAACAATTTTTAAAAAAATGTGAATCATCTTTAGGAAGCTTATTGGGCGCTAATGGTGCTATTTATGCCATCCGCCGACATTTATACCAAACCTTACCCCAAGACACGATTGTTGATGATTTTTGCATTGTGATGAATGTAAAAAAGCAAGGGTTTGATGTGCTTTATAATGAAAATGCCATCGCCACAGAAGAAGTTGCTCCGTCTCTACAAGATGAATTTGGTCGTCGAGTTCGTATTGGTATTGGTAACTATAAAGCTTTTGTTAGCAATTTGTGGGCGTTATCTCCATCGCAAGGTGTACTAAGCTGGTGTTATTGGTCTCATAAGGTGTTACGTTGGTTTGCTCCTCATTTAATGTTACTGACTTTCGTGACTAATTTGTTGTTAATTGATCAACCGTTTTACTTGTTGTTGTTTATATTACAGATTGTTTTTTATTTAAGTGCCTGGTTAGGCGAAAGAAAAATAAGGAACAATCAACCTGTTAATAAGTTAATTGCTATTATTACCTTTTTTGTGTCAATGAATACCGCTTTATGGTTAGGGTTTATCAAATTTTTAAAAGGCCACAAAAATGGTGGTTGGAAAAGAACAGCTAGACAGGGAAAATCTAATTAATGATTGCTTTATTATTAATACTTGCGGTTTTATTGATTGCTTTTTGGTTCGTGTTAAAAAGCAAAAATATGGATATATGGTTTTTTTCTTATTTAAAACAAGTGATTTCGCGCCCTAAAGTTAATGAGCCTATTCATGTACTTTTTTGTTTTGTTGATCATTATGAACCTCAGTGGCGTAATGACGATATCGACGTAGAAAGAGCTCGGGTTGATCGCTGGTATCGAGATTATCCCGCCATGGCAAAACAACATAAAGATGCTGATGGGCACATGCCCAAACACTGTTTTTTCTATCCTGAAGAAGAATACCGCTATGAGCATTTAGCTAAGCTTTCTGATTTGTGTTATCGGGGGTTTGGCGAAATAGAGATTCACTTGCATCATAATAATGATACGCCAGAGAATTTTTCGCAGGTGATCAGCAATTTTGCTTATACATTACATCATGAACATGGTGCATTACCGATTGATCCTGAAACGGGGCAAATAATGTATGCATTTATTCATGGTAATTGGGCGTTAGATAACTCATTACCTGATGGTAGTATGTGTGGTATTAATAATGAACTTGCTTTATTAAAACAAACAGGTTGCTATGTTGATATGACCTTACCTTCAGCACCTAGCCCAGCACAAACGAAAAAAGTTAATGCTATTTATTATGCAAAAGGCTGTTCTGGGCAAGCTAAATCTCATGATACAGGAGTTGATGTTGAAGTTGGTAAACCTGCTACGGGTGATTTAATGCTAATACAGGGGCCGTTGGGTATTAATCTAAAGTGGCGCACTGCTAAAGGCTTACCGCATATTGAAAATGCAGATGTTCGCAAAGCGATGCCGCCAATTAAATCAAGAATTGATCAGTGGGTTAATTCTCATATTCACGTTAAAGGACGTCCAGAGTGGGTTTTTATCAAAATACATACTCATGGTACGCAAGAAGGTGATATGGAAACGTTATTAGGGCAACCAAGACATGAAATGCATAATTATTTAGAGACAAAATATAACGATGGCAAAAATTATGTGCTGCACTATGTTTCAGCAAGGGAGATGTATAACATAGCTAAGGCAGCAGAAGCAGGGAAAAAAGGAAATCCAAATGACTACAGGGACTTTATCTTATCCAAACCAGCATTTAAAAAACTATCTGAATAGGTTTTTTATGAGTGTTAAACTACGACAATATCTTGTTAAAACACTCTCGGCGATAGGAGGAATTAACTATCGTTGGAAAAAGCTTCCAGCAGGTATTTATGCGTTTAACTACCATCGTATTGGAAAAGCAAAAGACTCCATTTTTGATCGCGCCATTTTTTCATGCAGCACAGCGGCATTTGAACAGCATTTACAAGAAATAAAAGCTAACTTTATTGTTATTAATACTTTTCAATTAACCGAACTATTAGCTCAAGGTGAAAAGCTAAATGAGCGTTATGCTTTAATTACTTTTGATGATGGTTATATTGACAACTATACCGCGGCCTTACCTTTACTGAAGCAATATCAATTAACCGCTGTATTTTATTTGGTAACCGATTTTATCAACTCAAAAACAATCCCTTGGTGGGATGAAATAGCCTACTTATTGAGGCAAGCTGGTGGAAAATATTATCAGTTTTGTCAAACGAATAATATTTACTTTTTAGATCCTAAAAATATCGATCAAGTCATCCAAAAAATAATGACCGATATTAAGCGCTCATCACACTATAAAATTGAACAAGTTGTCGATGACTTAAGGCAAAAATTTCCTCAAGCAAGCGCTAAGTTACAACAAGAAAAACAAGCACTATTTATGAATTGGCAGCAAGCGAAAGAATTACAGCTAAGTGGCATGGAAATTGGCTCTCATACCATTAGCCACCAAATTTTATCGCAATTAACCGCGCAAGAACAAGCGGTTGAAATTATAAAGTCTAAGCAATTATTGGAAGAGAAGCTTGATTGCTCACTTAACTCTATTGCATACCCAGTAGGGCGCTACTATTGTTATAACCAAACATCACTTCATTATGCTAAAAAGGCAGGCTATAAAATCGGTTTTAATAATGAACCTGGCTATCATCAGCATGTAGACGATTATTTTAATCTTAATCGCTATTGTGTCAGCCATGATAATTTTAACTATTTGAAATTTGATTGTTGCTTCACATGAATAGATCTCAAGCGATTGTTTTAAGTGCAGGGCCTAATGGGCTAGGCGCAATACGCAGTTTACATAAAGAAAATATTCGTGTTGATGTTATTGCCATTAACGCGAAAGACCCTTCACTACTTTCACGCTTAGTTAATAACAAACAAAGTTTGTCTACACCTTTTAACGAGCAAGCATTATTAAGTTTATTGATTAACTGGCCTGTTAAGGGGGTTGTGTTAATACCTACATCTGATTTATTTGTTAATTTTCTTTATAAATATCAACAGGAATTAACTAAACTTTTTAAATTTATATTACCTCCCGGTAATGTCGCTTCTATGTTAATAGATAAAAAACAAGAGGTTGAGTTAATTGCTCCGTATGTTAATTTACCTAAAACTATTCGTTCATTACCTGAGTCGGCTGAACAATTAGTAAAGCAAATTAGCTTACCTTTAATTATTAAACCAAGATCCAATGAGTTAAATTACCTGCAACAAAAAAATATAACGATATTTACCTTCAAGCAATTAGAAGGTTTTTATCACCAATATGCATCGGTTAAAGCATTTTGTATTGCGCAAGAGTTAATTGTAGGTGATGACAGCAATTTATGGGTTTGTAACTGTACTTTTGATCAACATAGCCAGCTTATTAATGCCTTTACTTTTCAGCGATTGCAGCTTACACCACCTCATTTTGGTGTTACCTGTTATGCTGAAAGTAAAACTAACCAAACAATTATTGAACAAGTTGCTCAGTTAGGTAAAAGTTTAGGCTATGTGGGGCCTGCGATGGTTGAATTTAAATTTGATCCATCAGATGGTTTGTATAAATATATCGAAATTAACCCGAGACTGGGTTTGTGTAATTATTTTGATACAAGTTGTAATAAGAATAATGTTTATGCAACCTATTGTGTGGCTTCAAAAACAACCTTTGTAGAAAAGCCACAACAAAATGGGCGAATATTTGTTAGCGTGTATGAAGACTTGTATTCTCGTTACCGTGATCACCAGTCATTTATTAGTATTGCTAAAAGGTATCTAAAGGATTTATTTAAACCGCATACCTTTATATATTTTGCTTGGCAAGACCCTAAGCCAGCCATAGTTATGGCTTATCGACAGAGTAAAGCCATATTGGCCTCGTTAATTCATAAAATAACTTAGTGGTAGCTATAACAATGAATGGATTTATTATAACGCGTCATTTACAACAAAATCTTGCCGTAATCAACACAGAGCAAACAAAAGTTCGATACCATCTACTTGGGCAATATTGTTATGATATTTGTGCAACAGGTTGCCAGTTAATCAAAACGGATAAAGCTATTTTATTACTTGACGGTTATCTTATTCCTAATAATGTTGAGCAACTATTAAATAGTTTGTCGAAGCGAGACTTTAACCAATTAAATCATTTTGATGGGCACTTTTCAGGCGTTTATATTACTGAAACTGAAATTATTGCCTTTAATGATCGCTTTGGCGGAAAAACACTTTATTGGCAATATTATCAAAAGCAATTAATGATCAGTTCTCGTATGAGTAATATGCCAATATATGATGATGAAAAAAGTTGTGAAGGCGGTTGGGAAGTGTTGAAATATCGCTGGCTAACAGGAGAAAATACCTTAATAGCCGCTATAAAAAAATTACCACCGCATCATACGATTGTTTTTGATAATAAAAAAGAAAAAACAGCTTTAAGTTATTGGCAATTACCGTCACCCAATTATGATAATCAAGCTTTAGAAAATAAAGTAAAACAAACCAAAGCTATTTTGTCAGCTAATTTAGCCTCAAAGGCAAAAATTTATAAAAAAGTGGCCATTTTTTTAAGTGGTGGTGTTGATTCTTCAATTTTAGCGGCATTGGCAAAAGATATTTTTGATGAATGCCTATTGATCACCCCGGTATTTAAAGAGGCTGAAAATCCAGAACTTGATACCGCCATTGCTTTTGCTAAAACGCTTGCATTACCTCACCAGCTTGTTGAGGTTGATCTTGAGCATTTATCGACAGACTTAAATAGCTTAATTGCTTTAAAACGAGCACCACTGCGTCATTATAGCTCATTAGCTATGATGGCAATGATGAAAGCAATACCTGACGATTATGATGCGGTTCTTTATGGTGAAGCTGCAGATACTCTATTTGGTTCAAATGCAATCAAGCGAGTGATAACTCACTATAAATGGAAGCAACAAAGTCAGTTTATTCCCTCGCCATTATTACAACTTTTCGCTAAATTTGTGCCGGGGCGAGGTCAAATTTTATTAAATTTAAAAAAACAAACACTGCGAGAGTTAATTTTATCTGTAACGGCAATTAAATACTCGCCAGCAGAAATGAAGGTTATTCGTGAATTACTCACTTGCGAAGAAACAGATATTGAAAGTTGGCATTGGCAAAAAAACTTAAATAAGGTTAATGCCGCAACTTTACGTCAAGCCGCGCAAGAACGCATATTAAATAGCGATGCTGCAACACACTTTTATGAAGCTGAATTAATTGCCCAACAATATAATAAACATATTATTTCACCTTTTTTTGATCTACAAGCGGTTGAGCTATCAGCTAAGCTAAATGATGCACAATACTTTGGTGAAGAGTATGTAAAGCCTGTTTTAAGAGAGTTGGCCTGTCAGTTTTTTCCGCGTTCATTAATTTATCAAAAAAAACATGGCTTTCCTGTTCCTTTTATTCACTGGCTTGAAGGGCCTTTAGCTGATTTGGTTAATGCGGTAAGGCAAGAGCGCTCTTTATTTAATGGCGCTGAACTTGAGTACTTTACTGTAAAAGAACACTTTGAATTATTCTGGTTATTAATTAACTGGTTATTGGTTCATCAACACATTGATGACAGCAAAGAAAAGGGTATTTGATGATTGCTTTTTTTGGTAAACACGAAATAATTAGTCAATGGCAAGAGGTTTTGCAGGGTGAAAAAGGTTTTGTTTTTTGTGAAACCTATCAAGCTCTCTTTAAATATCCAGCAAAAACAACAACGGTTGTTTATGTACGTATTCCTAGTAAGGCTTCATTAAAAATAGCCTTAAAAATAAAGTCGCGAGGCTATCGCGTTTGTAAATTTTGGGCGGGTACAGACAGTCGATATTTTAATGATGCTAATTGGTGGGAGAAACAACTAGCTAAATTTATTTATCGGCTCTGTTTGTACAAAAATTTATCGCCAGCTTCTTGGTTATCAGCTACGTTAGAAAAAAATGGTTTAAAGGCCGATTATTGGCCTAGTTGTAGCCCCATCTTTTTGCAAAAAGAGCAACTAAACCGAGCAGATATTTTGTCACTACAAGCGCAAAGAAATCAAACTATTTTAGTGTATAGTAATGCAGATAGACATTGGATCTACAATACTAAAATGATGCTTGAATTAGCCGCTCAGCTGACAAATACGCCTTTTATTTTTGTAGGTGATGACAGTTTGCAGGTAGACCATTTGCCCAATGTTACTTCATTAGGGCGTATATCAACCGATAAGCTGTTTTCGCTTTATCGCACGTCAAGATGTTTGGTTCGCATTACCACGCACGATGGCTATTCTCGTATGATTATTGAAGCCATGTATTTTGGTTTACCCGTTATTACCAATTGGCCGGTACCACATGCGTATCAATGTCATAATCTTGATGAAATAAAACAGGTTTTACAAAAAGATCTTCCCTTTAATCAACAAGGCTATGATTATGTAAGAGAAGAATTTAACTTAGCTAAGTGGAAGTCTATTTTACTTACGCTGACAAAAGCCTAAATTGTGCACCGTGAAATGCCGAATATAACCTATCAACTCATAGATGACTTTGATACTTTTTTACGCTTAGAAAAAGAGTGGGAAGGGTTACGTTTAAGTACTCACAATAGTGAGCTTTGTGTTAGTTGGTACTGGTTGCGTTACTGGTATGAATCTTATTGGCAAAGTCAAAATAAACTCTTTATACACGCCTATTACCAACAAGGTACTTTGGTTGCCTTATTGCCTTGTTATTTAAAAAAAGTTGCACTGGGTTATGAATTACGTTTTATGGCAACGGGCGATGCTGAAAATATTGAAGTTTGTAGTGAATTTCAAGACTTTATTATTGAAAAGAGTTGCTATTTAGCTGTTGTTAGTCATTTTAGTCAGCAAATTATGCAGAGCAAAGCTATTATTGCTTTGGCTTTTGAAAATGTTTTGCCAAACGCTCTAGTTTCTTCTTGGCTGAATGATTTTCAAGCGAAAGGCTTTTATCAACGAAAAGCAACAACTGGGCTTCGTTACTGTATTACTGTTCAGCCAACAGTTAACGCACAAATTAGCATGTTTAAAAGTAAAACAACACGACGCCATGCAAATAAATATTTAGCCTTAAGTGAATGTTATGTTGAGCAATTGATTGATGAAAAATTATTTGATGAATATTATCAAACATTAATCGTTGAGCACAATCAACTCTGGAAATCTAGAGGAAAGCAAGGCGCTTTTGAACAAAAAGAATTTGTTTGTTTTCATAAAAAACTGGCTAAAGAATTATTAAAGCAGCATAAATTAGTGCTTTTTAAATTATGTTATAAAGAGCAATGTGTTGCTGTTTTTTACGGTATTATTGATCACAACACATTATATTATTACCAGAGTGCCGTAGGTAAGCATGATGAAATACCTTCAGTAGGTGTTGCTATGCATATTGAAGCGCTAAATATTGCACGAGAAAAAGGACTAGCGTGTTATGATTTAATGAAAGGGCAGCTAACTAGTTATAAAAATAGGTATGTTATTGGTGAGCCAGAGATATGGTCAATATTTGTAGAAAAAACACTGTACCGTTGGTCACAAAATATCAGTAAATTAAAGCATAAAATCATTGGTTAAAAATGAAAGATAAAATAGCAGCAATTAAAAAAACATGGCAGATTATTCGAACAATGCCTAAGGTTGATATTAACCTTCATCTTGAAAAGTGTGAAAATAATCACCCTTTTTTTAAGCGTATTACACAAGAGTTTTATCAGGAAGCAACAAGGCGACATCGTAAATTACCTTTAATTCGCCAGATGGAATACGGTGTTGCTTTATTTCTATTAGATAACAACCCTGAAACACATTTAAAAGCAATAGAAAGTTCAGCGCGACGTAATTTTAAAAAAGCACTCAGAAACGGCTACTATTTTAAAAAAATTAATTTTAATGATTATTTAGATGATATTTGGGACATAAGGCGCTCTACTAAAGTTAGGCAAGGTGAAATGCCAGAAGACTTTATTAAGAATAAACCGTCACCTCGAACAGACCCTGAAAGTTTAACCAATAGCCATGATTATGCTTATTTTGGCGTATTTAATAAAGAAGATAAGTTAGTTGCCTATTCAGGGTGTTTTATTGCTGGTGAGCTTTGTATGATCGAACATATATACGGGCATAGCGATTATCAACGAGATGGTGTTGTACCTATGTTGATCATTTCAACGGCGCAACATGTTGTTGAACATTATCCGTTGGTGAAAGTATATAGTTACGGTACTTTTTTAGGGGCAAACCCTAGTATGCAGCGCTTTAAGAAAAAGTTTAGGCTACTGCCTCATAAGGTAAAATGGCATTTAAGTGCATAACTGTACTGAGTAATTATTATGAAAATACTACATATAGTCAGTAGCTTAAATGTTGGTGGTGCCGAGCGTTTTGTGATTGATCTTGCTTATGAACAACGTAAGCAACATCATGTTGAAATACTTTCAATGGGACAGCAAGATGAGCCTTTGGCACAAGAGCTTACTAAAGAAGGTATTAACATTCATTATGCATCGTCAATAATCGATTTAAAAAAAATATTTACTGGTTTTGATGTGGTGCATATTCATAGTAGTCACTGCTTACTAAGAGTTTTAATTGCTTCACTTTTTAATAACAAAACTAACATCGTTTATACTCGACATAATGAACGAGTGCACCGTCGCTTAAAATGGCAGCTTACTTATATGTTAGCGAGAATAAAGCTGCATAAAATGGTTTTTGTGGCTGAAAAAGCCATGCAAAACTATTTAAACTTCTATCCACAATTTAGGCAAAAATCACAGGTTATTCTTAATGGTGTTTTACCTATTACAGGTGATAAAACACCGTCTGAGAAACTACGTTTAGGCCATATTGGTCGTTTTGTTGCTTTAAAATCACAACATTGTTTAATTGAAGCGGTAGCTTTATTACCTGATGAGTTAAAGGCAAAAATATCATTAAATTTTTTTGGTACTGGAGAGTTGCTTGTACATAATCAGAACTTAGCGAAAAAATTAATTCCTGAGGTTGAGGTAACTTTTTCAGGTTTTGTTTGTGATCGTAACGAAATTTTTCAGCAAATAGATATATTGGTGGTGACTTCTGAAACGGAAGGATTATCGCTTGCTATTTTAGAAGCGTTAGCGAGTAAAACACCTATTATCGCCTCAGATGTTGGTGGTAATCCAGAACTAGTTCACCATGAAAAAAATGGTTTTTTATACCCCTATCATGACATAGCCGCGTTAAAAACTGCAATAGCATTACTGGCTACAGATAAAAAGCGTTATCAAGTGTTTTCAGAAAATTGTTTGCACTATTATCAACAACAATTTTCAATGCAGCGTTGCGCTAATGAATACCTTGAAAGCTACCAATAAGGCTTTAGTGCGACAATGAAAACAATTTTACAAGCATTACTTGCAGCCATTAATTTATATAGTGAATATTTCTTAGGGCTGATCATTTCTATTATTATTGCTCGCAACCTTGCTAATGAAGAGTATGGGCTTTATTCAAGTACTATTTGGTTAGCAGGTTTATTTACTATTGCTGTAAATTCAGGATTATCCATTACCGTTACAAAATTTATAGCAGAGTTTAAAAATAAATCAGAAGCGGAATTGTCAGCAGTATTAGCCTTTTTACATCGAGCCAAGAATAATCGGCAATTATTGGTATTGGCCATTACTGCGCTTTTTCTTGTGGTAAAATATGGTGACACTAAAATACATTTTTGGTTATTAGTTTTATTGTTTATATGCTCAATAATGAAGGCTGATTATATTTTTCGTATGTCAGTATATAAGGGCATTCAACGCTTTGATGTTTTAGCGAAAACGGGATTAATTGTAAACCCCATAAATCTTGCTGGTGTTGTTGTTTGTGTAATGTGGGCTCCTAGCCTTGAAAATTTTATTTTAGTTTATTGCTTTACCTGCTTGGTTTATGGCTTAACATCGTGGTCTTTTAATAAAAATATGCCGCCTGCTAGAGAAAACCCTTCCTTATTAGTTCCGCACCTTGGTCGGCTTAAATCTCAAATTTTTTCAGCTACTCTTATTGTATTTTTAGCTGCACTTATTTTTAGACAGAGCCAGGTGGTTGTTTTAGAACAAAGTGACTTTTTAGCAGCAGCAGGCTATTTTAATATTGCTTTCTTGTTAGCGTCGGCAGCGATAACCTTGATCCCTGGGGTGTATCAAGAAGTACTATTGCCTAAAATTACTAAAGCGGTTGCAGATAATAATGTCACAACCCAAGTCGGGCAAGCAGAGCGTTATTTGTTGGCACTATCTTTGTTGGTTGCAGTACCCGTAGGTATTTATGCTCAGGTTATTATAGAGTTACTTTATGGTGAGCGTTATCTTGCTGCTGCTTTTCCTCTACAACTCATGATGTTATACAAAGCGGCTTCAATATTAACGCAAGGAGCAAACCTAACGCTAATTAGTAAAGATAGGCAGGTGAGTGTTGCTAAGTTTAATGTACTATTACTTATTATTGCCATTATATTAAGTGTAATTGTTGTGCCATTGTGGGGATTAAATGGTTCATTGGTCGTGTACGGTATTTTAGTTTTATGCCATTTTATTGGCTATCAATATTTGGCAAGACAAGTGGGATATAAAATGCTCTCTGTTGGAATTAGCAGTCGAATTGTGTTGTCAGCCCTAATAGCCGCATTACCTGTTTTTTTATTAAACCAATATGTTGATGGTGTTATCGGCACTCTTTTCGGTTCTTTATTGTTTGCTGTTGTCTATGTTAACTTGTTATTTATTTTAAGAGGCTTTGACAGTTCGATGTGTTATTTATTAAAGCAATTACACCCTAAAATGCCATCATTTACCTCTGCTTATATTCTTTGGGCTATCAAGCGATTAACCCCGTAAAAATTACAATAATAAGCTGGTTGTTAAGCGATTAAAGACATAAATAAAGACAATAAAAGCAAATGAATAAGCTATTAGTTTAGTTAGTGATAATGTTGATAGTGCTTCTTTATAATGTTCTGGTGAATAAATGCGCATATAAGTTGTTAAAATAGCAACAAAAAGAAAGGGAAGTAATACGTAAGTTCTTGAAATAAAAAATATTGATATTAATATACCAATTAAACCACTGACCAGAGAAATGATTTCTGTACTTCGTTGTTGATCTTCTTCTTTAAATGCGACTTTAATACCAGAATAAACGGCTAAGGTAAATAAGCTAAAATAAGCAATAAAGCCAATAATACCATTTTCAACAAAAGCTAATACATAACTGTTATGGGTAGTTAAGGCATGGTAGTCGAGAAAATGTTTGGCACCAATACCAAATATGGGGTGCATGGCAAATAATTCTAAAGCAAGAATCCACGCATAAATCCTTCCCATAGCGCTGTAGTCACCTGAAGTGAGTTCACCCATACGCGAAGGCGCTATTGCTAATATGGCTAAACCTATAATGGCAGCAATAATAAAACCAGTCATTGAACGTTTTTTGATAATATAAAAGCAAGCTAAGCCACCAATCAGTGATAGCATAGAGCCTCTTGAATTGGTTAGAATTATCGTATAACCAATAACAAGCATTGCGATAAGCCACAATAATTTTTTAACAAAAGGAATCGGTTGGTAAACTACTTTGTTAAAAATATAAGGCATAAAGGCAATTAATAGCATGCCAAGATCGTTTGGATCTTGCAAAATACCATACCAAACTACTTGAATTTCTTTGCTGGTTGTTGCACCTTCTAATAGATCAACTGTAGTGATTACTGAACGATAATATGGCTCTAAACCACCCCAAGCCATTCCAGTTGTTGCCTGTAAATAACATTGATAGCTAATAAAAAGTGTTAATAAAATAATAGTGAAAATAAAATTATCGATTTGCTTTTTCGTGTTGATTGCTGCTTGTACTAAAATAAAAATCACAATAGTTGATAATATTTGTGAAAAATAACTGCCAATTGTTGATAGCTGTCCGTTGGCTAAATTTGATATAACCATTGCCATAAAGAACCACAGTAAGAATAGGGAGGTTCTGTCAAAATTAAATTTAGCATTACGATTAAGTGCTGTAGCCATAAAAAATAAGATACCAAGGCCATTGAGCAACATATTCCAATTAAAATAAAGTGCAGGGATCCATTCTGCGGGACGAATTAAGTAAACGATAATGGTTAATAATAGTATTAAGTAACCCATATTTATCGCCTAAAAGCTGTCAATAAATCAGAAACAGTATGAGGAAAAATAAGCTGATTTAGTTGTTTTATTTTAGTAATACTTAATGCAATAGCTAGGCTTATGAGTACCGTTGCAATAAGAGATACTATGCCATGCGAAGTGATAGGAAAAATACGCGTGATTAAAATAAAGATAATAGGGTGTAGTAAATAAACTTTTAAGCTCTCTTGCCCTAACAAGGCAGTAAAACTAATAATCAGTTTAGGCATTATTGATAATATAAAATATAGGCTTGGGATCGCAAGTAACATGATTACTCCATAATAGAGTAATAAAGGCATTTGTCGCCATGAAGGCATAATGCCACCCGCTAAAAACAATTGCCAACCTACTGTTGGCGTAGAAATAAGTAGTATGATAAAGAGCGAAGCGGTTGTGAACTTATTGACAGAGGTCAATTGCATAAAATAAGGATGTAATTTTGCGTAAATAACGCCAAGAATGTAAATAAAACCAATCACATGTAAAGAAAAGGGGAGTGAGATAAGTAGAGTATCGTCTAAAACACCTAAAAAGAAAAAGCTAGCAATAGGTAAAATTAAAAAGCTAATGCCAAGTTTTTGATGAAAGCGTCTAAATAAATATAATATTGATAAGCAAGGTAAAAACCATAAGTACATAAAGCCAGTTGCTTGTTTTAGATCAAAAGGTGAGGCTAAAAAAATAGCTTTTAAGTATTGTATAGCAAGGTCGCTTAAATCGGTCGAAGAGAATAAAATAGCATTGGCAATTGTTGTAATAGTTGTAAAAGCAATAAAAGGGATCCAGTAGCTAAAATATTTATCAAAAAAGGTTTTTGATGAAAGCGGCTTTAAGGGCCAAATAAAAGTTAATATTAAAAAACAACCGGCGGCAAAAGCATCCGCAAAAGGTCGTATCCAATCATATTCAGCGGTTAACAAAGTATTGTGTTCAAGTACGATGCATAAAATTAAGAAGCCTTTTACCGCATCTAAAATAATATCTCTTCCTTGAGCTTTGGAAGCTACTTGTTGCTTGGCTATTTTTTCCATATTAGGTATTAAGTTAATGCCCTATTTTATAATGAAGTGAGCTAATAATAATTGTTATCTCGTTCAAATTCTTCAATATGTTCACCAAAGCCACACCTTTTAATTACTTTTTGCATGGCAAGATTATTTTCTTTGGTATCGATAAATAAATGTTCATAGATACTAGCAAGTTTTAATCTTTCAATACAGTAAAGTAGGCCTAAGGTTGCAAACCCTTTACCTTGATAATTAGGATCGGTATTAACAGGCCCTATTACGCAGTCATGCTTACCAATTTGATAATGCCGGCAAAAATTAAAACTGATTAAACCATCATTCACGATGGTATCGCGATACACAAGAAAATAAAATGCATTTTTTTTTAGTGTTAACTTAATAAATAATTTTAATAACTCATTAGAAAATCCAAAACGTTTAATAAACAAGGGGAGTTTCTTCATTAACTCTAAACTATTAAAAATCAAGTAAAATTGAGCATCTTCAGTCGTTGAAGTTACAGGTGATCTTTGCTCTTTTAGAGATAACTTATAAACATACTGTTTCATTGCGATATTCCATTAACATTCCTAGGGATATTTCTTTAAAAAAAGAGGCTTTCCTATTCTTATACCATTAATCTTAATAAATAACTGATCAACCTTGCTAGTTGAAAGAATGCTTAGCTGCGTTTTTCTTGCGAAAATTTTAGATTATTTACTAATAGCATTAGTATTATTTTGTTTATTGTAACGTTTTCTATAACTTAAATGATACTGCTTGTTTAAATTTAATACCTATTTTATGGCGGTGTTGTATGAATATATCTTCTAGTGGCCTAACCACTACTTTAATGGTTAGGCTAGAGGATATAGGTTTTTAGTGTATATTTCTGAGCAAAATTATAAACCAGTTTAATTAAAACCTATGGTGTATATGGTTGCGTTTTCATAACCAACAGGTTTTGTTATTTGGTAAGTGTCAATGGCTATATTAGGCGTTCTATTAAATAAAATAATAAAACTTTCTTGGTTATGTTTAACGGCAATACCCATTATATTCCCCTGTGTTATAAATGAATTTTCTTGAGTTAATACAATATAATCACTGGTTGTTGCAGGAGTTAAGTTTTCATTTGCTGTGGCTGCGGTAAAATTGAGCAAGGTAATAAATTCGTTATTTTCTTTCGGCGAATTGTTTGAAAGCTCAAGATGCCATTTTTTTTGATTATCGGGTAAGTTATAACTTGATTCATTTACCCACAAAGCTTTTTCATCAACAGTGTTAATTGTAATACTTTCAGGATAAGCAACATGATAAATAAGCTCACTTTTATCTGTGCTCACTTGGTAGGTATTTGTAGATAACTGTAATGGTTCTGCTTGTACATGTTGTATTAGCTTAACCCAACGGGTATATTCCATTCCTTCGCTTAAGCCAAGCTCTTTATTGTATGCAATCAAGTCGTTTATTTGGGTTTTATCTGTTTCGATATGATCGTAAACGATAACTAAATTAGGCTTTAAGAAAGCAAGTTGTCTAGTTACTTGCTTAGCATAATTTGTTGCATAGTAGCCACTCATATTATAAGTTTGTGTGGCGTCTGCAGAAATGAGTGTTATTTTTTCATCATCAAACATGGCGTTATATTTGGTCGGGCCTGCAGGCCTTGACGTTGGACTTGAGTTTCCGCCACTGGCATTTTCAATTAATACGGTATTGTGAGCAATACTGGTTGTGGCAATACCAGCATAGCCTGTCGCTTCTTTGGTTATCCATTGTCCTTTGTAGGCAATATCAAAACTTAATGCATCTTGATGTTCTTGATCGACTCGAATATTGCGGTTAATAAAAAATAAGTTAGCAGCATTACTACTCCAATTACTACGAGAGGTGATTAAACCTATTCCTGAGGCATACTTGAAGGTACTTTCGGGAAAGGGAGCAAGGTTACTTGCATAAGTTTCATCATAATACATAACACGTTGAAAGCCTGTAACCATTGATCCTTGCTTGAAACCATCTTTTGCTAAAAGGTTATTAAACCATTGATATAATATCGCTTTATCTTTTTCATCTTCTAAAATTCCCATCAGGTTTAGTGCAAATTCATAGCGATAGTCATCACCTACTGACTCATAATCAGTTGCGGCCTCTTCCGAACCATATTTATAGACGCTTGCGTAATTAGCCAATGTTTGATGAATAAGTGACTCCATGGCATCGTGCGCATAATTTATGGGATATGGAATATTACGCTTATCTTTGTTAATGATAAATATTCGTATCCAGTGACGTTGTGTATTGGGGCTGTAATCACTTCCTTCTGCCCATGCACCACCTGCCATAATGTCTTTCATATAATAATTGACTACATAATTGTTGAGAAGCTTGTCTCCAGCATCGAGTAACTTTTCCCCAAGTAGTTGATGTTGAGTTGAGTCTGATAAAACATAACCTAACAAGGTTATGTTTTCTGCAAGTGAGGTAACATTATCGGTATCTTCAATTCTAAAGTTGGCAAAATTATTATCATAATCTATATGTTGTAACCAGTATTCACTCCAAATAACTAATATATTTTCAATACGAGTTTGCTCTGCTTGAGAGATGGAGTCTTTAATCCAACTGTAACCCATAATACCCCAGCGACCCATAGTTCTAAATAGGTTGCGACTATCATAATATTGCCAACCGACATCGGGATAACTAAAGTAAGCATGAGTTAATAGCTCTTTAGCTCTAGTGATATACTGAGGATCTTGAGACACATAATAAGCAAGAGCAAAGGCAGCAGCATATTCCCCAGCGTTGTAGGGAATTTTATCAAAATAATTTGAAATCTTACTGGTGAGATAATTCCATGAAGTGCTATCTTGCGCTATTTTTTGTTTAATTTTGGCAATACGTTCATTAGTAAACAGTAAAACGTGATCAGGTATTGTCTCTGGTGTATTTAACACATTAATGTTGATCTCATCACTGGTGAGGTAATTTTGGTACTGTATTGAAAGTTTGAAGGTGAGTTGTTGATCTTGTTCTACCGTTGGGGCGATAAAACTAGCCGTAATTGTATTTGCATTTTCTAGGGTAACAAGGGGGCCTGAAATTTGTTCCCAGTTATAGCTTACGGTTAAACCATTTGTGCTTGAATTAGTAGCACTCAATATTACAGAGCTTTGCTCATTAACGACTTGATCATCACCAGCATTTGCTATGATAGAATAATCATTAACGGTAATAGTAATAGTATCTTTCGCCTCTTTATTTTTACTATCTATTATGGTTAGCTCATAAATTAGTTGTTCAGTTTTGCTTACTTCAGGGGCAATAAAGGAGAGGCTCGGTGAATTTGTTTGTGTGATATCTGTTTGTGGTCCTGCTAGTTGTTGCCACTTATATTGGGTTATGGTGGCACCATTTGATGGTGATGCATTCCCTTTTATTGTTATGCTGGTAAATTCATAGGTGGTTATATCTTCACCAATTTCAACAGCGGGTGTATCGGGAAGCTCATTTGTTACTGGGGTATTGGGCTCAGCAACAGAACCAGAGCCACATGCCATTAATGCGCTTGCAAGTAAAAAACTAAAGGTTAATTTAACAGTAGTTTGGATGTTTTTAGAGAAAAAACATAAAAATTGATGGTATAGCATAGTCGTATTATCCCTATATACAGCAAAAAAATAGGAGACGGTTTTCCTATTATAGCAGCTTTTTGCTTATTTTTTATCCTGTTTTGTGTTTGCTATGGTATTGATGGCACCGTTCATGCTCTTTTTATTACGTAACTCATCGAGTATATTATATTTAGAAAGCGGCAGTTTTTGTATAACACTTTGACTATTCAAATTATTATGTGGTACGGCATATAAATAAATAATGCGTTTAAAAGCTTCTCGTATGGTAAAAGAATTATCTAAAAATTTTAATTTTTTTGCATTCCATAGTGGTGTTTTAAACTGTGTGGTTAAAGAAAATTTAGGATTTATTACTTGGGCATGTCTGTCATCACTTATGTTGATTTTATCAAAAATAGAGTGTGGTAGTAGCATACCACCATTCCAATAGACATTTCTATCAAGCTTAAAATTATTGAGCTGGTACATTAATGTATCCGAAAAATCATTAGTATTTTCAGCTATGCCTTGTCCCATTGTCCCAAAGGGATCAGAATAAATATTATGGTATAAAAAAATATTATCATTGGTGGGGTTATCACCTTCTGTATTTACTCGTATAGCAAACGCATTACTGGGCAAATCACCAGAGATGGTATTTTGATAAAAATAAATATTTTTTGCACCTTTGACCCCAAGTGGGGATCTCATAGAGTAAGAGCTGTTTCCAAGCAGTAAGTTATTATAAATGAAAACATTTTCTGCTTCGAAATATGGCTTACCATCTTCACCAATCAAAATATAACCATGCCCAATAGAGCCTTGCCAATTGGCAAAAATATTACGCATTATTTGAATATTTTTGGCCCCTAAAAATTGATCTTCATTGGCATTACTGTCTTTTACTACAATATAGCTAGAAGAATGTTTAGAGATCGTTCGATTACTGGCGGGAAAATCATTTAAAAAAATATTGTCGCTAATAGTTATATCTTGTGCACTATTTATATCTATATGCTCATCAGAATCACCTTGATTATAAAAAAGATTACATTCTATGGTGATGTGATGAGCTCCATTATTAATTTTTAATAAGTCGTTATTAAAACTGTCATGAATGATATTATTACGTAAAGTTATATTATGCAGCTTATTATCACCATAAGCATCTATATGTACGACTAAAGGTTTTGCTGATTCATTGAGATGTGTTATTTCAAAACCTTCAATCGTAATATTGGCTGCTTGCCCTACGATAGCTAATACTCTGGCATTATTGGTGAGCTTTGCTAGATAAGGTATTTCAGATTTTATTAATAAATTTTTTGTAAAGGCTTTTTTTATACGAATGCTACCAGTATATATACCTGGTTTAACAATAATTGTACTATTTTCTTTCGCTTTATAAATAGCAAACTCAATATTGCGCCAGGGTTTTACTCTACTGCCATTACCTTGATAATCATTTCCATCGGTAGATACAAAGTAGTGTGTTGCGGTAGTTGTCGATTCTTGGCATAACGGCTGAGCTACTACGTGAGTAGATAAGACAAAAATAACAAAGAGTATTGGCCAAATTTTTTTGTACATAAAGCACTATGTTATAGAGAACGAAAAGGTGTTAAATAGTATGACATATTTATTTTTTTAGATAAGAAAAAGCCAGTTGAAAAACAACTGGCTTTTGATCTTATTTTGTTGCTATGGGTTAGCTTTTCTGTTTTCTGCCAAAAAAGCCAGTTGCAATTAAACCTAAAC
>WFQC01000140.1 GCA_015487235.1 Alteromonadaceae bacterium
GCTAACAATAACCTGATCAGTGATGCTTTTATTCAAGCGCGCTTTACTCATAATAAGGGAAATGTTTACGGAACTTTACCGAAAGGTATTGATTGCCAAGCGATTATTGAACGTGCAAGGGTCAATGTGTAAGAAGTAAACAACAGCCGCTAATACCTACCTTATATACAATGAGTTAAGGTAGGCATTAGGGCTATAAATTTAGGGTATTAATCAAGTACTAGCTTTTTACGCCTAATTCTCTTAAACGCTCTTGTAAATAACTGTGTTGAGTGTAGCGTTCAGACAACACCACTTCACTGCGAGGGTGTAAAAATAACGGTAAAGAGATCCGTGAATTGCCGCTATTTTTACCTGTTGGATTAATAACACGATGGCTTGTTGAAGGAAAATAGCCTTGCGATACTTCTTGCAGCATATCGCCGATATTAATAATAAGATTACCAAAATCAGCGGGAATATCTAACCATTCACCTGTTTTAGCTTTTACCTGTAAACCTGCTTCATTGGCGGCAGGTAAAATGGTGAGTAAATTAATATCTTCATGGGCTGCAGCGCGAATGGCACCGGGTTCTTCATCACCGGTTATTGGTGGGTAATGCAAAACGCGTAATAAAGTATTTGGCGTATCTTTGATCATATTTGATAAAGGTTCAGAATAATGCTGGGCAATTTCTTTAGGGCTATATTGTTCAACCCAATCTAATAATTGTGCAGCTAATTCAGAGGTTAAGCGATAATAATTGAGAATTTCATCTTTAAGTGTTGTAGGAATTCGCCCCCAAGGGTAAACATGAAAATACTCTTTAATATCTTTTTTCTCATGCCCTTTGGCAGTTTCAGAAACGTCAGGAGAAAAATAACCATCTTGTTTTTCTACGTCATAAGCAAAATTGTGCTTTTCTTCAGACAAGAAAAAAGCTAGCCAATTCTTATAAATAGAGTCAACAAGTTCTTGTTTAATAGGGTGATTTACTAACACTCCAAAACCTGTGTTGTGTAAACTTTTGACAAAACGCTCAGGCGCGTCAGCAGATAAATAGTCAATAACTTCTATTGGCATAATAATCTCAATACGTTGTGCTAGAGACTGTTGGTCTTTGAGCTAAATTTATACTCGGCAAATCAACAGATACTATAGGATTTAAAAATAAGGCAATTTTTGGCGGCGGCTATTATAGCAGGAGCAAACCAGTATAAAAATATCTCTTTAAGCGAGTTAAGTATATAATAGCGTTTATCATATAAAGATAATTATTTTTGGAAGTAAGCATGAAAAAGAGTTTTTTGTTGGCCTCAATCGCAACAGTTGTATTAACGGGGTGTGTTGTCGCTGAAAACCCTTGTGAAGATATCACCCAAGTGAGTGAACAAATACAAGCTTGTCAGGTATTGCAGCGTCAAATTAATAATGCTAAAGATAAGCCTTTAATTCGTACAGAGTTAGAACGTCGTTATCAAACTGATTGTATTGATATTCGTTTTTATCGTGACGATAAACAACGAGAAATATGTAGTAACAAAAAAGAAATAGAAAAGATCCGTGAAGAATATAAAGCCGATGAAAAATAGTTTTTGGCGATAAATTTTGCTTAAAAAGTAAAAATTTTTTTCAACACTGGAAATTTCTTATAAAACAAGTCATTATGCTAAACACTAAATGTGCTTAGTTAATGTGCTAAATTGTGGTATGACAAAACTTATTGAAAATAATCAAGCAGATAAAAGCAATGCTCAGCAATCGCTACGCAATGAGCTTAATGAACTTAGAATTAAGTATCAAAATTTGCAAGAGCGCCATACCGCTTTATTCAAATTAAATCAACTTTCGCACGACTGTGATAACCTTTCTGACTTCTATCATGAAGTTCATCAAGTTATTGCTTCTTTAATGGTTGCTAAAAATTTCTATATTGTTATTTATGATCAAACTTTAGCGACCTTAGAATTTGTTTATCATGTTGATGAGTTTGACCAAATTGATGAAAAAATTGTTCCCGTTGAAAAGCTTAAAGGTTCGCTTACTCGCTATGTTATTGAAACAGGTGAACCACTGCTTGTTACAGAAAGTAAATTAGTTGAACTAGAAGAAAAAGGTGTGGTTACCACAATCGGAACAAGAGGTGCAGACTGGCTTGGTGTACCTTTACTTAACGAAGGTTATGTCATTGGGGTTATGGCAGTACAAAGCTATAATCAAGAAATACGTTATCATGAGCATGATCTAGAATTACTTAACTTTGCCGCCCAACATATTGTGAGTGCGATGGCTCGTTTACAAGATCATGAGCGCTTACTTTCGGCCGTTAATTCGCGCACCAAAGAGCTTATGCTGCAAATTCGTGAACGTGAAAGGTCAGAGCTATTACAAGAATCATTATTTCGCATTTCAGAATTAACCACGAACGCCAACATTGATATTGATAAATTTTACCAGCAAGTACATAACATTATTGGCCAACTACTAAACGCTGAAAACTTTTATATTGCTCGTCATGATCTCGATACAGATATTATCTCATTTGCTTATTATTCTGATCAAGACAGTAGTTGTGATCCTCATGATTATAAACCGCGTAAATTTGCACGAGGCTATACAGAGTTAGTGATTAAACGCAGCGATACGGTATTGCTTAATGGTCAGCAAATGTTAGATCTTTACCATCAAGGTGAAACCTCAAAACCCTATACCAATGTCAAATCATGGCTTGGAGTGCCTTTAAAAAATGCAGGTGCTACTATCGGTGCCATGGTGGTGCAAAGTTATCAGCGTGAAAATGTTTATAGCGCACAAGATGCTGAATTACTTAATTTTGTGGCTCAACATGTGTCAACAGCTATTCAACGTCGTGAAGAGTTAGATTATGAACGCCAACATCAAGAGCTTTTAGAACAACAAGTAAAACTGAGAACCGCTGCCTTAGAAGAAGAAATTAAACAACGTAAATCAGCCGAAAAACAGCTTAAATATGCGGCTTCACACGATAATTTAACTGAATTGCCCAATCGCGCTGTATTTATAGATTTACTTAATCATGCTATTGCTTATCGAAAGCGGCATAAAGATTATAAATTTGCCATTTTATTTCTCGATTTAGATCGCTTTAAAGTGGTCAATGATAGTTTAGGTCATCATGCTGGTGATTTACTCTTACAAGTGATTGCGAAAGAGCTCACTGAAGCCGTACGCGACATGGACACCGTTGCTCGTTTAGGTGGCGATGAGTTTGTTATTTTAGTTGAAGATTTAGAATCTGACAGTGAAGTTATAGACATAGCTGAACGCATAACAGAATTACTGACAACCCCTTTTAATATTGATAATCAGCCGGTATTTATTGGTACCAGTATTGGTATATTATACAGTGATGATCGCTACGATAATGCCAATACTATGCTGCGAGATGCTGATACGGCTATGTATCATGCTAAATACAATGGTAAAGGTCGTTATGAAGTGTTTGATGCCAGTATGCATGACAAAGTGCAAAACTCATTAATGTTAGAAGCTGATTTACGTGAAGCCATTGAACTTGAAGAGTTTGAACCTTATTTTCAACCTATTATTAACTTATCAACACAAAAAATTGCGGGTTTTGAAGCTTTAGCGCGCTGGCAAAGTAAAAAGCGTGGTTTTGTTTATCCGAATGAATTTATTCCCCTAGCTGAAGAAACCCAGCTGGTTATGGCGATAGACTTATTAATACTCGAAAAGTCTTGTGAACAACTTAAAGTGTGGCAAGAAAAACTGGGTCGTGATGATCTGTATGTCAGCTGTAACCTATTTTGTAATCACTTTTTTAGTAATACCTTACCTGAAGATATTCAGCGCACTATTAAACGTATTGGAGTAAAACCAGAACAAATTCGGATTGAATTAACAGAGCGCGCTTTGCTTGAACATACCGAAATAGTACTGACTAATATGCAAGGATTAAAAGAATTAGGTATTAAAATTTTGCTTGACGATTTTGGTACGGGTTATTCAAGTTTAAGCTATTTACACCGCTTTCCAATTGATGTACTTAAAATAGATCGCTCATTTATTAATAATGTTCATGACTCAAGTAATCACCGCGCTATTATTAAAACCATTATTGATTTAGCAATGAACTTGAATATGGCAACCGTTGGTGAAGGGATAGAAAATATTGAAGACGCTACCTTGTTACAACAAATGGACTGTAGTTTTGGTCAAGGTTACTTTTTTGCTAAGCCAATGAATGCCGCGCAAACCATTGATTTTTTACAGCAAAAAACTTATGTCAGTTTCTAAAAATAAACCTAAAGTGCTCGACCGTATAGATTTAGCTATACTTGAAGCACTACAACAAAATGGTCGTATCTCAAATGTTGAGCTGGCGCAAAAAGTTAATTTAAGTGCTAGCCCTTGTTTAGATAGAGTAAAACGACTAGAGCAAGACGGTTATATCATGCGTTATGGTGCCTTTTTAAACGCCAATATGCTGAATTATGGTATGTCTGCTTTTATTCAGGTAACGTTAGACAGAACTACCGCCGATGTGTTTGAAAACTTTAAACAAGCGGTAGTAAATATTAAAGAAGTAGCTGAATGCCACCTTGTTGCTGGTGGCTATGATTACTTATTGAAGATTCGCTTTAAAGACATGCAAGCGTATCGAGAGATATTAGAAAAAGTGGTGTCTTTACCCGCTATTTCACAAACGCATACTTATATGATCACTGAGCATATCAAAGAAGATGCTGGTATTCCTATTTTTTGAATGATTGTGAAAGTATAAATTATTAATTACATAAAAGGATTGATTAATGATGAATGCTTACGATTATGCAAGCCAAGCGAGTGGCTCTTTTGCTTTGCCAGATGCTTGCTTTAAAGTAAAAAGCCTCATGGAAGA
>WFQC01000141.1 GCA_015487235.1 Alteromonadaceae bacterium
CTGCTCTACCAACTGAGCTAACGGCCGTTTCAAGATTTACTTCTAAATAATTATCTTAGTATAAAGTAAGATAAAAGTGGTCGGCCGTGAAGGATTTGAACCTTCGACAAATTGGTTAAAAGCCAACTGCTCTACCAACTGAGCTAACGGCCGACGTTGCGTTAAGTCAGTGCCTTAACGCGCCGCATATAATACTCATTAATTTTTTAAGTGCAACTAAAAAATTAACTTTTTCACACTATTTTGACTGTTTGCATAAAAAGCCAACAAAAGCGCAATAAAACGCTTTATTATTGCGCAACCTACTGTAATGACTCTAAACGTGTTGTCGCAAGTTTTGCCGTGCTAGTATCAGGATACTCAGCAATAACTTTTTTATATAATGCGATAGCCTTGAACTTATTACCTTGTTTTTGCGCAATTGTTGCCAGTTTTAAAATAGAATCGCTACGTTTACTTGAGTCTTTAAAGTTATCTACCACAACCTTAAATTCATTTTCTGCTAGCGTTAGCTCACCTTTATTAAACAAAAGCTGTCCTAACCAGTAGTGTGCATTAGGTGCATAGGTTGAATTAGGGTATTTTTGGTTGAATAACTTAAACTCAGTTATTGCTTGTTCATAACGCTTATCTTTAAGCACTAAGTTTACAGCACGATCATACGACTCATTTTCACTTAAGTTACTACTGTAATTTACTTCTGCTGTTGTATGAACATCTGATGACTGTATGGTTGTAGGTACCGTATTTTGAGGCTTTAATGCCTCACTAACACGGCGGTCAAGCTCTTGATACAACTCGCGCTGTCTTTCAAGTACTTGACTTAACTGATGAGTATGAAGCTCTGTAACACCTCTAAGCTCATTAACCTCAGTTTGTAAATCATCTAACTGGCGTTGAATATCAAGCTGTGCTCGATTACGTGCATCAAGCTTACGTTCTAGTGTAGCTAAACGTTGACTTAAGCTATCAGGATTACTATTGATATCAAGTACAGGAGCAGGTCCTGCTGCAAAAGCACTATAAGTGCCCACAGCAAAAAATGCTCCTACTAACAATTTATGGCAAGTCATTTAATTCTCAAATTAATAAACTAATACTGCACGACGGTTTTTTGCAAAGGCTTCTTCAGTACGCCCTTTAACCATAGGCTTTTCTTCACCATAGCTAACAATAGAGATTTGTGATGACATAACCCCTAAATTTTCTAAGTATTTTGCAACAGCTTTAGCGCGACGCTCACCTAAAGCAATATTATATTCTGGCGTACCACGCTCATCAGCATGACCTTCAATTAACACTTTTACATCGCTATTTTCATTTAAATATTTCGCATGCGCATCTAAAATAGCCGCAAATTCGCTGTTAACACGCGATTGGTCAAAATCAAAATAAATGATATGGTCGCGACGCAATTGCTCTAGTTGTTGGCGCTTTTGTTCTGCAATTTCTGCCGCACGTTGTGCTGCAGTTACTTGTACAGTATCTTCTGTTTGCGTAGTGGTTTGTGACGCTGTTGAATCAACAGTTGATTGGCTATCTGAATCAGAAGTTGAACTACAAGCAGCCAAAGCAAACATAGGTAAAGCAATAGCTAAACTTTTAATTATTTTATTAACGCGCATTTTATTTTTCCTTTATTTTTTAAGAGGTATTTCAATTATTACAATTACTGTTTAAATTATTTCTATTTTTATAAAAATGGTGACCACGCTGGTGATTTTACTTCGCCATCAAGTGCTGGCAAACGAGCTTTAAATCGACCATCTACAGAAACCAAGCTTAAAACTTGTCGATTATTATACAAAGTACTATAAATAATCATACCGCCATTGGGCGCAATACTCGGTGATTCATCTAAACGAGTTTTCGTTAATACTTGAAAAACACCTGAGTCTAACTCTTGTTTGGCTAAATGATACTTTCCTCGAGTTCTATTTACCATAATCAATTGCTTACCGTCAGGTGTTAATGAGCCACCTAAGTTCATTTCACCATCAAAGGTTAAGCGTTTTATTTTACCGTTGACTAAATTTACGCGATATAGCTGTGGTTTTCCACCCCGTTCTGAACTAAATATCAAAGATTTACCATCAGGGCTCCAACTTGGTTCGGTATCAATCGCTCTATTATGTGTAATTCGACGTAATTTTTTCGTTGCAAGCGCCATAATATACAATTCAGGATTACCATCTTTTGATAATACCAAGGCTAAGCTTTTACCATCTGGAGACCAGCGTGGCGCACTATTTATGCCAGTAAAAGAGCTAATTAACTCTCGTTTACCGGTATAAATGTCAATTATGTAAATCTGCGCTTGGTGATTTTCAAAAGTCACATACGCAAGCTTTGTACCTGTAGGATTCCATGTTGGTGACATCAACGGCTGTTTAGAACTCAACAGTACATGCTCGTTATAACCATCATAATCAGCAATAGCAAGTTGATACGGGTACTTACCTTGATCTCGAACAATAACATAGGCGATTTTTGTTAAAAAGGCACCGCGTGTTCCTGTTAAACGTTCATAAATGATATCACTAATACGGTGAGCATAACGGCGAAACTGATCTGCACTAATTTCAACGGTACTTTCATCTAAAATATGATCATTACTTTCAACAAGCTGACCATTGCTTAGCATTTGAGCTTGGCCACCCGTAAGTTGCCCTCGAATAACGTCAATTAATTGAAAATGTACTTGATAACGATCTATACCGACTTCAGTTACTTGGCCAAGTACTAGCGCTTCAACACCTTCACTTGCCCATGCAGCATAATCAATTTCATCAACAGTTTTAGGTGTTTGAGGAAACGCTAATTCACTGATAGGGTTAAACTTGCCACTTCGTAGTAGATCATTGGCGACAACTTTCGAAAGGCGCTCAGGCATAACTCCAGTACCTGACCATGTAAAAGGAATAACGGCTATTGGCCTTGCGGTATTAATACCTTCCGTAATCACAATTTCTAAAGTAGCTAACGCTTGATTTGATATTAACGCAAGTATAAAAGCGAATGATAAATAAAGTTTCTTCATAAAGTCTCTTCGTTATTTTTAGTTAATCGTTAAATTCTGGCACAACAGTTAGGCTAATGATGCGCATTTCTTTAAACACTTCAGGATCTTTTGACACAGGTAGTGTGCCTGCCTTATAAATAGCCTTTTGTGCAGCATCACAGACCACGCGATCACCTTGACCTTTAGCAACACTTTTAACAAAACCTGATGGTGCAAGACTTATGGTTAATTTACAAGACTTACCCGCCATTGTACTACGATCAGTAATTAAATTGCGCTGAATTGTTTGCGTAATTAATGCCGTATAGCGCTGGATCTCTGTCATCATTTGTTGTCGTCTTGCTTTTTGACGTTTTGCCATTTCCTCAGCAAGTTGTTGCTCAAGCAAACGTTCTTGTTCCGCTCGTTCTTTGGCTTCTTGTGCTTTACGCTTTTGCTCTGCTATTTTTTTCTTACGCAGCTCCTCTGCTTTTTTCGCTGCAGCTTCTTCTTTTAAACGTCTTGCTTTTGCTTCTGCTGCCGCTTTATCGGCCTTGCGTTTTAATGCTTCTTTGCGTTTACGCTCTTTTTCAGCTGCCGCCGCTTTTGCTTTAGCTGTTTTAGCCGCTTTTTCTGCTTTTTTCTTTTCTTTTTCTTTTTTCTTACGTTCTCGCTCTAAACGCTTGATACGATCTTGTTCTTTTTTACGCACTTTTCGTGCTTCTGCCGCTCGCCTTTCGAGTTCTTTGATACGTCGTTCTTCTGCAGATTTTTGTGCCGCTTTTTTCTTGCGTAACTTATCTACTTGCTGTTGTAATTTTGCTTTATCAATAACAACTGCTTCGATAGGTTTTACCTCAACAGCCGGTTGAGGTAATGGTTTTGGGTGCGAAGTAAAATCACCTAACCCCAACACTAAAGCAATAATAATGTGCAATAGCAGGCTAAGTAGTAATGCAATTAAATATTTATTACTCACTGAGTTTTCTCCGGCGTATCTGTCATTAAACCAACAGAAGGCACACCTGCAACAGTTTGTAGTAACACCATTAATTGCACAACAGCATTATAAGAAACTTTACCATCACCATTAACTACAACAGGTGTATCAGGCTCAAGCGCCAAATGAGCTTTCACTAGAGTAGCCACTTCTTCAGCAGACATCGGCTCATTTTTACTCGTGCCAACCGCTAAATAATAATTTCCCTCAGCATCAACAGAAGCAATAAGCGGTGGTTTGGTGTCTTTTGATAAAGGCTCTGCATCAGCTTTTGGCAAATCAACCTTAACTCCTTGTGTAATTAAAGGGGCTGTTACCATAAAAATAATTAACAGCACTAGCATTACATCAATGTAAGGAACTACATTAATTTCAGCAACTTTACGACGTCTTACCCGTGTATACATAAAACAACCCTACTACTTTTTAGCTTCAATTGCTGATTGTCGTTGTAATATACTTGAAAATTCTTCCATAAAATTACCATAACTATTTTCAAGTTTTTCAACGGTATGGCTAAAGCGGTTAAAAGCCATAACCGCAGGAATTGCCGCAAAAAGCCCCATAGCAGTTGCAATAAGCGCTTCTGCAATACCTGGTGCAACCATGGCTAAAGTTGCTTGTTCAACAGCGCCTAATGCAATAAAAGAATTCATAATACCCCATACTGTACCGAATAAACCAATATAAGGACTAATAGAGCCAACAGTAGCCATAAAAGGTAAATGAGTTTCAAGTTCATCAACTTCACGCGAAAGCGCAACGCGCATTGCTCGGTGAGTACCTTCAACAATTTCACTGGGTGATGTTATTTGAGTTTTTCTTAAACGAGCAAATTCTTTAAAGCCCGCAACGAATAAACTTTCAATACCAAAAATACGCGCTTTTGCTGAAATTTCATTGTAAAGTTTGGTTAAATCAGCACCACTCCAAAACTTGTCTTCAAAGGCTTTTAATTGCTTTTGTGCTTCAGACAAAGCTTGAAAACGTTGAAAAATCATCGTCCAACAGATCACTGAAAAAGCAAGCAATGTAACCATTACAAATTTAACTAATAAGCTTGCTTGTAAGAAAAGATCCCAAAAAGAAATATCAGCTGACACGTTTTAACGCTCCTAAAATTGTTTTTGGTATAGCACATGGCTTACCTTGCATAATATTAACCGCTGCAACTGTAATAACTGCAGAGACAATTAATTGATTGTTTTGATTTACTATTTGCTGTTTGAAAATCAAGCTTGCTCTTTTTAATACCATTATTTCAGAACGAATGGTAAGCAAATCGTCAAGTTTTGCTGAAGCCAGATAATCCACATCAACGTGTCTGACCACAAAAGCAAAACTTTGTTCTAAAAAACTTGATTGGGTAATACCAAGCGCTCTTAACCACTCGGTTCTGGCTCTTTCTAAAAACTTTAAATAATTAGCATAATAAACAATGCCACCAGCATCAGTGTCTTCGTAGAAAACCCGTAAGGAATATAAATTATAGTTATTATTATGCATGGTTATTGTGATGAAAAACCTTTTGTAAACAGAGCAACTCATATCTCCTATAGCATTTCTTTTAAAAGCGCTGCATCAAGTTAACTTATTAAGATAATGCTAAAGCATACACCTGTAATAATTCTTACTAAAAAATGCACCTTGATTATGAATTGATCTGTGTTCCTAAAATGAACACTTTCAAGTGGAATGCGTATATATTAATTGTATTCGCATAACCTAAGCAAGTATCAACAACAATGTTTATCATTTTTTTAATAAAAAATTATTTTTGAATAAAAAAGTAAGAATAGTCAATACAAACAACATCTTTTTACAATTAACATTATTCACTAAAACTGCATGAATAAACGCTTTGTTGGGGATTATTTAAATTATTATTCACTGGTTTGACCAGAAAAACAGCACAACACTTATTCATTAGTTTTTCTAATGGATAAGTTAAGTTTTTTTAGTTTGCTTATTGCTAGAGTGCTAAGTAATATAGCACCGTGTTCTGAGCTAGCGCAGTGAATGACTTCTTTGATGAGAATTATTCATTAGCCAGATACTATAGTGAATAGATTTTATATCTCTTCTCTTGACATGTTCCCGGAATTTTTAACTTCCTTCTATCAACTTGATTTTTAAGTTGGCCCGCAAATTTTTGCGGGCTTTTTTTTAAGCCTCTTTGTTAGGAATATCAAACCCAAAATGTAAATAAGCCTTATCAGTTACAATACGCCCACGTGGTGTGCGTTGTAAAAATCCCTGCTGAATTAAAAAAGGTTCAAGCACATCTTCAATGGTTTCGCGTTCTTCTCCTATGGCAGCCGCAACATTATCTAAACCAACAGGTCCACCCATAAATTTTTCAATGATGGCTTTAAGTAATTTTCTGTCCATAATATCGAAACCTTCATTATCAACTTCAAGCATCGCTAACGCCGACGAAGCACTTTGTTGGTTTATTTTTCCTTGTGTTTTAACTTCAGCGTAATCACGTACCCGTCTGAGTAAGCGATTAGCAATACGCGGCGTGCCACGAGAGCGACGCGCTATTTCATGAGCACCTTGTTGATCTATTGCTAAATTAAGAAAATGTGCTGAACGGCTTACTATGTCAGTGAGATCGGCTACTTTGTAAAATTCAAGCCGTTGTACAATGCCAAAACGATCTCTTAACGGTGAGGTTAATGCGCCCGCTCTTGTTGTGGCACCAATTAAAGTAAAGGCTGGTAAATCAAGCTTAATAGAACGTGCCGCAGGCCCTTCACCTATCATAATATCTAATTGGTAGTCTTCCATGGCAGGATAAAGGATCTCTTCTACTACAGGGCTTAAACGATGAATTTCATCAATAAAAAGCACATCATTTTCTTCTAAATTGGTCAGTAATGCGGCTAGATCTCCTGCTTTTTCTAAAACAGGCCCTGAAGTGGTTCGAATATTTACCCCCATTTCATTGGCCACAATATTTGCTAAGGTGGTTTTACCTAAACCAGGAGGGCCAAAAATCAGTAAATGATCAAGCGGCTCGTTTCTATTTCTTGCCGCTTGGATAAAAATTTCCATTTGCGTTTTAACATGATCTTGACCAGTGTAGTCTGTGAGTAATTTTGGCCGAATAGCACGATCGATACTTTCTTCTTCAGGCATGGCGATGGGTTGAATTAAGCGATCTGCTTCAATCATAGGATATTTTCACTCTTATATTCTTTGTTATATCATGGCTTTTAGGGCTTCACGAATAAGATCTTCACTACGACAACCTTCTTTGAAAACAGCTTTTACTGCTTTGTCAGCTTGTCCTTGCGTATAACCTAATGAAACTAAAGCGTTAATCGCATCACCTTTCACAGGGCTTACCACAAAAGTATTTTCAATAGTATTATCAACCATCATATTGTCAGTTACAGGGCTGGTGCTTGAAGCTTGCCAGTCTTTTAACCGGTCTCGCATTTCAATCAATAAACGCTCTGCTGTTTTCTTACCCACACCCGGAATTTTCACCATAGTAGCTAAATTATCATGCACAACACAACTAACAAACTGATCAGCAGACATAGCTGATAATATTGCCAAGGCAAGTTTAGGACCAACGCCGTTAACTTTTATTAATAAACGAAAGAGCTTACGCTCGACTTTATTGGCAAAACCATAAAGCAGTTGCGCATCTTCACGCACAACAAAATGTGTATAAAGAATCGCTTCTTCATTAATTTCAGGTAACTCATAAAAACTAGTCATTGGCAAAGTTACTTCATAACCAATACCAGCACATTCAATCACTATTTCAGGCGGTGATTTTTCTAATAATATTCCACGAAGATGACCGATCACAGGTTAATCTCTTTTTCTGCTATCAATAAATAAAGCTTAACACTATATATTTATACAGTAAAGTTATGCTTAGCTGAAATTTTAATTATCGTAAACGACGGCGAACCGTTTTACTGGCTTGCCCTGAGAGTTTAGCTAAAGAGTCGTAGCTATGCGCATGACACAAAGCTACAGCTAAGGCGTCTGCTGCATCAGCTTGAGGTGTTGAAGGCAGTTTAAGAATTGACTTTACCATATGCTGCACTTGCATTTTATCAGCCGCGCCAGTTCCCACAACAGACTGTTTTATTTGCCGAGCTGAGTATTCCCATATTGACAACCCCGTATTGGTAGCGGCAACAATAGCAGCACCACGCGCTTGTCCTAATTTAAGTGCAGAGTCTGGGTTTTTTGCCATAAATACTTGTTCTATAGCAAACATATCAGGCTTATATTGAATAATAAGCTCTGAAATACCAGCAAAAATAACTTGTAGTCGTTTGGCTAGATCGTCACCTTGAGCGGTTGCTTTAATACAACCGCTACCTAAATATTGAAAAGATCGCCCTTGTTGCTTGATCACGCCATAACCGGTAAAGCGTGATCCTGGGTCGATCCCTAAAATAATAGTCATAATAAATTAAGATGAATGCGATGAGCTTTCATCAACCAATTTACTAATACCTAATTCAATTAATTGTGTAGGATTTGCGGCTCCCGGTGCATTAGTTAATGGGCAAGCGGCAGTAGTTGTTTTAGGAAATGCCATAACATCACGAATAGAGCTTGCTCCGGTCATTAACATCACCAAGCGATCTAAACCAAAAGCTAACCCTGCATGGGGTGGCGCACCATATTGTAACGCTTCAAGCAAGAAGCCAAATTTTTCTTGAGCTTCTTCATCGCTAATACCCAAAATGCGAAAAACAGCAGCTTGCATTGCTTGGTCATGAATACGTACCGAGCCTCCGCCTAATTCACAACCATTTAATACCATATCATAAGCATTTGATAAGGCGGCAATAGGATCAGCTTCAAGTTGTTCTGGCGTTAAATTAGTGGGAGCAGTAAAAGGGTGATGCAACGCATGCATGTGGCCATCGATTTCTTCAAACATTGGGAAATCAACTACCCATAACGGTTTCCAGTCACCTTGTAGTAACGCAAGATCTTCACCTATTTTTAAACGTAATGCGCCTAATGCTTCGGTTACCACATTATATGAATCTGAGCCGAAAAAGAGAATGTCACCCGTTTTTGCCTTAACACGTGTTAATAAAAGTTTTACGGTTTCTTCTGGTAAAAATTTTAAGATTGGCGATTGTAAGCCGTCCATACCTGCTGCTAAATCATTTACCTTTAACCAAGCTAAGCCTTTAGCACCGTAAATGCCAACAAATTTAGTATATTCGTCAATATTTTTACGTGAAAATTTGCTGGCACCTTCTGGTACTCGGATCACCGCGACACGACCTTTTTCGTCATTTGCTGGCCCTGAAAAAACCTTAAACTCAACATCTTTTAGAATATCTGCAACATCAACTAATTCTAACGGGTTACGTAAATCAGGTTTGTCTGAGCCAAAGCGTGTCATCGCTTCTTGATAACTCATGCGAGGAAACTCGCCCAAATCAACATCAAGTAATGACTTAAATAAATCACGGATCATGGTTTCTGTTACCGCCATAACCTGATCTGCGCTCATAAACGAAGTTTCAATATCAATTTGAGTAAATTCAGGTTGTCTGTCGGCACGTAAATCTTCATCGCGAAAACATTTTACAATTTGATAGTAGCGCTCCATACCAGACATCATCAGCAACTGTTTAAATAATTGTGGTGATTGAGGCAGTGCAAAAAACTTGCCTTTATGGGTACGGCTTGGTACTAAATAATCGCGCGCACCTTCAGGTGTTGCCGCTGTTAAAATAGGGGTTTCTATATCTAAGAAGCCTTGTGCTTCAAGTGATGCACGCACTGCTGAAGTCACTTTAGCACGAAAACGTATGCGCTCTGTCATTTCAGGGCGGCGTAAATCCAGATAACGATACTTTAAGCGTTGTTCTTCTGAGTTATTTTGGTTTGAATCAAGCGGTAATGGCGCAGATTTATTCAAAATAGTAAGTTCAATACCTAATACTTCAATAGCACCTGTTTTCATGTCTTTATTAATTTGACCTTCAGGGCGAGCGCGCACCTTACCTTTCAGTTGCACACAAAATTCATTACGTAAAGTATTTGCTTTTGCTAAAACGGCTTGTAGATCAGGATCAAAAACAACTTGTACAATGCCTTCACGATCACGCAAATCTATAAATATTACCGCGCCTAAATCACGACGACGATTAACCCAACCACAAAGTGTTACTTCTTCTCCAATATGAGCTTCATTCACTTCACCACAATAAAGACTTCGCATTAAATTTTGTCCTATAAAAATTTGAGCCTATTGTTAAGCGTTATTTGTGCTTAATAAGACCTGTTTATAAAAATGCCGACATTATAAAGCAATAACAACTAATGTCACCGTTGCAATGATAAGAATTTTAGAGGTAATAGGTTTTTCACACTGCAGTTTTCTTCACGCAAAAGTTTTGTTAATGCAAGTACCACCTTGCTTATTTACAGATGAAAACGATTATTATTCTGTATCTAAAGAGAGTGATTTTTTTAAATCACTATTAAACATATAGTTATTTTTGCCGCGGGCTTTAACTTGATACATTAAACTGTCAGCAACTTTGAGTAGATCTGTTTCATTTGCACCATCTTCAGGGTATAAAGCAATACCAATACTACAGCTTACACAGGTAGTGGTTACTGATAACGTAAAAGGTTCTTTTAACAAGTTAAGTATTTTTTCAGCAATAAAAGCAGCCTCTTTACCTTCATGTAAGCCCGTTAGTAATAGCACAAACTCATCACCACCAAAACGTACTATAGTATCAGAGTTGCGCACACTGATTTTTAATCGTTCAGCTAGTTGCACTAATAGTTCATCACCAACATCATGGCCGTAGGTATCATTAACATTTTTAAACCCGTCTAAATCAATAAACAATACAGCCATTTTTAAATTTTGCCGCTGGTGAAGGCCAATTAAATTCGATAACCTGTCTTTTAATAGTACGCGGTTGCCTAACCCCGTTAATTCATCATGGGTTGCCATATGTTTCATTTTTTCTTCCAACACTTTACGTTGGTTAATTTCGTGATATAAACGTCGATTCCAAATAATGATGACAATTATAACGATAAGAATTAATGCACCTAATTGTAAAGCCACTCTTAGTACAACATTTTTATCAAAACCTGTATTAATTTTTACATTGAACCATTTGGCGTAAATCGCTTGTTTTTCATTTTTTTCAATACTTAAAATCCCTTTATCAACAATACTTTTTAGCGCTGGCCAATCTTTTCTAATGGCGATATACGTTGTATCCCATGCTAAATCATCAATAACAGAAACCGTTAAGGCTATTAAACTTTCTTTTTTGAGTAATTCACTGGCAATAACTAAAGGCTCTAACAAGCCATCAACCACACCTTGCTGTACGGCTATTAAGCCTTCTTGTGTAGTATCGACAAGCATAATCGAAATTTGTGGAAACTCAGCAACAATTTTATCAATTAATCGATAACCTTTTACTACGGCTATTTTTTTTCCGTAAAAATCTTTAAAACTTGATTTTTTACCTAAGTGCTGAGGATGCACAATAACCCACGGGAGATCCCAATAAGATTTGGAAAAATTCAATGCTTTTTTACGCTCTGGGGTGATTGAAATGCCCGCGGCCATATCAATTTTTTTATTAAGTAGTGCTTTATAGAGTGTTTGCCAATGATCAAAAACCACATAATTAATCGGTAAGTTAGTGCGGCTTGCAATTAAATTAAAAATATCAATATTAATGCCCTTAGCTTCACCTTTAGCATTAATAAACTCCATAGGTTGCCAATCTTTCACAATACCAATATTAATATGTGACTGTTTTTTTAACCATTGCTGCTCTTGGCGATTTAATGACAGCATTTTATGGCGCTTTTCAAAATAAAGTGCTTGTTTTGTCGGTAACCATTTTTTTTCAAGAGCAATAAACTCATCAGCAGGAATATGGTTAAAACCATCAGCGATAATTTCTGCTAATTGGGCATTTTCAGGTGCAACCAAAACAAAGAGATCAGAAGTAAACACAGGTTCTTTTAAACGATAAAAATCTGCCAATAAATTAGTCTGAATAAGGCGTAGATCCATCAAGTCTGTTGCTGCAACCATAGCGTCAATTTCACCATTTTCAGCAGCGCTAAGTAGATCAGGAATACTAGTATAATATTGTAAAGTTAAATTAGGATAACGTTGTTGTAATTCTTCACGATACGGTGAGGTACTAAAAGTACCAATAGTGCTATTTTTAAGTTGTTCTAGACTGTCAATATTAGGTAAACGCGTTGAGATGTAAACTTTTGATTCTGCTTGATAGAGCTTCCACGCTTTTTTTAAGCCAGTATTATTCGCACTCCCTTCAGGAAAAGCTGCCATAACATCGGCATTTTTTTGGCGCACAAGCGAAGCTGAAACACCTAAGTCTTCTGCAATAAAATCTATTTTTTGCCCCGTATATTTTGACCACGCTCGCCATAAGTCAATAAAAAGCCCTTGTGGTTTTCCGGTAGGAGATAAGCCCATATAAGGCGGTACTTGCGGAGAAAAAGTAATAAGCAACGCATCACTTTGTTTATCTACCCCAAGCCACTTGCGCTCAATAGCTGCTTTTTCTTCCAATGATATTTTGGCTAGCCCTTGCTCAATAAAATGTAGTAAGGGTAAATTGTTTTTTGCAACCGCAACAGCATAGTTTTTTTGTGCATACAACAAACGCTTGCTCATAGGATAAAGCTGGCGGATCGCTTCTGAATTTTTAATGGTTTTTGATAATTTATCAATACCAGCAAAAACTAAAATTTCGCCTTTTAGTGCAGCTTGATATTTTGTTTCCCGATCAGGATAAGATTTTATAGTTAAATAAGGAAACTTTTGTTTAAGATCAGTTTGTAAACTACTACCATCAACGACCCCGATGGTATAAGGCGCTAATTGTTCTACCTTTTTAATATTGGTTAGCTTTTGATGTAAGTAAAAATAATTATTAAGTGAAAATAGTGTTGAAGAAAAGTTTAAATAAGCTTTACGTTCCTCTGAAATACTTAATCCAGCATGAATATCAATATTACCTTGTTTAACTTGCTCAATCGTGTCAACCCAATCTAAAGGCACAAATTTTATTTCAACCTTTTGTCGTTTAGCCCAAAGCTTCCATAAATCAATCATCAAGCCTGATGCTTCACCCTTATCATCAACAAATTGATAAGGGTAAGTGGTTTTATTTAAAGCAATTGTAAGGGGTTGATTAATATTAACAACAACTTCATTTGCCTGTGAAAAAACAGCAAAAAAGAGTGCTAAATAGCAGAGAATACGGTAGATAATAGTTAGCCTCGCAAGTCCATTTTTAGTTATTTTTATAATTATTTTAATTCGCGTCATCACGCCCGTATATTATGGTCAAAAACACACCAAACTTGCAAATGCTATTTGCAATATTATTGACTTTTCAGACAAGTTAATTACAACCGCATTAAAGTTCAGGTAAAATAGCAGCAATAACTTATTTTTACGTAAAATTAATAACCGATGAATCAATCAAAACCTGATTTAATCTATTCAAGCCCACAAAGCAAAATAAAAGACTTTTCATTTGACGCACAAGTGGTTGAAGTTTTTCCTGACATGATCAAGCGTTCTGTACCAGGTTATAGCACCATTATTGAAACTATTGGTCGTTTAAGCCAACAGTATGTTAACGACAATAGTAATATTTATGACTTAGGTTGTTCATTAGGCGCAGCAACGTTAGCTATGCGTCAAAATATTCAGGCTAAAAATTGTCAAATTATTGCAGTTGACAATTCGCAAGCCATGATTGAGCGTTGCCAAATGCATATTAATGCTTTTAAAGGTGAAACCCCTTGCCATATTATTCAACAGGATATTCTTGAAACCGTTATTGAGCAGGCTTCAATGGTAGTGTTAAATTTTACCTTGCAATTTATTGATACAAACGCTCGCCAGCAACTCATTAATAATATTGCTAAAGGATTAAAAAAAGGCGGTATTTTAGTGTTATCTGAAAAAATAAATCACCCTGAGCAAGCCTGCCAGCAGTTATTAACTGAATTACATCACGACTTTAAGCGAGCTAATGGTTACAGCGATTTAGAAATTGCACAAAAACGTAGCGCCCTAGAGCAAGTAATGAAGCCAGACAGTTTAGCTAGCCATTTTGAACGTTTTGAACAAGCAGGTTTTAGCCATGCAACCACATGGTTTCAATGTTTTAATTTTGTTTCTATGGTGGCTATAAAATGAATTACTTTGCAAATTTTTATCAACAAATCGCCAAAAACCATTTATACCATTGGTTAGAAACACTCCCCG
Organism: Alteromonadaceae bacterium; assembly: GCA_015487235.1. Classification (GTDB taxonomy): domain Bacteria; phylum Pseudomonadota; class Gammaproteobacteria; order Enterobacterales; family Alteromonadaceae. The sequence goes on from WFQC01000141.1 coordinate 14,308, forward strand.
CTGAACTTGCCCGTTGGCAAAAAGAAGACCTACACGGTGAGTTTAAACACTGGCAAAAAACGCTCGAAGCACTGCCTAAAACGCACAGTAAAACCCTTGATTTAACTCACAGTGTAACCTTTGGTTCTCGAACAGAAATAAGCGATGGTGAATACAAACGTTTAGAAAGTTTATTAAAAAAATTAAAACCTTGGCGCAAAGGCCCTTATCATATTCATGGCTTACATATAGATACCGAATGGCGCAGTGATTTTAAATGGCAACGTTTACAGCATGAAATTAGCGACTTAACTGACCGTTATGTACTTGATATAGGTTGTGGCAGTGGTTATCATCTATGGCGTATGCGCGGAGCCGGTGCAAAATTTGTTGTGGGTATTGACCCAACACAACTCTTTTTTATGCAATTTCAAGCTATTCAGCACTTTATACAAGACCATAAGGTTAATTTATTACCTATTGGCGTTGAACAACTTCCCGCATTAAAAGCCTTTGATACGGTATTTGCCATGGGCGTTTTATATCATCGCCGCTCTCCTATCGACTTTATTTATCAATTAAAAGCGCAACTTGTTAAAGGCGGTGAGCTTGTATTAGAAACCTTAGTAGTTGATGGTGATAAAAATACTGTTTTAGTACCGGGTGAACGCTACGCTAAAATGCGTAATGTTTGGTTTTTACCAAGCACTGATGCGATGTGTGCATGGTTAGAACGCTGTGGTTTTAGTGAGATAAAACTGGTTAATACCGATATAACCGCTTTTGAAGAACAACGAAAAACGTCATGGATCGATACCGAGTCATTGCAAGACTTTCTTGACCCCAACGATACCAGCAAAACCATTGAAGGCTATCCTGCACCTAAACGTGCTATTTTTATCGCCAAAGCTTAAAAAAGTCGGTAAGCTATTGTTTAGATTCTATTCATGCTCGCTGAAAATATAGCGTTCAGCGAGCATGAGTGCGTAACTGATTTGCTAAAAATACCTAATGGATAAGTATGAACAACGCTTGGTTAGAAAGACGCTCAACAAAAGTAGCGAAACGACAACAAGATCATCGCAGCCCTTTTCAACGAGACCGTGCTCGCATATTACATTCTGCCGCTTTTCGTCGTTTACAGTCTAAAACACAAGTCATGGGTAGTGGTAAAAGTGATTTTTACCGCACACGTTTAACTCATTCATTAGAAGCAGCTCAAATTGGCTCAGGCATAACCGCCCAACTGCGTTGTAAAGATGCTGAACTTTGCCAGCGTTTATTTCCACAAGATGACACCTTAATTGAAGCCTTATGTTTAGCCCACGATATTGGTCACCCTCCTTTTGGTCATGGTGGTGAAGTTGCCTTACATTATATGATGCGTGACCATGGTGGTTTTGAAGGTAATGGGCAAACTTTTCGCATATTAACGCGCCTAGAGCCTTTTAGTGAACATTATGGTATGAACCTAACCAGACGTACACTATTAGGTATTTTAAAGTATCCTCAAACCATTGAAAAATTACAAAAAAATACCGCCAGTGCGTTACCCAATAGCTTTCGGCAATTAAAAGCAAGCGATTGGCACCCTCCAAAAGGTATTTATAGTGACGATACTGATACACTCGCTTGGCTGTTTGCTCCGTTAAATGATACTGATCGTTTATTATTACAACAAACTAGCCAACATAATGACCATAACAAACACCAAAAAACACGTTATAAGTCATTAGACTGCTCAATTATGGAGCTTGCTGACGATATTGCTTACGGCATTCATGATCTAGAAGATGCCATTGTTACCGGTGTTGTAACCCGTACTGATTTTGAACACCATGTTATTAAGAAATTACAACAACTTGATGATCCTTGGCTACAAGATTATTGTCAAACATTAACTGACAATTTATTCAGTGATTTACATTACCAACAAAAAGATGCCATTGGTGGTTTGGTTAACTACTTAATTACCAATATAAATTTAGAAGATTTAAACCAACAGCAAGCACTAAATTTTAGTGAACCTTTATTACAATATAATGCTCAACTGCCCAAAATACCGCAACAAACCTTACAAATATTTAAAGATTTTGTTTTTGACTTTGTCATAAAGCAACCCAGTATTCAACGTATTGAATATCAAGGACAACAAATTGTGATGGAGATTTTTGAAGCACTGGCTTCTGATCCACTACGATTATTGCCTAAAAATACCGCCCGACGCTGGCAAGACGCAAAAAATAAAGGTGAAAATACTTATCGTGTTATTGCCGATTACGTCGCAGGCATGACCGATGAATACGCAACAAAGTTGTATAACACGCTATTTATTCCACACAGCAACCCTACTTTTACCGTTTAATGAATACTATGTAGTGAGAATGACTTTGCTCGATATATACGCTGGCAAAAACGCCTTAAAAACCATACAAGAACAGGGCTTTAACCAAGCACTATTTACCAACTTTTTAGGTGCCAGTGGTGGCCCTAAGTGGTTTACTTTATTTGGTTTAGATAAATACCTTTTTGGTGAATTTTTTAAAGACAGAAAAACAGTGTTAAATCTTGTAGGTTCATCAGCAGGCGCTTTTCGCGCCGCTTGTTTTGCACAAAATGATGCTGTTGCTGCAATATCTCGACTGGCTGACTATTACTCACACACCGTTTATTCAGACAAACCAACCGCCAAAGAAATTACGACCAAAGCGAGAGATTTGCTTGACTATGTTTATGGTGAACAAGGTAAACAAGAAATTCTTGCTAACAACATTTTTAAAGCGCACTTTATTGTTGCTAAAAGCAAAGGTTTGGTCGCTTCAGAGCAAAAAATACTGCAATTAACAGGGTTATTAGCCAGCTACCTGTTAAATAGACTTGATAGAAAACATTTAAAATATTTTTATCAACGGGTTATTTATCATGCGCCTAATAGCCAATTAGTTATTAATGATAACTATCAATTTAATGATTTATATTTGCCATTAACCTTAAATAATTTAACCGATGCCCTGCTCGCTTCAGGTTCTATTCCTTTAGTTATGCAAGGGATCAAAAATATTGCTGATTCTCCACAAGGCATGTATCGCGATGGCGGTATTATTGACTATCACTTTGATCTTCAGCTTAAAGTTAAAACAGCAAATAATAACGGCTTAATTTTATATCCTCACTTTGATAATAACCCCAAAGCGGGCTGGTTTGACAAAAATTTAAATCGCCCAGTACAAAGCCAACATTATGATAATGTGGTTATGCTAGTGCCATCAAAGCAGTTTGTACAAAGCCTGCCTTATCAAAAAATTCCTGATAGAAAAGATTTTGAACAACTGGATGCAAAAACACGCATTAATTATTGGCAACAAGTATTACAACAAACGGAACAGCTTGCGCAAAGTTTTGATGATTTTCTTAATAATCAAGATATAGCTAAAATAAAAGCCTTTCGCTATCTTAAATAAACCTCAAGTTAACCCCATTAAGCTTTCGGATTTTTAGGGTAATACTTTTCAGGCAAGGCATTAATATGTTCAAAAAATCGAGTATCTTTGTAAGGTAATTTCATAAACCCTGAAATACCTAAACCTGTAATACTTGGCAGTAACTGTAAAATATTAGCTAAACATTGCGCAAATTCGTCAGCTTTTTCATGGTTTAATAAACATAAATAGCTGTGAATTTTTAAGTGCTTCGGTAATACTTCAAAAATAATACAACCAGTATGATGAATTAAATTTAATTTAGCCAGCTCAGCCATAATTTCATCGGGTAAATAAAGGTATTCGTCAGGATCTTTACCATCTTCAAAATAAGAATGTAAGCGAGTAATATCGTCAACTTCTGGCACATCACTCACTTCAAAAGGAATACGTTGATTTTTAGCCGCAACAAAAGGCTGTGCTTCACTTAAACGTTCAACATGTAAGGTATTACGCGCATTAAACAAACAACTTTTGAACATACCAATGCGAAAAATCCCTTGCGCCAAATTGATCATATTATTAACAGCACTAATAAAAGAGCGTTTTAAGCTGGGATCAAACATGGTTAAGTTAGAATCAATATATACACCGTCTTTTTCCCAACGAATCGCCAAACCACCTACCACAGGAAAATTACCTAAACGGCTTACCGCAGCAATAAAAGCTTTTTCAGTATCGCCCATGCCCACTAGATAATTTTTATAATACTTTTCTAACTGCACATCATCTAGATCGGCTATTTCATCGTGCTCTTTTGAGTGACTTTCAAAAGATTCTCGTAAAAAAGACTTACGCGAACCATAAACAACCGTATCAACTTCTTCTTTACCTTGCTTTAACCATACCGGGATCATCGCTTTTATGTCGCTATAAGTTTCTTGTTTAGCTAATACTAAATTACGTAACAAATTTAAATTATTAAAGAAATAATCACCCGCTTGAGCACGTAACTTAGCGTCATCACTTAACATGCCGGTAATTATTTGAGCTAACACCTTAGGCAAGCCTAAAGAGCTTGGCGTTATCACTTTATGACCATAACGGCAAGACTGCCCAGAAGCTAAAGCATATAAGGTGGCCGCCAACCCCTGCTCATCAAAGCGTGGAGACGATAAACCACCATTAAGTTGCTCTGGGCCAATAAAATAAACATCCCCTAAACGCGCATTGGTATGCTGCAAATCACTGCTCATTAAGTCCATTACATTATTTGCTGTACTTTGCCCATTAACATCAAGCTGTGCAGTAACGGCAGAGCCCCAATCAATTAATGAAAGTTTTTGTGTGCGAGAGTCATAAACAATATTTGACGGTTTGATATCACCATGAACATAAGGTTTACCTTTAAGGTGCTGTTTACTATCGCGTAAATACAATAAAATATCCGCTAATTGTAAGGCTATTTTTACGATAAACTCAGGCGACAAAGGGCCTTTTTGATGAGAAATTTGCTCTAAATCTTCTCCCATCGCTCGTGTCATTTGTAAAATTGATTGACGTTTTATTTTGCGAAACTCAATCACTTTAGGAATTTGCGGATGATCTAATTCTGCTTGTATCTCTGCCTCTTCTGCTAACCTATCTTGCACATGTTGAGGTAAATTTAACCGTGAAAATTTGAAAACTACCGCTTCGTTACGCTTATTAATACCACCAAAAACAAAGCCATAAGCTCCTTTACCAATTAATTCAATATGTCGGTAACCTAATTGTGTTAGCTGTGCTTGGCAAAGCTGTACCCAACGCTTTAACTTAGTTGCATCTTTATGACTCAGTAAATAAATAGATTGTTCTTGAGCAATATAAAAATGTTGAAGCTTTTTTTCTGTCACAATCAGCCTACTACCACGTTATGTTAAGGTATCTAAAATATGTTGAATTTCAGGAGCCATACGTTGAACACAAGCTTTACCTTCAGCTATGGCTTCTTTGGCGCGATAAAGCTCAAGCAAGCCGATATCGGCAAGCCTTGGTGTTAATAAAATATCAGGTGGGTCACCTGCCATACGGCTTTTAGTGATCCTATCTTGCACAATGTTTACCGAACCAGCAAGCACTTCAAATAACCCCGGTTGTACCGGTTTATTTTCTTCACCAGCAAACACCGCAGAGGTTTTTGCACTCACGTATTCAGTTACTTTGCCAACAAGGCCTTTATCGGCTTTAGGCTTAGCCGTTGTTTTAGGCACAGTACTTTTAAACGAAGATAATTGAGGTTGTCGGCTAAGCAAGTCACCATTTAAATTAACCGCTATCACAAAATCAGCCCCTAAAGCACGACATAAAGATACCGGCACAGGATTAACTAAACCACCATCTATTAACCACCTATTCTCATGTTCAACGGGTGAAAAAAGCCCAGGTAATGCAAAAGATGGCCAAATAGCTTGTAATAAATTACCTTCATTTAACCAAATTTCTCGACCACTTTCTAAATCAGTCGCGACTGCGGCAAAACGTTTTGATAAATCTTCTATTTGTATATTTTCATCAGCCACATGCTGTAACAAAAATTGCTGTAAACGTTTACCATTAATAAAACCATTAAAAGACTTTTTAAGTTCAAAAAATTTAGCCGTTTCAAACTTGGTAATAGATAACGCCCAATTTTCTAAATTATCAAGATTATTCGCAACATAAGCAGCCCCCACAATAGCGCCTGCCGAGGTACCACAAACAATATTGGGCTCTATGCCTAATTCAGCTAACGCTTGAATAACACCTATATGCGACCAACCTCGCGACGAACCACTACCTAATGCTAAACCTATTTTCACTGAAAAACTCCCTATATTTTACGGGCAAATTACACACTTATTAAGCAAACTACAAGCATAGTGATATATTGAATAAGAAAAGGAACGCCTATACCCATGATACTTCAAGATGCGAGTTTCAGGATGCCTGAGCGATTCATGGTCAAGGCGCATCTTTTTATTAATGGTGTTCCCTTAAAAATAGATGCAACGAAGAGCATGATTTGCTCAGGTATCCCCGTAAGGCTGGTTTATAAACGCTTTATGCTACGTTATTGATTTCGACAAGGGAACAACCATTCTCTTCAATCAATGCCTTGCCTAAAAGCGTTTATAATTCCAGCTGAATCCTGTATCTTGAGGTAACATGGGTATATGCTTAAAAAACTTCTATAGCCCTTGTGTTTATACTCGCCATTTCTTTTATTATCGCACTTTTTATTGGCACGTGTTGATCTTTGAGGTATGTTTTGGCAACAGTTTGCGGATATTAATCTGTAATTAAAAACTACCTCCCTTTTACTTGTCATGCTATAATTTCGCGCCATAAATTTTGCATTATTAGATTACATTTTAGATAACTTACTTTTTGGATATTTTTCATTAATGACCACAGATAATTCCTCGCCAACCACTGAAAGCTTGAGCAAACCACCAGAACAAACACGCGTAATCGTAGGTATGTCAGGTGGTGTTGACTCCTCTGTTTCGGCTTATTTACTTCAACAACAAGGTTACCAAGTTGAAGGTTTATTTATGAAAAACTGGGAGGAAGATGATACCGATGAATACTGTGCTGCTGCCGAAGATTTAAAAGACGCTCAGCAAGTTTGTGATAAATTAGGTATTACATTACACACCATTAATTTTGCAACTGAATATTGGGATAATGTCTTTGAGTATTTTCTTGCTGAATATAAAGCGGGTCGTACGCCTAATCCTGATATTATGTGCAATAAAGAAATTAAGTTTAAAGCCTTTTTAGAATTTGCTTGTGAAGACTTAGGCGCAGATTATATTGCCACAGGTCACTATGTTCGCCGTGAATTTCGCGATGGACAATGGGCGATGATCCGTGGACGCGATAGTAATAAAGACCAAAGTTACTTTTTATATACTTTAAGTGATAAACAACTAGCGCAAACACTTTTTCCCGTTGGCGATATTGAAAAACCCAAAGTACGTAAAATAGCTGAGCAAGCAGGTTTAATTACTCACAATAAAAAAGACAGCACAGGAATTTGCTTTATTGGTGAACGTAAGTTTAAAGACTTTCTTAGCCAATACTTACCCGCTCAACCCGGCAATATAGAAAGTGCTGAAGGTGAAGTAATTGGAAAACATGACGGTTTAATGTATCACACATTGGGTCAGCGCAAAGGTTTACGCATTGGTGGTTTAGCTAACGCTGGTGAAGAACCATGGTATGTGGTTGATAAAGATATGGCGCGCAATGTACTTATTGTAGGGCAAGGTCATAACCACCCTCGTCTGTTTTCTAAAGGCTTAATCGCCAATCAATTACATTGGGTTAATCGTAAGCCTGTCACCACCAGTTTTGCTTGTACCGCCAAAACTCGATACCGTCAAGATGATGTACCTTGCACCGTAACGCCGCTTGAAGATGGTAATTATCAAGTGCTATTTGAGCAACCGCAAATTGCCGTAACGCCGGGGCAATCAGTGGTTTTTTATCAAAATGATGTGTGCTTAGGTGGCGGGATCATCAACCAACTTATTCGATAAATTTAATGAATCAATTAACAGAACAAACATTTACTTTTGCAGCAATATGCCAAGCCGCTTCTATGGTACAGCAATGCTCACGTACAGGTATTGTTGAGCAAGAACAGCTAACAATAATGCTCAACAGTATTTTAATTACCTCACCCGAAAACACGCTTGCTGTTTATGGCGGCGATATTAATAATCTCTCTGCAGGCTTATTGTTACTGATTGATTATTTAGGTGATGGTAATAAGGCTAAAGACCCTGAACTAACGCGCTATATCGTTAGCTTAATTAATTTAGAAAGAAAATTGGCTAAAAAGCCTAAAGCCTTGGCACAGCTTGGCGAACGCATTGAACAAACAAAACGCCAATTAGCACACTTTGACATAACTAATGAGGTTATTTTGGCCAGTTTAGCCAGTATTTATAGTGATGTTATTAGCCCGCTAGGGCCAAGAATTCAAGTAGCTGGTGAAATAGAAATACTAAAACAAACCATAAATCAGCATAAAGTACGTTCATTATTATTGGCGGGTATTCGTGCTACCGTATTGTGGCGACAAGTAGGTGGAAAAAGACGACAAATATTATTTTCACGAAAGAAAATAGTTGAATGTGCAAAAAATTTGCTTCGTTAAGTACACAAGTTATAGCAGAGTCAAGCACGAAAAAGTAATAGTAAAGATGCTGAATTAAATTCAGTATGACGGAGATGGCAAGGTTCGTTACCTTGATAAAATTCAAGATTTAAAGGAGTAATGCCCGTCATCCTGACGAATGTCAGGATCTAAAAGCAATCAAATTTATTGTAATATCAAAATTTATAGACTTAGGAAACCATTATGGAACTTTCAGCATTAAGTGCAATTTCACCTGTCGATGGTCGTTACGGCAGTAAAGTTAAAGCATTACGTCCAATCTTTAGTGAGTTTGGATTAATTAAATATCGCGTAACGGTTGAAGTTCGCTGGTTACAAAAACTTGCTCAAACAACTGCCATAACCGAAGTACCGGCATTTAGTGAACAAGCTATGCAAACACTTGATGCGATTGTTGAAAACTTTAATGAAGAAGATGCGCTACGTATCAAAATCATTGAAGCAACCACCAATCACGACGTAAAAGCCGTTGAGTATTTCCTCAAAGAAAAAGTCGCCAATAATGCCGAGTTAAATGCGGTTACAGAGTTTATTCATTTTGCCTGTACTTCTGAAGACATCAATAATCTTTCTCATGGTTTAATGCTAAATGCATGTCGCGAGCAAGTATTATTGCCTGAAATAGATAAAATTTTAGCGGCGATTAAAGCGCTAGCTATCGAATATAAAAATATTCCCATGTTATGCCGTACTCATGGTCAACCTGCATCACCAAGTACTATGGGTAAAGAAATGGCTAATGTGTATGTGCGTTTACAGCGCCAACGTCAGCAAATAGCACAAGTAGAAATATTAGGTAAAATCAATGGCGCGGTAGGTAACTATAACGCACATATTTCAGCTTACCCAGAAGTTAACTGGCATGAATTTTCGCAACAATTTGTTACCTCATTAGGTTTAAGCTGGAATGCTTTTACCACACAAATAGAGCCCCATGATTATATTGCAGAATTATTTGACGCTGTAGCTCGCTTTAACACCATTTTAATTGATTTTGATCGTGATATTTGGGGCTATATTGCTTTAGGTCACTTTAAGCAAAAAACCATTGCCGGTGAAATTGGTTCATCAACCATGCCACATAAAGTTAACCCTATCGACTTTGAAAACTCTGAAGGTAACTTAGGTATTGCTAACGCTTTATTTACACACTTAGCACAAAAGCTACCGGTTTCTCGCTGGCAACGCGACTTAACAGATTCAACAGTGTTACGAAATCTTGGGGTTGGTTTTGCGCACAGTTTAATTGCTTATCAAGCCACCTTAAAAGGGGTAAGTAAATTAGAGGTTAATGAAGATAATTTACGTAACGAGTTAGATCATAACTGGGAAGTATTAGCTGAGCCTATTCAAACAGTAATGCGTCGTTATGGCATTGAAAAACCTTATGAAAAATTAAAAGAGTTAACCCGTGGTAAGCGTGTAAATGGCGACTCTATGCGCGAGTTTATTGATACACTTGAACTTCCTAAAAGTGTAAAAGATGAATTAAAATCCTTAACACCAGAAGCTTACATCGGCAGAGCAGCTGCTTTTATTGATGAGTTGGTATAGTACCAACTCGAATAAATAACTGCTCAACCTTGCTGGTTAAAATAATGCCTAGCTACGTTATGAATTTTACAAGTAGAATAACTTACTGCAATTCAAGCCTTGCTAGCCATCATTTTTCCTGCGCAAATTTTAGAGCATTTACTTAATCGAATTGGTATAAAATCGCTGAAAATAAAGCCCTGTAATAAAGAAAAAACGAGTCCAAGCGACTCGTTTTTTAGAGCCTACTGTAAAAACATACTCTAAAGAACAACACACTCTAATCAGTTGAAGGTTAATAAAAAATCATTTTCCTTTGATTTAAGTCAAAGTTAAAAAAGCATTCCCCACAAAAATATGATCTTTAGCAATTAATTAATCCCTGAGAGTTGCTATGGTTATTGCATCATAACTATTTGTGATCATAACCATGCGATATTCTTTATTTAGTATTGTCTCAATTATATTGTTTACACAAAGCATTAGCCCAATGAGTAATGCTAACGAAAACAACGCTGACAACCAACTTTCTAAACAACGCCAACAAGAGCTGATCCATTTGCTTAAACAAGACTGTGGTTCGTGCCATGGTATGACACTAAAAGGTGGTTTAGGGCCTTCTCTATTGCCTCAACAATTAAAAAACAAACCTACCGCCTTGCTTGAAAATACTATTTTATACGGTCGTGAAGGTACAGCAATGCCACCGTGGGAAAACCTCTTAACCAAACAAGAAGTACAATGGTTAACTAAACAAATTCAACAGGGTATAACGGATGAAACACGTTAAAAAAACTATTTTATTCTCTTTATTCTCAGCATTTCTCTTGCAAGGTTGTTGCACACATAAGATTGTTGTTGATGAAGAAGTAACTCAAATGGTCATGCGCCCAACGGGTGACTTAGGGGTTATTATTGAGCGAGCTACAGGGCAAGTAAAAATTGTAGATCATAGTGATCAGCAAGCATTAAGCGAAATTAGTGGTTTAGGTGATTTATCTCACGCCTCAATAGTTTACTCTCGTGATCAACGTTATGCTTATGTTTTTGGCCGCGATGGTGGTTTAACAAAAATAGATTTACTCACCGATACTATTGCTAAACGCGTTATACAATCAGGCAACAGTATTGGTGGTGCAATTAGTCAAGATGGTAAATTAGTTGCCGTATCAAATTATACACCGGGCGGTGTCAAAGTATTTAATAGTGACACGCTAGAATTAGTCGCGACTATTGATGCTACAGAACTCACCAATAAAGTAAAAAATGACGATGGTACTTTTAAGCACTCAAAAGTAGTGGGGTTGGTTGACGCGCCGAATAATAAATTTGTTTTTAGTTTATTTGACAGTCATGAAATTTGGGTAGCTGATTTTTCTGGTGACAAAATGAAACTTACCAAATTTAAAGACATTGGCTTATTCCCTTACGATGCTTTAATTACGCCTGATGGTCGTTATTATATTGCTGGGCTATTCGGTGAAGATGGCATGGCATTACTTGACCTTTGGCATTTAGAAAAAGGCGTTACGCGCATTTTAGATCATTATGGCAAGGGAGAAAAAAGACTGCCTGTATATAAAATGCCGCATTTAGAAGGCTGGGCTATAGCCGGAAAATACGCTTTTGTTCCAGCAGTAGGACAACACAAAGTACTGGTTATTAATACCGAAAACTGGCAACAAGTAACCGAAATTCCTGCCTATAGTCAGCCTGTATTTGTAATGGCGCAACCTGATAATAAGCAAATTTGGGTTAACTTTGCTCACCCTGATAACGACACTATCGAAGTGTTTAATACAGAAACCTTTGAAAAAGTCAAAACCTTAAAGCCAGGTCCTGCGGTATTGCATATGGAGTTCACTCCCAGAGGTGAACATGTCTGGATGTCTGTTCGTGACAGTAATGAAGTACAAATTTATGATACCAATACCCTTAATTTACTGAAAACTTTATCAGTGAAAAGCCCCAGCGGTATTTTCTTCACTAATCGTGCACATCAAATAGGCCTTTAATTATGCAATTATCGTGGTTAGAGCAACAACTTATCAATGACTATCAGCGTGACTTTCCACTTTGCAGCGAGCCTTTTAAAGCACTTGCAGCACAATATAATGTTGAAGAGACTGAAGTATTAATCGCAGTAAAAAAATTAGCTGATAGCGGCATATTATCACGACTAGGCCCGGTATTTGATCACAAAAAAGCAGGAGCCAGTACGCTAGTAGCGATGGCGGTACCTGACAAACAGCTTGATAAAATTGCTGGAATTGTTAACCAATTTACACAAGTTAATCACAATTACGCTCGCGAGCACACCTATAACCTATGGTTTGTTGTTACCGATAAAGACATGATCAGTTTAAACAAAACTTTAAATACCATTGAAGAAAAAACAGGGCTGCCCTTACTAATACTTCCCATGGAAGCCTCTTATCACATTGATTTATCATTTAAAGTTGACTTTAA
>WFQC01000142.1 GCA_015487235.1 Alteromonadaceae bacterium
CCGAGTGCTTCTAAGTCACCCGCTTCAATAGCGGCACTATTTTCTTGGTTAAATTTATCAACATATTGATTAAAACAAGCAACAAGCTCATCATTTGAAATACTTTCTGGCGGGGTAAATAAACCTGTACCACTGATCACAACAGACATAATATAACTCCGCTAACTATTTGTTAGCAATAAAAAACTAAATTAGAACCTGTGACCCTTTGCGTTTTTCATGCTATTTTTGTCAAAAAGGCCAACAACTCCTAACTTAAAAAATTAGGTAATTGTTGCCAGTATATTTTATTGTTTATTCCTTGTCGATCTCGTGATGTCGTTATTCTAAAAAACTATTAACAATTTAAATACCGAGATCTCTTATAGCAAGCATAATAGTTCTTAAGCTACTTCATTACTTTTTGCTGTTACTTGATAATGGCTTTCTTGACAATTATGACGCCGACAAATAAATAAGCTATTACCCGTTATTTTTTTCGCTTGACTTTTAGCTTGTGAAGCTAAATCGGCAATTTGATGGTAAGAATTGTAGTGACTTACGTCAGGGTTAATCACACCTATAGCTAAACTAACCAATGGATGAAATACTTTTTCACCATTACGATTTAAAGCAAAATACCCTTGTTGTGCTTTGTGTTCATTGCTTAAAAATAATAAACTTTGTTGAGCAAAGTCTGTTAGTATGGCTTGGCATATAGCCTCTACATTATTGCTTCTAAACAAAATAATAAAGTCGTCACCACCAATATGTCCTACAAAACAGTTTTGATTGTTAGTATTTAATACAATACTATTGGCCAGTGCTTTTAATAGTAAATCTCCTTTTGCATAGCCATAAATATCATTAAAAGGTTTGAAGTGGTTAAGATCTAAATATGCTAAATTAAACGGACGTTCTTTTCTTAGCATATAATCAATTTCTTTTTCTATTAAAACATTGCCTGGTAAGCCTGATAAAGGGTTAGCATAACGAGCTTGTTCTAGTTTAGAGTCGGTAATACTTTTCAGTAAGTCTCGCGCAGAAACCATACCACTAAAAACACCGCCTTCAACAATAATAAATGAATGGGTAAATGCTAAATTAGCACGAGCAGTTAATAATGCACTTACCTGCTCTAATGGCATAGAATGTTCAAGCATAATAGGTTTATCATTCATAATATCTAATGCTGATTTTTTAGAGAATAAAGCACGCCCATAAATATCAGAATAAAGTTCCATTAGCTCGTTGCGATAAACCATACCTAAAGGTTTATTACCTTCAAGTACAGGAATTGCGTGCACATCATTATTATCGCTAAAAAGTTGATAAACCGCATTTGCCTTTTGCTGATACTGTACGGTAATAGCCGATTTAGCGAGTAAAGCAATAGTGCCCATGCGGGCTTCTTCTTGGCTAATGTCATTTACCTCTAGTTTAGGGTATTCAACACAAGGGAATTCACTTGGCCGCGCTAGAAAAAAACCCTGAGCAAATACCATACCTAAGTCTCTTAATAACTCAAACTCTTCTTTCGTTTCTATACCTTCAGCAATCACATGCGCATTTGAAGTACGCCCTAGTTCAAATAATGTTCTTAAAAATTCTCGCTTCATTACGTCTTTGTCGCACTTATCAATAAAATAACGATCTATTTTAACAATATCGGGGCGTAAGTGGCTCCATTGCTTTAACCCTGAATAGCCTGCACCTAAATCATCAATAGCCACATCAAAACCGAATTGGCGATATTTATCTAGAGCATTTCGCAAGACATTATTACTAGGAAAAGGATATTTTTCACTCAACTCAATAACAAGTTGCTGGCAAGATAATCCTGCTTTTTCAACTAGCTTTATTGTTTCTCCGTTAGGGTGTGCTTTATTCAACATCACTGCAGGGCTAATATTAATAAAGAGCTTACCAGCTAGTTTTAATTGCGCAAAACATTGAATAGCTGTTTCACGACACAACATTTCTAATTCAGAAAGCAAGCCATGCTGTGTTGCTTGTTCAAATAAAGTTTCAGGGGAATATAAATCTGTATTTTTAGGCCCTCGAGTAAGGGCTTCATAACCTATAATTTCTTCACGTATAATATTAAAAATTGGTTGAAAAACTGTTGTAATATTTTTTTCTAGTAAAATAGTTTGAATTTTATTTTTCACAAAAAACCCCTTATTAGCGACAATAAGGAGTCTATAAACTAAGTATGACAATTTAATGACAAGTGATTTGTAATAATTAACGCTCGCTATTCCAGTCAAATAAGTAAGCGCCTAAGGTGAGAAAAATACTGCTCATGATCACTAAAATAAGAAGGTGATGACTAATATCGGCTAAGTTTGCTCCTTCGGTTATAATAGCTCGTGCTCCAGCAACAAGGTGAGTTAAGGGTAAAAATTCAGCGAATGTTTTTAATGCTTGTGGCGCCCCTTCTAAACTAAACCAGACGCCAGATAACATCATCATGGGCCAAGTTGTCATGTTTAATAAACCCCCAGTAAGTTCTTCACTTTTACTGCGACTTGCCATAAGTA
>WFQC01000143.1 GCA_015487235.1 Alteromonadaceae bacterium
CCAATAAGTATTGGCTCTATTCGCGCTGTTAAAGTGCTTAATTCATAATCTACTTCACGTTCATAATATTCAGCCACTTCTTCAAGTAAGTCATCTACACGCCCCGTTTCTTCACCTACAGCGATCATTTGCAACACCAATGGAGTAAAAAGTTTACTACTAATGGCTGTTCTTAACAGTGTTTCACCGCTTTCAATGCCTGAGCGCATACCATTGATCTTATCTTTCATATAATCATTATCAACAGCATCAGCAACCAAACTTAAACCTGTTGTCATCGGTACACCTGCCCTAAGCACAATAGCAAAACTGTGAGAAAAGCGTGATAAAATTGAGCGTTCAATAATGCTACCCACAATAGGGAGTTTTGTTTTACGCCTATCCCAGCGATAACGCCCTTGTTCGGTTTGTAAGTACTGACGCACACCAAAATAAAGCACTAATGTACCCACTAACATATGTGGCCAATATTGCAAAAAGAAATTAGAACTTGAGATCAACAACTTAGTTGCCCAAGGTAAATCTGCACCTAACTTTGCAAACATTGAAGCAAAAATAGGAATAACTTTAATATTTAAAATAACAATCGCAATAATAATCGCAATGATCACAAAGCTCGGATAACGCAATGCCGCTTTAACTCGCTTTTTGGTTTCTTGCTCTTTTTCAAGGTAACTCGTTAGTTTTAGAAAAGCCGCATCAAGTTGTCCCGTATTTTCACCAACATGCACAATAGCAATAAATAAAGGAGGAAAAATTTTAGGGTGCTTATTCAACGCCGACGATAACGCAAAACCACCCTCTAACTGGCTTGCGACATCACGTAATGCCTCTTTTAAGGATTTAGCGGTTGAAGATTCAGCAAGCCCATGAATAGCCCTAAGTATAGGTACTCCTGATTTCATTAACGCATACATTTGTCGGCAAAACACAATCAAATCTTCTAATGCAACCGCAGTAAAGCCCAAAAGTTCTTTTACATCACGCCCAGCTAATGAACCACTATTTGTAGCAACATCTTGAGCCGATTCAATAGCAATAGGAATGATTTGTTGGCGTGATAAAAGTTCAGCAACAGCACCCGAGTTGGCCGCTTCAATAGTCCCTTTTACTTGTTCACCTGTTGTATTTCTACCGATGTAGTTAAAGCTTGCCATAGTAAATCATCACCCTGTTACATCAACAGTTTCAACTAAGCGCAACACTTCTTCAACGCTAATAATGCCTTGTTTAGCATAATCAAAAGCTGAATGCGCTAAAGGCTTAAAGCCATCATGTTGATGTGCATATTTAGTGAAAGATTCTGCATCATCTTGTTTTAAAGCTTGCATCATTGCCTGATTCAATTCAAGTAGCTCAAAAACCCCTATACGCCCTTTATAACCTGTATATTGACAACTTTGGCACCCCTTACCTTTATAATAAGTTGTACTTTTAGCAATATCGCCAACCAGATTACTCAACCAAAAGATTTCTTGCTCATCAGGCTGATAGCTTTCTTTACAGTTTCCGCAAATACGTCTAACAAGGCGTTGGGCAATAATAGCACGTAATGCTGAGCCCACCAGAAATCCAGCAGCCCCCATATCCATTAAACGCAAGGCACTAGTAATTGCATCATTGGTATGTAATGTTGATAAGACTAAGTGACCGGTTAATGCTCCACGCAGCCCCATTTCAACGGTTTCTTGATCACGCATTTCACCCACCATAATAATATCGGGATCTTGGCGTAACGCGGTACGTAATATAGTCGAAAAAGTTAGGTTTATTTTACTATTAATTTGTACTTGGTTTATGCGCGGTAAACGGTATTCTACGGGGTCTTCTGCGGTAATAATTTTATTACTTGCTTGGTTTAATTCACTTAATGCGGCATAAAGTGTGGTTGTTTTACCACTACCGGTTGGCCCTGTCACTAATATCATGCCATGAGGCCTAGTTATTTGATGACGCAAGCGGGCAATTAAATCTGCAGGCATTCCTGTTTCGTTAAAAGATAAAATACCAGCCGTTTGATCCAACAAACGCATTACAACTGACTCACCATGCTGTACCGGCATGGTTGACATACGTACGTCAATTTCATGCCCTTTTATTTTTAGATGGAAACGACCATCTTGAGGTAAGCGCTTTTCAGAAATATCTAACCCTGCCATTAGCTTTAAGCGCAGTACCATCGCAGACGCTATACGATTTTCTTTCAAGATATTTTCTTGTAAAACACCATCAATACGTTGGCGAATTCGTAATTGTTTTTCATCAGGTTCAATATGAATATCAGAAGCACGCATTTGTACTGCATCTTCAAAAATAGATTGCAGTAATTTGCCTACGGTTGCATCACCAGCTTCATCACCAAATGCTTCACCTAAATCAAAATCACTTGATTTTTCATACTCATCTTCTAATTGACTTGCAAAAGACTCTATATCGGCTGTACGACGATATAAACTATCAAAAGCTTCAAAAAGCTGCGATTCCATTACCGCGGCTAAATTGATTTTTTTAGGCGCTAACAATTGTTCTAACTGATCTAACGCATTTAAGTCAGCAGGATCACTCATGCCGAGTAAAACACTATCACCTTGATCTTCAATCACTAACGCTCTTAAACGGCGGGCGTGTACTTCAGGTAATAATTTAGCAATTTCAGGTAATATACGCTTTTGACTAATATCGAGAAAAGGCACACCAAGCTGCTGTGCCAAAAACTCTAGTAATTGCTTTTCACTGAGAAAACCTAGCTCTATTAACGTATCACCTAATTTTCTACCAGTCTTTTTCTGTGCATTTAGAGCTTGCATAAGCTGTTCATTAGTAATGATATTTTCATTAACTAATAAATCACCTAAACGCATTTTTAATTTAGGAGCTGCCATAACTATTCTCTCAATTCTTGCAATCGCTGCTGAACAAAATCTAATGAGCTTGCTGATAAATTGCCTTGTGCTAGTGCCGATTGATAGGCAGACAAAGCCAGTGAATATTGTTTATTTGAATCGTATGCAACAGCTAACCCAAGCCACCATCGCGCCTCACTCGGTTGAATTTTAATAAGCTGTTGATAAGCTTGAATAGCTTGCGGATACTTAGCAAGCTGCTGCGCTACATTAGCTTGTGTTGATAAATATTCAATATTAAGGGTAAAGGGCAATGCCTGTAACACCTGATAAGCTTGCTCACTATAACCTTGTGTTAAATAAATGCGCGCTTGCATTAAACGAAATTCACTGTACTGAGGATCAAGCGCAATACCTTGCGCAAGCAAATTTAAGGCATCTTGATAAGCTTTTCGCCCAAACCATAATGCTGCTAGCTGTTTTCTTGCTGCTTTATTATCAGGTTTTAACATTAAAACTTCTTCAAATAATTTTTCCGCTTTGCGCATATCATGTGCCGATAAAGCTTGCTCTGCTTGCTTCATTTTTTGCTGAGCTAATTGTTCTGTAGTAAGTTGCTGGCGAGACACTGAAATAGAAGCTTTAGGTTTTGGCTTTATTGCTTGTGTTTTTATGTCTTGCCTAGCCTGCTCAGACTCCACTATTTGTGTATCAACATCGTTTTTTATTGTTTGACTTTTTTCTTTTACTTCCGATAAATGCCGAAGATCACTTTGTTTAACTGACGTTGCCAACGACTTTTTACTTATCGCTTTTTCAGCTTGCACTGGAATAACTTTTGGTGTAACAGCTTGTTCTACCACTGGTTTTTTAACAGTGAGTGAATTTATGTTTGCGTTAGAACCAGGGATCAAGGTAACTTTTTGACCATTTTCTAGCACTACTTGTTGTGCTTCATTATTAGCATTACTTTCATTAATACGAGGTTGCTCATTGTATTGTTGTTGGGATGCTAAAGGCGCTTTCTTTAACTCAACACGACTATTTTTTTCGCTAATTAATAACTTATTTTGGGTAAATAAATAGCCACCGTAGGTAAGTAAAAGTGTAACAACTATGGTGATAATAATAATTAAACTCGTTTTAGGGCTTTTAGAAGCAACCATCATTGCGTTAGCTGTTGATTCAGCTTTATTTGTTTGCTCATTTTGCCGTTTATCTAAATCCTTTAACATTTGATTTATAACACTCAAAATGATCGCTCCCATACAAAATAACTAGCGAATAAAATGGCAACCAATGTCACCGTCGCTAAAGTGAGCAGAGCTGAATTTGATACTTTTTGTGCATCTTCGGTATCATTAATAGCTGAGTCTAAATGCTGTTTAGTTAATCGATATAGGCCTTGACCGTAAGCGAGCATTAACATTTTATGACATAAAATATTCACTAAACGCGGAATACCTTTGCTTGCCTTAGCTATTTTAGTGGTGATCGCTGGCTCAAATAAAGGCGCCCCTTTATAACCTGCGACACTCATACGATGGTTAATATAATAATTTACTTCATCACTGGTCATAGCGCGTAATTGATATGAAAAAGTAATGCGTTGCCTTAACTGTCGAAAATGTGCTTGCGCTAAACGCTGATCAAGCTCTGGTTGTGCAAATAAGACCACTTGTAGTAATTTACGACTTTCAGTCTCTAAATTAGTAAATAATCGTAGCGCTTCTAGGCTTTCTTCGGGTAAAGCTTGGGCTTCGTCAAGAATAAGTACCACCGAATGCCCCTGTTGATGCAAAGTCAATAAACGCTCTTGAATACGCTGTGTTAGCAATTGCACATTCATACGTTGTGCTTGTTTTACCCCTAGCTCGCAAGCAACAGCTCGGCGTAATTCATCTGGATTTAAATAAGGGTTAGGAATATAAGCCGTAACAAAATGATCGGGAATTTCATTTAGTAATTTACGACACAACAAGGTTTTTCCCGTACCTACTTCACCGATAACTTTAAGAAACCCTTCCCCTGTTTTTAATGCCGTCAATAATACGGCTAACGCTTCATCATGCGGCTGTATACCTAAATAAAAATTAGTATTAGGTGTCAAAGTAAAAGGTAGTTCTGTTAAGCCAAAATGATAAAGATACATATTTACTGTTCTTCAGGAAACCATTGCTTTAATAATGCACGCGCATCTTGCAATTGGTTTTTCCAAGTATCTTGACCGATCACAATAGGCTTTAACAAAATAACCAATTCTTTCTTCTGGGTGGTTTGGCCTTTGCTTTTAAATAATCCACCAAGTAAAGGTATATCCCCAAGAAAAGGTGTTTTTGATACATTGTCAACTTTACGTGTTTCAATTAAACCACCAATAACAACAATTTCACCTGATTTGGCGCGAATAATACTGTCGCTTTCACGTACACTACTTTGTGCAAGCGGCAATATAATATCTTGATCGCTCAACGATATTTTCTTAATTTGCTCTGCGGTTACTGTTACCGAAGGATGCACATGTAATACAACCTCACCATTTTTATCTATTTGTGGTGTTACATCTAACGCAATACCCGAGAAAAAGGGGGTTAAGTCAATTTCAGGTGTTACTGAGGTAGCCGTACCAGTTGTGGTGGTGGTTGAAACATCAGTAACAAAATATTCATCATTACCCACTTTAATAACGGCTTTTTGGTTATTAATTGCGGTAATTCTTGGGCTTGATAGTACCTGCACGTTACCTTGTGTAGAAAGTAAGTCTATCACGCCAGAAAAATCTTTATTTTTAAAAGCAATAGCGGTTGTACCCCCAACAAGGGCTGAAATAGCATTACCTGCCGTTCTACCCGTTGTTGAAAAAGTAAAATCAGTATTGCCCACATGACTTAACACTTGATCCCAACGAATTCCCTGCTGATAATCATCATTAAGGGTCACTTCCATGATCTTAGCTTCAATTATCACTTGGCGACGTAAATGCGCTTGTGATTGATCAATAAAACGTTTCACGGCCTTAATTTCTTCAGGAAAAGCTCTCACGGTAATCAATCCTGCTTGCGGAGAAACAATTACTGAGCGGCCATCATTCGTACCGACTAAAGATTCAAGCGTTGTTTTTAACTCTTTCCAAAAATCTGAATTATTTTCAGTATAAATATTAATACCACTGCGCGCTTGCTGTTGATTGTTATTACGACCACTATTATTGGTACTATTACCGTAATTTGAACGATTTAAATTGTTAGAGCGGTTGTTACCATTAGTATTATTAGGATCATTTTCTGAAACACCTCCAGAGTTAATACTGGTGGTTGATAGCCCAGTGCGCTGCACAAAAAGATAATTCAATGGAATAGTTTCTGTGCGCATACCTGCAGGATAAACTTGAATAACACGACCTTGCCGACGAATATCATAGCCGTATAAGTCTCTTACAACATTAAGAGCCTCATCAATAGTAACGCCTTTTAAATTTAGGGTAATAGTACCTGAAACACTTGGGTGAACCGCCACACTATAAGGTGAGTCTTCCACAATCGCGGCAAAAAAGTCTTGTGCTTCTATATCACTTGCGGCAATTTCTAAACGTTTTTCAGCCAGTAAACTTTGACGTGCTTCGCCCATTTTTAACTGCACTAACTCTTGTTGTACGGCAGAAGGAATATCAGTTAATGGTTTAGGTTGCTTTGCCTTATCGCTATGAGCAATGGCTTCATCTAACGCATTATTCACCATATGAGGTTGTGGTGGTGTTGACTTACAACCCATTAAAAATGCTAGTGAACACCAGCAAAAAGCAAGAGGTAATTTTTTGTTCATAGCGTATTTTTTCATCATCTGTTTATTACTATTTTTATTATCCGTATCATATTCGTTAGCTGCTGTTACTTTTTTCATTTTAGTTTTTCACCGCTTTTGAAAGTTTACCTTGTGTAAACAAAGCCAGCTCAAGTCGCTTTTCATCAGAAACAAGCAGTACTTTTCCTGTAGTTATCTTTGTAACTCTATAGCCTGATATAACCTCACCTTGATTTAAAAGCTTACCATTAATAACAACCTTGTGATGGTTGTCTGACTTAATAATAGACTGTAATACTAACCGAGATTTTATTTTAGCTGGGCTTACCACTGCTTGCCCAAATAAAGGTTTGGTGGGATCTGAAGCCGCATAAGCCAATGACGTTGTACTTACCCAAAGTACAACAAACATGGTTTGAAAAAAGAATAATTGCTTCATGACGTTATGCACCAACAAATTCCTGTTTTAAGCTTAAACTATAAATTTCTAACTCTAATTCACTTTTAGGGTATTTTTTTAGTTGATAATCAAACTTTTCCCAAAAAAACTTCCACGGTAAGGTTTCTAATTGCGTTAAATAATCGCGCAATTTAAAGTAACTGCCAGTTAACTTTAACTTAATCACATGTCGGTATAAACCGAGAGTTTCCACCTCTTTTTGCTCAATGTTTTGCTCGCTATTCGCTTCTTGCGGAGCCTCAGATGATAAAACGAGCGGCTGCCCACTTGATACAGCAAACGACACTAAACGAACCCCTTTTTGCATTTGCAGTAACTGCTCTAATGCTTGGCGCATCTGCACCGGATCAACTAATTCAGAGGTTAATTCAAGCAACGACTCATTAATGCTTACTAACTCTTGCTGATGGGCTTTTATTTGCTTTTTCAGTGCTACATTCGGGTCAATACGTAACGCATTTTCTAATTCTGTAATAATATTTTGAATATTGTTATTTTCAGAGACTAATTGCCGATGCTGCTGCTGAGCTAGTGTTAAATTGTTGTAAATATTCGCTAAAGCTAAAGAAACCGCTAAAAAAACAATAACAATAATCCCTGTTAGCGCAATTAGCACCTGCTCTCGACTTGAAAGTGCCGCAAATTTATCCTTGTAGCTTTGCCATTGCTGCATTATTGCCTCTCCTGTGCGGGCTGATTAGAGCTCACAAAAAATTTGGTATAACCTTGTTTACTTTCAGATAACTCAAAATGCTTGAATAACTTTCCTGATAATAAATAAGCATTTTTAAATTCAGCCATCCATGTTGGAACCGCATTAGGTGTTCGCGCAATACCTGTAAAACTTATATTATCATGACTAATACTGATATGTTGTAAACTAATGTCTTTGTGATGGATTTTAGCCAATTCACTCATGGCTTGAGCAAAACCCGCCACATAAGTTTTAGAACGATCAGTTAAGTTGGTATAAAGTATTTTTTTATTGGCAATCAAGGTTTTCAGTGTTTCTAGTTGTGCATTTAAAAGTGGATCGGTTCGGTGAGAAGCCACTTTTGCCGTTAATTCTTCTTGAAGAACTAGTTTACGACTTTTATCAACATTAAGTAATTTATTCTGGTTTTGAATATTAGTTAGTTGTAATTGACCATAAATACCTGCACCAATTGATATTACAAAAACCACTATCCACAGCTTGATCACCCGAGACAAGGTGAGTAAAGGCGATTTAGGTAACAGCTCAGGCTGTAACAGGTTTATTTCATATTTTTTACTCATCCCTGCTCCTGCTCTTGCTGTATGGCAACATTATCAGTTACAGTAGTTGGCGAAATAGTGGCACCAATTGCTGCTGCTAAATGTCGATAGTCGGCAAATTCTTCTGGCAGCGTTAATAAAGAAACCGGTACGTTAGTATTAGCAGCCAACTTCTCAACAATAAACCTTTCATTGCTTGTTGGTATTAACACTTTAATCGCTTTAATTACCGGCTGTTTAAGTTGGCGCTCAAAATAATCACTCGATTTTTGAATTTCTAAACTCAAATTATCAAGCAGGCCAAAAGATAATTCATCGCTTGTTTTGTCACCTAATTGGGCAAAGCCTCGTAAATGTCGATGAAACACTATGCGCCCTTGTCGCACAACAATAATAAAAACTTCTTCATTAGGTTGCTGGCAAACAAGTAGTTGCGCATCATCGCTTAAAGGCAGTAAACGTGAAAAAGCAAATTCTTCTGTGGTGATCGTCGCGAGTATTATTTCATCACGATTAAGTTGCTCTACAATCGCTTTTAAGCAATCTAACGGCGTACATACAACATAAAGACGCTCAGTACCATCGGGCATGGCCGGGCCATAAAAATAATCAACGACCATATTTTCAGGTGAGCAAGGAACAAGATCTTTAATTTGCCACTTTAGGGCTGACGCAATTTCCTCTTCAGGTACATCTGGGCGATCAACTTGAATAATATTATACTGTGTTGCTGATAAAACAAGGTGACACGTACCTTTAAGATGTTGCTGTTGAATTAACTCTGCTAAAGTATGAACATAATCGCTTGCCTGTAACTCGACCTTATCGCAAACAGCTTGCGTCGAGCTCTCATCAGACTTAGAAATATCATCAGGTAGATAACAATAAGCAATAGCGTTTTGACGTAGCGATACACCCAACAAACCTTTAGGGGTTGGTTTTTTAAAAAGACGAGGCGTTTTTCCAAGTAATGACATTATAAGCAACAGTACTCAATTTATTATTTTATAGCGAGAATTAACCTATAAATGTTAATTACTCTTTTATTTATTATGTAACCATTATCTCTAATTGCATAGAAGTCGCAAGTTTTTTAGAGGTTTAAACAACTATTTTTGTAAAAAAAATGAAAAAGATTTCCCCTATTCAACAAATTCACCACCCTTTATTTAATCAACATAAGCTACGAGTCTATATAAAACGTGATGATTTACTGCATCCGATTATTTCAGGTAATAAATGGCGTAAACTCAAATACAACCTACAAACAGCAATAAAAGCCAATAAAAAAACGATTTTATCTTTTGGCGGCAGTTATTCAAATCATATTCATGCACTTGCTTTTGCGTGTCACCAACAAGGATTAAACAGTATAGGTATCATTCGAGGAGAGCCTGAGTATGCCAATAACTTCACCTTATCATGGGCACAGCATTGGGGAATGAAGCTAATATTTGTTGACAGAAAAATCTACCGTAAACGTCAACAAAGCCAATATATAGCACAACTACAACAAGAATTTCTGCACAGTGTTATTGTTCCAGAAGGGGGCAGTAATGCCTTAGCTTTGCCCGGCGTTAGCGAAATAAATGATGAAATAAAACAGCAAGGTATTAATTATGATCATTTAATGTTACCCGTTGGTAGTGGTGGTACCTTAGCGGGTTTAATTAGTGGCGATAATAATCAACATAATTTAATCGGTATCGCAGTATTAAAACAAGGACAAAAAACGCCTGACTATTTAACTACTGCGGTTAAAAACCTACTGCCTCAACAAGCCAAACACTTTACTAATTGGCAAATACTTAACGATTATCATTGTGGTGGTTATGCGAAGTTTTCACCTGATGATTTGACACGCTTACAAGCCTTTATGAAAGTAACTAAACTGCCTTTTGAACCCGTTTATTCTGGCAAAATGATTTTGGCTTTACTTGATTTAATAGCGCAAGCATACTTTCAAAAAGGTGAAACAATCATGCTACTACACACTGGTGGGCTACAAGGTTTAGGCGGTTTAGCAGAGCGCAATATTATTAACCCACTTGAGTGGCCTTTGCTACCAGTTCCGACGGCGAGGTAAAAAAGTGTCCTTGCCCAGCTTGTACGCCTAATTTAACTAACATTTGCCATTCAGCTTGTGTTTCAACGCCTAAGGCATACATAGCCACATTATTTTGCTGGCAAATAACATTAAAACTTTGAATGACAATTTGATTTTCCAACTTTTCATCAATATTTAAGACAATGCTGCGATCAAGTTTAATCGCCATAATCGGGCATAGCTTTAAGTAGTCAAGATCAACTACATACTGACCAACCTTATCAACAACAAAGTGTACGCCTTGTTGGCTTAATTCCATTAAAATAGGCAGTAATTCATCTAGTTGTGTCACTAAATGGTATTCACTAACTTCAATAATTAAACGCTGTTTTATCTCTGCATGATTAGCATAGCATGTTGAAAAAGCTTCTTTAAATTGAGCTGAAAGTAAGGTTTCTACAGTTAAATTAATACTGTAACACGCTGACAATTGTGAATTTTGCCGTTCATTAAATAAAATTTGGCAAACCTGCTTAAAAATCACCAGATCAAGATCTATTGCTAAACCGCACTTTTGCGCCATCGGTAAAAAAATACGTGCATCAATTAATGAGCCATTAGGTTCTTTTACTTTGGTGAGTACCTCATAGTGCAATATTTCTTCATTCGCATTGGCTATAACTGCCTGATAAAACAACGAAAAGCTTTTGTTTTTTATCGCTGAAAGTAAAAAAGTATGCCAACGCAAAGAACCTTTGGCACTTTCTAAAGCGATCTCTCCAGCATCAAACATAAACCATTGTGAAGGCCCTTGTAACTGCGCAGAACGCAAAGCCATATCTGCCTCTGCAAGTATTTGGTAGGTTTTATGATTCTCTTTAAAGCAACTAATACCGATATGAATAAACTCATCTTTATTAATTTCAGCCGGGAGCTCAATAGTGGTTAAGGTTGAGACTAACTTATCAGCTAACTTTTCAACTTCATTTACATAGGCATTAGGCACTAGCAAGGCAATTTCATATTCATTACTGCGCGCTAAAAAGTAGTTCGGAAAATGTTGTAAACGCTTTTTTATGAGCTGAATAACTTGATTAAGTAGCACTAAACTTTGATTTTCTCCTAAAATAGCCTGCAATATATTAAAGTCATTTAAGCGTATTAAAAATAATGCACCTCGAGCTTGCTCTTCATGCAATAACGCTTCTAAACGATTCGTTAAAAAGGCTCTATTTCCTATGCCTGTATCGAGATCAAGCAACGCCTGTTTACGCATTTGTTGTTCAATATTATGGCTCTGTTTAACCTCATTCAGTTGTTTTAATAATTGATTAACCGCATGACTAATATTATCACGGCTATTTAAAGGTAAGCGTTTGTCTGAGTCTAACCATTGTTCTATATTTTCTAGTGGCGACAAGGCATTAGATAGTACTCGATGCCATTGAATTTTGATTAATGCGGCAATGATCAGATAGCAAAAGACACTAACCATAAATAAAGGTGATAATAAAAAAGTGCTCAATTCAATATCAAGCCAATACGTATAACCGAGCTGTAACAACACAAGAAACAGTCCTAGCACAATAAGTACAACGTTAACGTAATGAGTTAGCGCTAACTTAGTTGTAATAAAAAGGCTTCTAATTTTCATCATATATTATTTTTTTTAATGCAATACTGTAATTAAAGACCATTAATTTGTTTTTTGATAGTGCGATTGCTAATCAAACGCATTACCACTTCAAAAACAAAGGCTAAGGCAAACACCCCCAAAATATAATAAATAAGATCAGGCATCGTTTTAGAAGCATAATGAATAGCAAAAATAGCGGCTCCAAAAGCACCGAGAACGGCCGCAATTAATAATAATACATTAGCTTGCGTATCTTTATATTTAAATAAATGCCCCGTATGCGTAAAACCCTGAATCAGCAATACGGCAATAGCAGCAATACTAGCAATTTGACTTAAATCTAAAAACAGCACCATAGGAATAATTAATAAGGCAGAAATAACTAATCCTTGCGTGTTATGAAAAATATAATATTTATAAACTTTAGGTAAATTTCCCTCTTTCGCTAAGGTATAACTAATTTGTGTAACGGCATACAAGGTTGCATTAATTGCAGAAGCAGTGGCAAGTAGCGCGGTTGCAGCAATAATTTTGAACCCCCATAAACCGAATGCAGGCTTTGCTGCTTCAGCTAAGGCATAGTCTTGACTTTGTACTATTTCGGCAAGCGATAAATTACCAAAAACAGCAATCGATATGCCAATATAAAGTACAGCCACGATTAAAATAGCTAGAATCATCGCTTTTAACATTAATGCCTTAGGATCATCCATATCTTCTACGCTGTTAGTAATAACGCTAAACCCTTGAAAGGCAAAAAAGGTAAGCCCTAAAGCATAAAAAATATTAATACTTGCTGGTGATTGCGAAATAGATAAGCGTGAGGGTTCGATATAAATAAGCGCAACAACAGTAAAAACAGCCAAAACAGTAAGCTTAATAGCAACAATAATATTTTCTGCTTTAGCGACAATAGCAGCACCAATTAAATTTAAAACAACAAAAAATGTTAAAATTGCTACTGCAAAAATATTTGCTATTAGTGTAGGTTCAGAATCAACAACGTAGGTAGCAGCATAACTACCAAAAGACTTAGACACCGCCGCTAAAGCAACTAATTGTGCAAAATAAAAAAGAATGCCTAACGTACCTGAAAAAACATTTTCGCCGTAACCATGTACTAAATATTCAATAATGCCACCACGACTCGGGTAACGAATAGCAAGTTTACTTAATGAATAACCACAAAAAAGAGCAATAAGCCCACCAATAAAAAAAGATACCGTGACTAAATTACCCGCAATGCTACCTGCTTCACCAATAACGATAAAAACACCTGCACCAACCATAGAGCCAATACCTAAAAATACAGCGCTCCATAAACCGAAGGCTTTTTCTTTTTTGATCATATTTTTTATTTTCTTTATTTTTTAAATACAGTAAAACACAAAAAGCATACCGAATCGATATGCTTTTTGTTAGTAAGCTAAAATACGTAAGTAAATTAGAACATATTAGAAATACTCTGTACCAAGCCATTTATTAATGCTGGCTCTGCTTCATCAAAGGTTAAGTTAACCTTGTTAGCCACAGACACAATACGTGTTTGATAACGTTTCCAGTTTACATCTTCTACCGATGAAACAGTTTTAGTGCCCGCAGTACCTTGCGTAAGTGTTGAACGATCAGTTTCGGTAACAACAACATTATCTTTGGTGCGCTCTGAAATACGAATATCAGTAATAATGGTGTAGTAAATATCTTTTACTGAAGCATCCAGCATAGTACCAAGTAAAGCACCTGCTACAACCATTGCTGTTTTACCGTCACCACTGCCCATTGTTGAACCAATAGCCCCACCCGTAATAGCACCACTGACGCCTGATTTATCTTCGCGCTTATCAGCACGACCAGCTTTTAAAATATTAGCTTGCAACCAATAATGTGCTTCTTCAGGGTTATCTGTTATGCGATAACCATTGGCTCTAATTGCTCGTTTAATCGCTTGTTCTACATTGAGATTAGGTTTATCTGAAGTATTGCGAACACGTACATAAACAACACGTTTTTCAGGTGCTACAGGATCTAAAAAAATGCTTTGTGACATTTTAGTTTGCACATCAAGTTCTTTCTTAGCTACTGAGGTATGAATGGCACCACAGCCTGATAATGCCACTAAACTAAATAGGGATAAAATGAGAATACCTTTAGTGATTAACTTATTCATTATGCTTACCTCTTTTAAAAGCCTTTATTAAAACGGATACTTGGGTCTGTTGTAAGTAATAGTAATCCTTTAGGTATAAAAAAACACCGTAATTTAATTAAAAATTTACGGTGTTTTTGTCAAAAAGTGTATTTTTATCTCAGCAATTATGCTTCAGCAATAACAATCACTTTAATTTCAGCATCTACATCGCTGTGTAAGTGAAGCACGATATCAAACTCACCTACTTCACGAATAGTACCTAAAGGTAAACGTACTTCAGCTTTAGTAATTTCAACACCTGCTTCAGTGATCGCATCAGCAATATCACGAGTACCAATTGAACCAAAAAGCTTACCTTCTTCACCCGCTTTAGAAGCAATAGTAACTTCTTTTAATGCGGCTAATTTATCAGCACGGGCTTGTGCAGCCGATAACTGTTCAGCTAACTTTTGTTCTAATTCAGCACGACGTGCTTCAAAGCGCTCAATGTTTTCTTTTGATGCAAATACTGCTTTACCTTGTGGCAACAAGTAGTTACGTGCATAACCAGACTTAACTGTTACCTTGTCACCAAGGCCGCCTAATTTGGCGATTTTATCTAGAAGAATTACTTCCATTTTAAACCCCTTATTAGGTTACTTGTGTAAATCAGTATATGGTAATAAAGCTAAGAAACGAGCACGCTTGATCGCACGACCAAGTTGACGTTGATATTTAGCAGCAGTACCTGTTATACGGCTAGGAACTATTTTACCACTTTCAGTGATGTAGTTTTTTAGCGTAGCGATATCTTTATAATCAATTTCACTAGCGCCTTCCGCTGTAAAGCGGCAGAACTTACGACGTCTAAAAAAACGAGACATGGAATTTCTCCTAAAATGTAACTATTTCATTATATTAATAATTAAATAGATACCTAATTAATCATTTCAATCTGCTGGGCGTGTAATACAATTAATGGGTTACCATTTCTTGATTCGTGACGGTTAATAAACCCTGTTACTTTCACTTTACAGCCTGCAGTTAAATCACGAGTTAAGTTTTGCGCCCATTGACCTGTTGCCACTACTTTCATTCTAACGAATGCTTGACGATTCATCCCTTCTTCAACTTGTATAGACTTATGGTCTATTGAAAACTGGCAATGATGAATCCCCGCAGGGCTTGTTGATAATTTTGGTGTTTTAACCACCTCGCCTACCAACATTAGGCAATTCTCTACAATAGAGTGGGTCACGGTAAGCTTATTCTTCGCTAGCAGCTTCTTCAGTTGTTTCTGTTTCAGCTTTAGCCGGCTCAGCAGCAACCTCTTTCTTAACTTCACGGCGATCGTCACGACGGTCATCTTTAGCAACAGCCATTGGTGATGCTTCAGTTACCGCCTCTTTAGTACGCATGATCATGTTACGAAGAACTACATCGTTATAACGGAAAGAAGTTTCTAATTCATCAATAACTGATTGAGGCGCTTCAATGTTCATTAAAACATAGTGTGCTTTATGCAATTTATTGATTGGGTATGCTAATTGACGACGACCCCAGTCTTCAAGACGGTGGATCTTGCCTTCAGCAGCAGTGATCATGTCAGTATAGCGCTGGATCATTCCTGGCACTTGTTCACTCTGATCAGGGTGAACCATAAATACGATTTCGTAATGACGCATTACGAGCTCCTTACGGTTGTAGCCTCTTAGCCGGCTCAGCCAATCACCAGTATTGAGGCAAGGAACAAAAAAATTAAGGCTGAATTAAGGTCGCGTATTGTAGAGAAAAGCAACAAGAAAGGCAAGTAAAGCTTGTTTTTTAGTGCCCGTTTACCGTATTTAGAAAAATAGACTCATGCCACGTAAAGCTGCATGAGCCTAAAGCCGTAAAAATTACATCGGGATCACTTTATCGTTAACAGTAAGCTTACCCGCTTTAAAGCTCAGCTGAGTTTTTAATAGCTCACCGTCTTTGATGAGCAACCCTTGTTGTAAGTACATATCAACAGCCTGCTTTTTAGCGCCATCAGCAAAAAAAGCTACCGGTGCAGTTGCGCGTGCATTAACTTGTAATGCCATCATCGCTGTCATCATATTTTGCGGATCAAACTGAGTTTGATCAAATTGTGCTGTCGCGGTCATCTCAATTTTGCCTTGTGGCGTTAAAACACTAGCATCTTGAATTGTTAATCGTGGTTCTTTAGCGATTAGTTTGCTGCCGAGCGCCATAAGTTTTTCCATCACCTCTTGAGAATGTTTGTTTTTATCCTCTAGGGTTGAGGCTATTTTGCTAAACGCTTGCATGGTTTCAATATCAAGCCTTTCAAGCTGTATAGCAAGATTTGCCTGCTCAAAGTGTTGGTCATCAAGGTCTAATGAAGCTATATGATAGTTAAGCCCTAGCTGTAACAAGTTTTCAATTTCACTTGCCGTTGCTTTAATGCTAATGCCTTTAAGCTTTAGCGCTGCTGCTTGATTTGGCTCTGCTAGCTGCACTTGCTCAATGGCAAGAGAAAAATCTCCAGTTGTTACGGCATCGCCACTAAGATATGTACCGCGGATCAGTTTTTGATCAATAACAAAAGATACACCTTGTAAGGTAATTTCATTATCATCAACCACATTAAGCCCTTGCCAGCTAAAATCACCATATAAGCGGTTATCTGCGGTCATAGTAAATTGCCCTACCGCGGGCTTCACCACAACTTTTTTATAACCTAAGTCGCTTTGGTATTCATCTACCTTTATATAAGTTTTAACATGACGACTAAAGGTTAATAGCCAAGTAAGATGAATATTATTATTTAAAAACGCTGTTGCTTTTTCATCATTTTCTAAGCCGAGATCTAATGTTACTTCACTATAACTAAGCCCTAAGTGAATGCCGTCATCAGCAAAAATAACAGGGCCAAAAGAAAAGTTTTCATTAATTGTTAAGCTAAAATCATCAATAGAAGGGTTATTAGCATGAACAGTTACTTCAGTTTTAGCATTACCACCGAACCAAGTACGGTTAAACTGAGTACTTTTTACCGTAACCATTTGTTTATTTAGGTTACTCAACATACTTTGGTGCTCATTTTCAACAAGCTGACCAATAAATTGCGGTGAAATTATTACAAGCAATAATACAGCAACAACAGCAATAATTATTTTTTTCATTGAGGTATAATCCCTATTTCTTTTATATCCGTAATGGAGGTCGTGTTTGACACAAGTCATTGTATAACTAAGAGGTAAACAACTTGCGACAATATAAATGCGCGACAATATAACGTTTATTATTACTATTATCACGATTTCTATCGCCTGTTAAAACTATTGTCACAAGAAGACACACCCTAGAGCTTAATCAACTTATTATAAGTGATATTAGCTACGGCGTTGACGTACTATTTCAAATAAACAAATACCCGTTGCTACTGACACATTTAAGCTCGAGACACTGCCAGCCATGGGGAGCTTTACCAGTTCATCACAGGTTTCGCGGGTTAAACGGCGCATCCCTTTACCTTCTGCGCCCATCACCAATGCCATTGGCCCTGAAAGCTTAATGTCATAAAGGCAGGTATCTGTTTCACCTGCCGTGCCGATGATCCAAATCCCCATTTGTTGTAATTGTTTCATGGTGCGCGCTAAATTGGTAACTTGCACTAAAGGTACCGTTTCTGCCGCACCTACAGCCACTTTGCGTACTGTGGGTGTTAAACGCGCAGCGTTATCTTTAGGCACAATAATCGCTTGCACACCAGCAGCGTCAGCATTACGTAAACAAGCACCTAAATTATGCGGGTCGGTTACACCGTCTAAAATCAGTAAAAAAGGCTGTTCACCTGTTTCTGCCGCTTGTTGCAATAGCTCATCAAGATCGTTTTCACTATAAGTTTTACCTGCTTTAACTCGCGCAATAACACCTTGATGCTGTTCACCACGGCTTTTATCATCAAGCACTTTACGATTAACCACTTGGGTAGCAATGCCATATTTTCGTGCTAAATTAATCACTGGTTTAAGACGTTCATCATCACGCCCTTTTAATAAAAACAATTCAATAAAGCGCTCAGGAGAACGTTTAATTAACGCATTAACAGCATGAATACCAAAAACTAATTCATCATTTTTTGCCATAATTTTATTCTTTCTTTTAGATCCTGAAATAAGTTCACAATGAAGTGATTTTTAAGATGATATACGCCTTAGTGTTAGCTGAGTTATTAACGTTGATTTTTAACACCACAACCAGCCAACACTATGTTATTACTTAATTAAACGCTTTGTTTACGAGCATTTTTACCTGGTCGTTTTTTACGTTCAGTAGGCTTTTTAACTTTAGTTTTGGGCTTTTTTTCAGCTGTTTTCTTACGTTTATTTTTTTTGCTTTGCGTCTGATCTGTTTGCTTTGTTTTAGGCTTTTTAGCTGATATTTTTTTATTACGGTAACTTACTGGTTTTGCTTTTTTCAAAATAGCATTGTCGCCAGCAAGAATAAGGTCTATTTTCTTTTCTTCTAAATTCACTGCGGCAACTTTTACCGATAAAACATCACCGACATGATATTTAATGCGGGTTTTCTCTCCCACTAAACATAACCGCTTTTCATCATATTGATAGTAGTCTTGCCCAAGTGAAGTAATATGCACTAAGCCTTCAATATGCAACGCTTGTAAACGAACAAATAAACCAAAGCTGGTAACAGTGGCAATAACGCCAGTGAAGGTGTCACCAACATGATCAAGCATAAATTCACATTTGAGCCAATCAGCAACATCTCGAGTTGCTTCATCTGCACGACGCTCAGTTAAAGAACAGTGTTCACCTAATTCAACCACAGCTTCGATAGGATAACTATAACAACCAACATTTGCGGCATAAGCCTTATCGTCAGCTTGAGCTTCGCTAACTAAAATAGCTTTAATAATACGGTGAACAACCAGATCTGGATAACGGCGAATAGGAGAAGTAAAATGACAATAAGCAGGCAATGCTAAACCAAAATGACCAATATTTTCAGCTTGATACACAGCTTGTTTCATTGATCTAAGCAGCATTGTTTGAATAAGTTCTTTATCAGGCCTGTCGGCTACTTTAGCTAAAATTTTACCGTAATCAGCAGGCTGAGGATTTTCAATATCAACCTCAGTTACTTCAACCCCTAACTCAGCTAAATACTGGATAAAGTTAGTAAACTTTTCAGTATTAGGTTTGTCATGAACACGGTACAGAGCTGGAACCTGATGTTTTTCAATATACTTTGCTGTTGCCACATTGGCTAAAATCATACATTCTTCAATGATTTTATGCGCATCATTGCGCACCACTTCTTCAATACGGTCTATCTTACGGTTTTCATTGAAAACAAAACGAGATTCTTGGGTTTCAAACTCAATTGCACCACGTTTTTTACGGGCTTGTACCAATGCTTGGTACATATGGTGTAAATTTTCTAAATCACTAATACGATCTGCGTATTGTGTACATAAAGTTTGTTTTTCAATCTGTTGTTCTGCACTTAAATTATCTTTTGCTAAAATTGCAGCAACTTTCGTGTAAGTTAAGCGAGCATGTGAGCGCATTAATGCAGAATAAAATTTATAACCTGATAATTTTCCTGTCGCACTAATTGTCATTTCACAAACAAGTGCTAGCCTATCTACATCAGGATTTAACGAGCACAAGCCATTCGATAATTTTTCAGGCAACATCGGAATAACTTCACTCGGAAAGTAAACAGAGTTTCCTCGCGCAATGGCTTCAATATCTAAAGCACTGTCTGGGCGTACGTAATAACTTACATCCGCAATAGCAACCCAAAGTCGCCAGCCACCCGTTTTTTTCGGCTGACAATAAACTGCATCATCAAAATCACGCGCATCTTCGCCATCAATGGTGATTAAAGGCAAATGACGCAAATCAACACGATCTTTTTTAGCCGCTTCTTCTACTTCATCGGCAAGCGTATTGACTTCACTTAATACATCTACGGGCCATTCGTATGGTAAGTCATGCTCTCGCAAGGCGATTTGAATTTCCATACCGGGGGCCATGTAATCACCTAGAATTTCAATGACCTTACCAATTGCATTAGCACGCCTACTTGGGCGCTGTGTTATTTTAACCGCAACAATTTGACCGTGGCGCGCTCCCCTTTTATCTTCAGCAGGAATTAGAATATCTTGATTAATGCGCGCATCATCAGGCACAACAAAGCCCGTGTGACCTTTATCGTGCTTGTTAACAAAAAAGCGTCCAACAATAGGCGAGCTTCGTGATTCAATCACCTCTAAAATACGTACTTCTTGACGACCTTTACGGTCTTTTTGTGCGATAGGGATCGCGGTAGCAATATCACCATGAATAACACGTTGCATTTCATGTGCGGGAATAAATAAGTCTTTAGCGGGCTTTTCTCCTTCTTTAATTTGTGGAGAGAAAAAGCCATAACCGTCTCGATGGCCTATTACTTTGCCTGTGAGTATTTTATGTTGTTTAGGTAAGCTGTATTGTTTGAGTTTATTAAAAATAAGTTGCCCGTCATTTTCCATCGCACGTAGGCGACGTTTTATGCCGATAAGATGATCAGGGTCTTCGTAACCTAATTCTTGGCAGACTTCTTTATAGGTAAGTGGTTTTTGTATACGTTTGAAAAGGGTTAGCAGTAGTTCACGGCTAGCCACTGGTTTTTGGTATTTTTTTGCTTCGCGTTGGAAATGTGGATCGTTTTGGGTCACAGAGTAAAATCAGTAAAAATAAAATTAGCTTAATTATACCTGAATATTGCCTTGATAGCTTGCTGATTTGTGGTTAAATTTAAATCAGCAAGCCTAAGTAGGTGTTATTTAGCCTTAACATTGACACTTTATACTCAAATAACTTAAAGCGACTTGTGCCACCTCAAATGAAAATATACAAATAAAATTCATATAGGGCGTGTTTATTCCAGTGTAAACGACTCAACCATCGTAGTTACCACACCTTTAGGCGTTGAATAATTAATGGTTAAGGTTGTTGTTTGAGGATCTCCTCCCACTGGGTTAGTAATAGTAAACTGTATGCGTGCTTTTCCTTCTACATTACTATTAGGTACACGATAATCTGTTGTACCGGTAATTTCACCACTGCTTAATCGTACTGAAATTTGTGTTTCTTTCGGTAATGGCTGATTAGCACTGTCGGAAAATAACAGGGTAAAATTTTGGCTTGCCCCATCAGCTAAATCGCTAATACCTGTACCATTATTATTATTGTCTAACAGTAAAGTGTTGCTATCTGTATCTCTTAATTCCCAAGCAACACTAGAGCTTGACATAATAAGCACTAAGGCTTTGCGTACATTAATCGATTTAGATTCATTCGCTGCGCACAAAGCACCTGAGCATTGTGGACCATTAAATAAACTGTCAGCATTATCAAAGGTATTATTGTTATTGAAGTCTAAAAATAATTCACCAGCATCATAAGTAGCATTTTCATTGTCGTCACGCCATGCTTCTGTCATATCAATAAAACCTGAAGCTTGTGGTGTAATTCGTCCAAAGCCTGACGAAACAGGCATATCGGTAATCGCACTGCCATCACTATCATCAAAGCTATTGTTACCATTGGTATCAAAAAAGCTCTCATGACCAACAGCGCTAGCTAATATGGTAACGCGGTGATTATCTACACGAGGTTCTGCACTTGTCCAAGTAACAGAGCAACTGCCATTAACCGTTGTACAACTTGGCTCGATCACTCCACCTTCGGTGGTAAAGTTTACCGTAGTGCCATCAGGCACAGGGTTATTAAAATTATCGGCAAGCCAAGCGGTAATGGTTGAGGTTTCACCACTAAAATCAGCTTCAGGGTTTAACACTGAAGCTGCAAGCGTGAGTGATCTTTGCTCTGGTAAACCCGTATTAATTGAAAGTAAATCAGATTGTGTTTGTACCGTAACTGTTTCATTATTTTGTGTTAATGATGATTTAGCGGTTACCCTAACTGCCGTTGGAACAGTACCAGCAGCAACACGTGTGGTCACCAAACCTTGACTATTAGTAACCCCAGATAACGGGCTTAATACAATATCACCCACTTCGGTATTTAAAGTAAAATCGACTGTTTGCTGTGGTATCGCATTACCCAACTCACTTTTAACTTTAAAAGTCAGTAATGAACTTTCTTCACTGCCCTGCCCACCAGTGCCTTTAAGCACGATAGAAGTCGGCTGTGCCGAAATAAACTCTATCGCGCCTAATTGTTCACCTTGAATACTGATGGTGGCATAAGCTTCTTCTTCAATACCATTGATACTCACTTTAGCCACGATAACATCTGTTGTACCCGATGTGCCTGCACAGCTTAAATCTTCAAATGTCGCTTGTGCGCTGCCCGCAATAGAGTAAACAGTTTGATCAATAACCGCGTCATTATTAGCGACACAATTAGACGTAAATGAAACAGGTGTTGGCGCTTGTACTCTTTCATTATTAATATCAATTAAGTCAATACGTAAACCTAAGGTACCACCAGCATTAATGGTATTATCTGCTACTGATATGGCAATAACGCCTTCATTAAATTGGTTATTACTATCAAATGAGCCAATACGAATACCCGAATCAACAATAACCGCATCTGCACTAAGCACTTCATAGTTTAGCTGTTGAGAAATATTCGTATTACGATGTGTTGCTGTTAACACGCCTGCTCCTACACTGCCACCACCTGTTAAGGTTACAGTAGCAATACCAGTGGCATTAGTAAGCGCGCTAGGCGCAGACAGTGAACCAATTTCAGCATTAAAATCAATAATTTCATTTGCAATGGCTTGATTATTATTATCTGTTAATTGTACAAGCACCTGTACTGTTTGATCCGTTCTAAACTGATTTACAGCAATATCATTTAAAAGAATTTGGTTTGATAATTGAGGTTGATTTACGGTTTGTGCGTTATTAATAAATTCATAATTAACTTGTCGAGTTAATTTATCAAGGCTTACGCTGGCAATACCTGCTCCCAGCAATGCATCAGGGTTACTTAAAGTAACCACAGCTTCTCCGTTAGTGTCGGTTAGTTTAGCACTAACAGATAACTCACCCAGTGAAGCCGTAAAGTCAATTTTTTGCCCCGCAAGTGGTTTATTGTTTTGATCATAGAGTGTTGCTTTTAACGTAATAACGCTCGTGCTATCAAAACTTTGTTGTTCATTCCCTTCACTCGTGTATGTCGCTAATGTTAATGAGCTTGGAATAATTTCAGTGCCTTCAGTGTTTGCACCAGAGGGGCCGTTACAAGCGGTTAAAATAAAAACTAAAAACACAACGAAAGTGGAATAGATTTTCTTCATTATTATTTTCCAACAATTGATAGCAAATCAATGAATAGTTACAGAAAGTTTACGATGATTAGCTGAAGATGTCACATAGTTCAGACGTTATTTTAATAAATACCTTGTTTTGCATTTTCTACCACACGTTCAGGCATTTTATTTGCCAGCTGCTTTAATAAACGACTGATCTCGCGGTGCTGTTTTTTATCGGCAGTTACAGCACTATGTAATTGCGCATAAAGTTGAGGAAAATCTAACGGGCTGCCCAACCCTTGATTGTAAATTGTGGCTAAACGAATTTGTGCTTTTAGATTACCAATAGAAGCCGCAAGTTTTAAATATTTAATCGCTTTTTTAATATCAACTTGAAAAAATTTACCTTGATGATAATAACGGCCAATTTGCTCTATAGCTTCCGATAACCCTTGAGCAGCCGCCAACTGCATATAATGTAATCCCAATGGAATATCTTTTTTAACACAGACACCATAAGCGAGCATATCGCCCCATAAAAATTGATAAGCAGGTCTTTTGGCTTTAACCGCTCTTGCCTCTATATCTTGTACTAGCTGGCATTCGTCGATAACAACTTGACTTAAATGTTTATTTTCTTTAATTAACTCAAGTAACTGGTTATCAGTATAAATTTGAACGGCTTGCAAGTTTTGCCCTTGTGCAAAAGGAGATAAGCAAAGTGTAAAAATAATAATGGCAATAAAGCGCATAAAAAATCCTATCAATAGGTGATCAGCGTGAGCTAATTAACATGGCACAGCAAAGGCCTCTTACTTTTATACTATTATAGTATCGGCCAAATAAGAAAAAAGTTTACTTAAAATAACGCGCATACCGCAAATAGCAACTAAACTATATTAAGTAAAAAGCATGTGATAATAAACTGGTTATAAGAGATTATAAGAACCAATATGTTTAAAATTACAAGCGAAACAATACCATTGGTCTTTTTTGAATAACTAAATGCTATGAGTGGTATTAGTTAATAAGTTGATAATAATAGTAAATTTTGTTTATATTACGGTATATTGTTTGTAAAAGTTACAGACTACACCTAAAAGTGTTTCGGCACTTTAATACTAAGAAGATAATATGATGTTTGAGGAAAAGCTAATAACTGATCTTAGGGTTGGTCATTATGTAATAAAAATAACAAAACAACATGGTAACTTTTCGCTTTCTTCTGAGGGGCATATAAAAAGCCAAGGCGTGATCGAACACCTAAAACATAAAGGTGTTGAGGCAGTGTTAATTGACCCAAGCAAAACTCGCCATGCCAATAGTAAAATACCTGAAAGAAAATTACTCATTAAAGAAGTAAAGCAAGCTAAAGATATTTTTGATAAGTCTAAAGAAATACAGAAAAAAGTTTTTGCTGACGCACAAATGGGCGTACCGTTAGACTTAGAGCCTGTTATCGAAATAACCAATAAATCAGTTGATGCTATTTTTAACAACCCAGAGTCACTTGCTTGTGTGGTCAATATTCGAGAAAAAGATGAATATCTATTAGAGCATTCTGTTTCTGTTGCTATTTACATGGCTATTTTTGCACGTTATCTTGAAATTGAAAAATCTATCGTACAAGAGCTTTCTATTGGTGCATTTTTACATGACGTAGGCAAAATAATGGTGCCTGATGAAATTCTTAACAAGCCAGGTAAACTGACTGACGAAGAATTTGAAATAATGAAAACCCACGCCAATCATTCAATAGAAATCATTAAAAAAACACCTAATATTTCGCCTTTGAGCTTAGAAGTTGCGGCATTACATCACGAAAAAATAAATGGTCAAGGCTACCCAAATCAGGTCAAGGGTGATGCGGTAACTCAATACGGTCGTATGATCGCTATTTGTGACATTTTTGATGCTTTAACCGCAGATAGAGTTTACAAAGAAGGCTTTACCCATGTAAAAGCCTTTGCCATTTTACGAGAACTAGCCGCTTTAAATCATTTAGATGAAAGCTTAGTTAACCGTTTTATAAAATGCAGTGGCGTATTTCCTGTTGGCTCTTTAGTAGAATTAAAATCTAAAAAAGTGGCCATTGTTGAGCAACGAAATCCTAAAGAACCATTAAAGCCTAAAGTAAAAAGCTTTTATAGTGCTAAACACAAGCACTATATAGCCCCCCAAGAGGTTGATCTAAAAAAATCAAATGATGAAATTGTCAAAGGGGTGCGCGCAAAAGACTTAAACTTAGATATGAATAAAATAGTTGAAATGCTACTTATGCAGGGTTAAACGCGCTTAGCCACAACTAACTGATCATAGAAATAATATAAAATTGACAAACAAAATAGCCGCCAAGCATTATTAGCGGCTTTTTATGTTGTACAGGTATCAACTAGTCAAAGCTGAATTCGATATAAGCTTTACCTAAAGCTGAATTAAGCGGAATAATAACGATAGGGCCTTCAGCCTTGTGATTAATAGTATGACCTGGCCCTGATACTACCATAGGCGTTGCCATATCAAATTCAAAGCCTTTTTCACTTAACAAGCGTTTAGCCCCGCCCGTAACCATATTGGTAATTTCACCAACAAGATCGGTAATTTCATCATTAATTTCTTCAGGACTCTCGCCAAACATATTTTGCATGGCACCTAAAGCAAGCTTTGCTTCAAGGGTTATTGATAAGGAACCTTTGGCTTGATCACTTACCATACCGATCAGTCCTGAAACGTCTCCCTTGGCTACCATATCTTTCTTCAATACGGGTTTTTCTGGCGTTAATTCTACTTGCGCCATGGTAGACATAACATTTAACATTGATGTTAAAAACGGATTAATAAACTCTACATTCATAAAGACTTCCAAGCCCTTTGCTGTTTATTAGTGCACTGATTTCGTATACTTTATTATAAATGCAAATCAATATGCGCTAGTTATTTGCTACTATTTTAGCGACCCGCTGTGATTTACTAAAGGTTAAACTACCTTGATAGTTATTATCCTGAAAATTCACAGTATTTATTTGTTTAGGGTAAGTATCGGTGAGTAAATCATTTTTTACCACTAAACCTTTTAAAAATTTTAAACCTTGAGCTTCTTGATAAACAAATAATTTATCTCTAACAAACTCTAAACCTACCCAAGATAATCTAATATTAGTATTATTATTTTGAATTTTAAAGTGTTTTTCAAAATATTGACGAATTAATTTCTCGTAATGCGGATATTCAGGGGAAAAATTAATTTGCTGTTGCTCTGCAATAGCATTTTCAAGATCATGAATTGTAAATTGATGAATAATTTCAACGCTTTGGCTTCTATGGTTTACCGTTAACTCAGTTATACCAAAAAAGTACTTATGAGCTAACACTATAGTGCTGAAGGTTAAATTTACACAGAAAAAAACTAGCAGCGCGTACACACCGCTAGTTTTATGCCATAAACAATATTGCTTGTTCATTTAATTAGCTTGAGCCTCTAACTCTTCTTCACTAATATCTTTTAATTCAACACTAAAATCACGCATCATATCTTTTGCTTTTTTACGTTTATAAAGCTCAAAACGAGATTTTATCACGCGTGCTGGCCAATAATTATTACTAATATCTGTATCTGCAGTTTCCCAGTTAGGATCTAAAGCGATTGCTTTGATCTCTTTTTCTCGCACAAATAGCTTAGACACTTTCTTGGTATTTTTACGCCAAATTTCAGCAGGAATGCGTATATGTTCAACGGTATCATCCGCATAGGTAATATCTAAAATAATAGGCATCACTAAGCCACCTTTATTTTCGAAATCAACAATATAGAATTTACGATCATCAACCAATAAATCTTTTTGCCATTGTTCTAGTTTTTTCTGTTTCGCATGATATTTATTACGATCTTTATTGGTCGCAGTAAATTTATCATGCTCGTTATAAAAATCTAATAACTCAGGTTTATCATCAGTTAATACGTGCATTCCTTTATTACGTAAATGGGTGATAAACGTTGGTTTTTCATTTTCTAAAGCACGTAACCATGCTTCTTCAGTATCAGGGTTTTGACTATTAGGACGGTATAAATAAACATTACCCAAAGCAATATCTACATGATCAGTGGTATAAAACCAGCCTCGCCAAAACCAGTCTAAATCAACCGCAGAAGCATCTTCCATCGTACGGAAAAAATCAGCAGGTGTTGGGCGTTTAAACTTCCAACGTTGAGCATATTCTTTAAAGGCAAAATCAAATAATTCACGCCCCATAATAGTTTCACGTAAAATATTTAATGCCGTTGCAGGTTTACCGTAAGCATTATTGCCAAACTGCAATATTGACTCTGAATTTGTCATAATAGGCACTTGGTTTTTACTTTTCATATAACTGGTTATGTTCGCTGCATGACCTCGACGAGAAGGATAATTTTCTTCCCATGCTTGTTCAGCTAAAAACTGCACAAAAGTATTTAAACCTTCGTCCATCCATGTCCATTGACGTTCATCTGAATTAATAATCATCGGATAGTAGTTGTGGCCTACTTCATGAATAATAACCCCGATCAACCCATATTTAGTGCGGCGAGAATAGGTTTTTTTACCTGTTTTTTTGTCAAGCGTCGGACGTGGGCCATTGTAAGTGATCATCGGATATTCCATACCACCAACAGGGCCGTTGACTGAAATAGAAACTGGATAAGGATAATCTAAGCTGTATTTATTGTATTGCTCCATAGTATGAATAATGACGCGGGTTGAGTATTTTTCCCATAGCGGATTACCTTCTTTAGGATAAAAAGACATCGCCATGGTATCTGTACCGCCTTTTTTATAACCTTGCGCATCCCAAATAAATTTACGGCTTGACGCCCATGAAAAGTCGCGTACTTTGTGCGCTTTAAAGTGCCATGTTTTTGTTTTCGAACTACGAGACTGTTCATTTTTTATAGCTTCGTCTTCAGTAACAATCAATACGGGATCTTTAGCTGTTCTAGCCTTAGCTAAACGTTTACGCTGAGTTTTGGTTAATACTTTTTTAGCATTTTGCAAAACCCCTGTTGCCGCAACAATATGGTCAGCAGGCACAGTGATTTCTACATCATAATCGCCAAACTCTAATGTAAATTCACCATTACCTAAAAATTGTTTATTTTGCCAGCCCATCACATCGTAATAGGCCGCAGCTCGAGGAAACCAACTGGCTATTTCATAAAGATAGTTGTCATCTTCTTTAAAATATTCATAACCTGAACGACCACCTAACACTTTTTGTTCATGTAATTGGTAATTCCATTCAATATGAAGCGCAATACTGTCACCCGATTTTAAGGGTTTAGGTAAATCAACACGCATCATGGTGTTATTAATTACATAATGTAATGGCTTACCACGCTTATCGGTTAACTTAGTAATAGTGTAACCACCATTAAATTCTGGCGATTTGATCATATTACGAAAGTTAGTAAAGGTAATTTTTTTCTTACTTGGTGCAGTAGCAGTTAAATTAGTATCAGAATCACTTTTACGACGATTTTGATCAAGCTGTAACCATAAATAACGTAAAGTATCAGGCGAATTATTAGTGTAATAAAG
The DNA here is from genome assembly GCA_015487235.1 of Alteromonadaceae bacterium. Taxonomy (GTDB): domain Bacteria; phylum Pseudomonadota; class Gammaproteobacteria; order Enterobacterales; family Alteromonadaceae. Next base: position 29,034 of record WFQC01000143.1, read on the forward strand.
TACTTCAGAACCAGTTAAACGCTGAGTTTTATCGTCTAAAGTGATATTGATTTTATAATCAACTTTTTGTTGCCAATATTGATGGCCTGGCGCCCCAGAAGCAGTTCTATAAGTATTTGGCGTTGGTAATAATTCATCTAATTGTCTAAATTTATCATCAAAGTCCATGCCGCCAGCAAAAGCTCCTGCAGAAACAACAAGGCTTATTTTTATAAGCACTGATCGTAATAAATATTTCATATTTTTCCTAAATGTTCTAAATTTTGGCTATGTAAAGCAAGTTAACCGCAAACTTATAGCATAAGTTGGTTGGGTTAGTTAAGAAGGCTACGATTAGGTGCATAGATTGTAAGACAAACTACTTTTGGCAATTAGCACATAAACCATGGGCTTCTACAATTTGGTGATTAACTATAAAGCCGCTATTTATTGCCATCGCTTTAATGGTTAACGCTAATTCATTTGACTGACTTTCTTCCACATAACCACATTGATCACAAATTAATAACTGCACCGGGTGATCACAATCACTAAAATGATGACACATCACAAAGGCATTGATTGATTCTATTTTATGCACGAAGCCTTGTTTACCTAAAAAATCTAAGGCGCGATAAATAGTGGCCGGTTTGGCTGAGCTATCTACAATTTTTAGCTGATCAAGCAGGTCATAAGCACCAATAGCACCTTTTTGTTTGGCCAGTAATAAAAATACTTGTTCACGCAAATGGGTAAAGCGAACACCACGTTGCGCACAAACTGATTGGGCTTTTTTAAGTAAAGATTGAGCAGACATATGAAACAGCTAGTTAAATAAATTAAACTTAAGAGTATCATATCATTGTATAAATATAATAATACTCAGAATGATACAATTTATAACTGCAATGTTATCCCCAAACATCAACATTGCAGAGCTAATAAAAGCAAAAGATAAAACACCAGTATAATAAATAAACCTTACTGCCTAAAATCAATACCCGATTGCGCGGCAAAATAGGCAAATAAAGCATAAACTGTTGTATTTTGTTTTAAATCTTCTGGGTTAATTTTATCTAACGTGTCATTTTCGGTATGATGATAATCGAAATATCTTAGACCATCCGCTGCAAAATTAATACTTGGCATACCAGCCTTAGTTAATAAACTCATATCTGATTGAGCAACCGCATTATTGTCGGGCGATAAAGCCACACCCAGTGGCGCGATTATTTGAGCAAACTCACGAATTGCGTTTAAAGCACTTGCGCCAACGAAGGTTTTCATTTCATATATTCGCCCTAAACCAAAATCCCACTCAGCACCAATAATGTGTTTATGTATTTCATTTTTATGTAACTGCATATACTTTTTAGTACCATAAAAACCTACTTCTTCGCCAGCATAAAGAATAACGCGAATAGTGCGTTTGGGGGCTTTAGGTAATTGTGCCATTTTGGCACCAACCGCTAGCACAATGCCAATACCCATACCGTCATCGATGGCGCCTGTACCTACATCCCAACTATCTAAATGCGCACCCAGTGCAACAATTTCATCGGGGTATTCACTACCAGTAATTTCACCAATAACACTGGCTGATTTCAACATAATAGAAGGATTGCGCTGTGCATTTATTTTTAAATAAAAGTTAACTGGTTCACCACGTTTTAAGATATTAACTAATAAATCTGCATCAGGATTGGCAAGTGCTGCGGCAGGAATTTTTTTAACGTGCTCTTTATAGCGCATCATCCCCGTATGAGCGCTACGATTATTGTCAGTACCAACCGAGCGCATAATAAAAGCACTTGCACCCTTTTCAGCCGCAACAATAGCTCCTTGGCTACGAGCAGCAACGGCCACACCGTAACCACTACCATCAATAGCAGGTTTCATACGGTAAGATATAAAAGCAATTTTACCTTTAAGACTACCCTTTTTAGCCGCTTTTAAATCATCAAGACTATTAAAATGTACAATGGGTGCTTGAATACCCTGCTTAGGTGTTCCTACTGTGCCCCCTAAACCAATAACAGCAAGATCATGTTGATAAGGGCTTATAATTTTAGCTTCAATATCACCGCGTAACCATTGCGGTGATTCAACCTCTTCTGTCCATACCTTATCAAAGCCCAGAGCTTTCATTTTTGCAACGGCCCATTTGATTGCTTTTTTGTCACCTTCTGTACCTAAACGTCGATTGCCGACTTCGGTGGTGATCGATTCAACCAGTTGATAAGATAAATCAGACGCTAACATTTCTTGTTGTAGCGTTTTCATCACGGCTTGCTCTTGTGCAGATAACACACTTGCATGAGCAATATTGCTTAGAAAAAACATTAAAGAGAAACAGCTGGTGCTAAGTATTTTTAGTAACCTCAATAGCATAATTATTTAATTCCTTAGTTATTTTTTGAGGGTAGATGCCCTAAAGACAATATCAATAGCATATTTTTAGGCAATAAAAAGGCTAAAACCGACGTAATGTCGGTTTTAGCTGATGAATGATTTGTTATTGAATTAAATTGAAAAAGATGAACCGCAGCCACATGTTGTGGTGGCATTAGGGTTATTCACTAAAAAACGACTTCCTTCTAAGCCTTCAACATAGTCAACTTCACCATCAACTAAATATTGTAAACTCATTGGA
>WFQC01000144.1 GCA_015487235.1 Alteromonadaceae bacterium
AGGTGGTGCTACTGCCCAAAGTTTAATTAAGTACCAATGGCAAAATATAACCAGTAAAGCTGATTTTATCTCACGTCAAAAGCAAGATCCTTTTATCTTAGCCATGGGGCTTACAGAGCAAAGAGCACTGGTTATGTAAATTCTAGAGGTAACCAGTTTTAATTTAATAGTTTGCCCTAATAGTTTGTCTTATATATATTAGCTTTTATATATATTAACAGTATAATCATATATCTTTATTGGTCTAGTTATCGTTTTTATTTGTTATTACTACTCAAAATTTTAAGGGAAGCTAATGTTATTAAAGTCTAAACGCTTATGGGGCATGATTGTTGTACTTGTTTTCTTGGTAATAACGGCAATAAATATTAGGCAAGAGCGAGAAGAGATGCTAGCTGATTTACCCAGCGCAGACAAGTCACCTTGGGCTTTACATACAACCAAAGTGCAGCAAAAAAATATTTATAGAACTTTTACTACGTTAGCTGAATTAGTTGCTAGTCAGCAAATAGATATACGATCACAAACTGCAGGTACCATCTTAATGATGGGGCCAAGAGAAGGAGTTAGTGTTAATGCTCAGCAAATTATTGCGAAAATTGATGTCAGTGAACTAATTGAAAATAAAGCCGCTTTAATAGCACAAGTTAATGCTGCTAAAGCTGATGTTGCACGTGCTTTAGATGAATATCAACGTCAACTTGTTTTAAAAAAAGAAGGTCTCACAAGTGATACCTTGCTCGAAGCTCGTCGTACTGCTTGGGTAGGCGCTAAAGAAAAAGTGAATGCTCTATTACGACAAATATCAGCACTTGAAATACGTATTAGCTATGGTGAAGTGAAAGCACCTGTACCTGCAGTTATTTCTAGTCGCAATGCTGAACCTGGTGATTCGGTACAGCCAGGATCTTTACTCTATCGGTTAAATGTTGATGCGGCAGCCCGATTAAAGGTAACACTACCGCAAGAAGTGTTAGCACAAGTACACCCTAGTACAACCGTTATTTTAACGTATGGGCAATTAACACAAACGGTTAAATTAGATCGTATTTTTCCTGAATTAAATCGTTATGCTTTAGGTACAGCAGAGGCGGATCTTGCTAAATTACCTTTTAATTTACCTAGTGGTTCACGAGTTTCAGCACAAGTGGTACTTGAAGAAGCGAAAAACAGTTTGTCATTACCTCATAATGCTATTGTATCAACGTCAACAGGTCAAAATTGGTGTTTTAAAGTGGTTACAAAAGCAGGTAAAAGTTATCTTAAAAAAGTACCAGTTGATATTCTGCTGACTGGTACTAAAGACTATGCAGTAACCGGTGATATAAATGTTGGAGATCATGTTGTTATAGCACATCGTAGTGTTTTGTTACGCCTTAAAGACAATGACCTTGTAGTAGTGGAGTAGAACATGAATTTTGATACGTTACTACGTAAGCCTCATGCTATTTTAGCATTGATGTGTGCTGCTATATTAATGGGGGTTCTTGGCTATAAAGGGATCCCTACGAATTTATTTCCTGATGTAAATCGCCCAAGTGTCGCTATTGTAACTAAATGGGATGGCGCAGCAGCAACAGATGTTGCTCGAGAAGTAAGCCACCCTATTGAAGTTAGAATGATGGCGATTGATGGTGTAAGGCGGGTTACATCAACTTCACGTGATGGTGTCTCTTCTGTTCAAGTTGAATTTGAGTATGGTAGTGAAATTGAGAGCGATGCTAATGCGGTAACTACGGAATTATCGCGCGTAAAAGGTGAATTACCCAAAGATATTAATGATCCTCTTATTTTTAAAATAACCGATGCTTCTCGACCTGTTATGGTTTTAGCGATAACACCTAAACCGGGATCTGGTTTAGACCTAAATGATGTGCGTCGTCTCGCTGAAAACCCTTTAAGAGATACTTTACTCAATTTAAAAGGGGTGGCTGAAGCTGAAGTTTTTGGTGGTAAAGTACGTCAAGTTGAAATAGCACTAGATAAAGATAAATTAACTGCTCATGGCATTTCTATTGGTATAGTAGCATCGGCTTTGAATGGAGCAAACTTATCTCGCCCCGCAGGTATTATACACCAAAGTGGCCACCGTTATTTATTAACAGCACAAACATTAGCTAAAACACCTGTTGATTTAGCCGCGGTATTAGTTCCACTAGCTAATGGTAATCAAGTTAGAGTTGCTGACTTAGGGGAGGTTCGCTGGGGAAGTGCTGATGTAACATCATTGTTTCATGGTAATGGTAAACCTGCTGTAGCCATATCATTACTTCGTTCAGAAAAAGGCTTTGCTCAACCCGTTATTGATGCAATAGAACAAGCCTTACCACAAATAAAGCAAGAGTTTCCTAATTTAACAATAGAAATAGCTGATACTCAAGGGCGCTTAATTGGTTTGACTGTTTCTAATATGTTGGATTCATTAAGAGATGCCATTATTATGACAATTTTTGTCATTTTACTCTTTTTAGGTAATACTCGAGCAGCTTTAGTGGTTGCTTCCGTATTGCCTGTCTCTTACTTGATCACGTTTGCTGTATTAAAAGCTATTGGCTACGAATTTGATATGGTAACGCTTTCTGCCATCATTATTGCTGTTGGTTTGCTCGTTGATGATGCAATTGTCGTCATTGAAAATATTGAAAGACGTATGAGAGAATATGGAGAGCAAGGTATAGAGGCAGCTATTAAAGGCACTAAAGAAATATTGCTAGCAGATACTGCAGGCACCATCACCACAGTTTTAGTCTTGATCCCTATTATTTTTATTGGTGGTTATGTTGAACAAGTGTTACGGCCACTATGTGTTACATTAATTATTGCACTTTTTGCATCACTTATTACGTCTGTAACACTGATACCTATTTTAGCACCATGGATCATAGGTATTCATAAATCAGACCCTCTTCGTTTTGTGTTAAAACCTTTTGATGACTTTGTTATTAACCCTTTAAAACGTTTTTATTTAGCACTAGTTAATTGGGGGTTACAAAATAGAGCCCTTGTTATTGTTGGCTTTATTTTATTGTTTGCTGCATCAGCCAACCAAATGCGTTTTTTAGGGCGGGAAATCATGCCTTTAATGGATTCGGGAGTTACGCGCATAACCTTTGAAGCGCAACCTGATACTGACGATGATCAAATGGCATTACTATTAACGCGAGTTGAGCAGGCTGCATTTAGTGAAATACCTAAAGAATGGATATTATTTAGCTCTTCTGTTATTGGCTCTGAGGCTGGAGTCAAATCTTTTGGGGCTCAAAGACGCTTACAGCAGGGTGAAATAACATTAAATTTAGTTGACCGTTTTCAACGAGATCAAGATATTTGGACGATTCAAAATCGTATTCGTACTAAATTACAAAAAATACCAGGCTTAATAAGTGCTAATATTGCTGTATACGGTTCAACGCCATTATCCTCTATTCGTGCAAACGTTGATGTAATGATACAAGGGCCTGATCCTAAGGTACTTGATCGTTTAGCCAATGAAGTTATGCAAAAACTTGCTAAAGTGCAAGGTCTAACGGGTTTTGAGCGCACATGGCAAGGTTTATCGCAACGTATTGAATTAAATGTTGACCCTGATAAAGCAAGGCTTTATGGTTTAACTGCCTTGAATGTTGCAGATCAAGTTGCTCAACAAGTTAATGGAGTGTCTGGTGGTACTTTACGTGTTTTAGGTGAAAATGCTATTCCAATTTGGGTACGATTAAAAAAAGATCAACGTAGCACACTTGATGAACTTTCAGCATTAATGGTTAGAACGAGTAATGGGGTTGAAATACCACTAATTTCTTTAGCTGCGCCCCATTTTATCGAACAAGCAACGGCAGAAACACATCAAAGTCTGATACCAACTGTAGACGTATTAGCATGGCGCCGTAATATTTCAATTACCCAATTACATGAAAGCGTAGTGCAAGCACTATCTACAATCACGTTACCTCGTGGCTACAGTTTTCATTACGAAGGTGAATATAAACAGCTTCAAGAATCTTTCTCTCGTTTAGTACACTCTTTTAGTATCGGCTTAGCTTTATTATACCTAATGCTAGTGATTACCTTTAAATCATTTTTAAAACCTCTAGCAATACTATTTACGTTACCTCTAGCCCTAATAGGTGCTGCTTGGGCATTAATGTTAGCAGGTAAGTTTGGTTCTATGCCGGGTTTTATGGGGATGATCTTACTGATGGGGATTGTAGTGAACAACGGTATTTTGTTGGTCGACTTTACACAACAAGCACTTGATAAAGGTATGTCGTTAGTCGAAGCCTTACAACAGGCTGTGGCAATAAGGACAAGGCCAATATTAATGACCGCATTTTCATCTGCTGTTGGTATGTTACCTATAGCTTTAGAATGGGCAGTGGGTATAGAGCGTTTATCTCCATTAGCAATCGTCGCTATTGGTGGACTATTAACAGGTACTTTTTTAACACTCTTAGCTATACCTGTTTTTACTCATGTATTATTAAATTGGCAACAGCCTCATAAATAATACAATTAATGAGGCTTATAGTCTTTAAATTAGCTACTAAATGCCGTCGTTTTAGCTATTATTGCCTATTTTATACACTCTTTTCTAAACAAAACTAACGCATAAATAAAGATCATAACCTTTGGTTATTGATCATAAAACAAAAGGAATAAAGTATTCTTTATTTTTGTTTAATTAGGAAAAAACTATTTACTTTTGTACTTTAACTGTTATGTTTAGCAAACAATGTTGATTTAGCTATTGCTATATCATAAGGGCTGGTAATGGATATCAAACAAATTTATTTAGTTGTAATATTATGTTTTTACACATTTATTTCTTATGCTGCCGATAACTATAAATTTAAAACAGACGTGATTGGTGTGCAAGAACAATATTTACATAGCCATTTTTGGTTAACTAAAGTAGCACAAGATAAAGTGTTGATGTCAGGTGCAGCAATTAGTCAATTTAATCAAAAATTATTATCTACTAACGCATTGGTTAATGATCCTTTGCTTGTGCCTGCACAAATTACCCGACAGGCTTTAGTTGATATTATTGCAACGATTAGCCAGTTACCCAGTTCTGTGCGTTTTAACCTTAAAGGCAAAGCACTCAGGCCTGATGATTATCAGCAATATCTATTAAACACCAATCAACAAGCGATCAGCTCAATGAATGATGTGCGTTATGGCTTAATTGTTAAAAGGGCAGATTTACGTACTTTTCCTACTGATGACAAGGTGTATAAATCAACAACAGATCATGACTTAGATCGTTTTCAAGAAAGTGCTGTCTTTCC
>WFQC01000145.1 GCA_015487235.1 Alteromonadaceae bacterium
GTATATACCCATGATACTTCAAGATGCGAGTTTCAGGATGCTTGAGCGATTCATGATCAAGGCGCATCTTTTTATTAATGGTGTTCCCTTAAAAATAGAGTATAAGAAGCTATAAAAATAAACACGCTTTATGAATGATGTTGCATACAATAAATAAACATGGCTTTATTGTATGCAATCGCAAATTTATAAGATGATAAATACTTTTCTTTATCAGCGGTTGATCGTAGTACATCTCCGCTATCAACAATATATTTAAGCCCACAGCTTTCTTTGGCTTGTATCAGTTGGCTTTTTGTTAACCCTGGTATAATGATGCGTCGCCCCTTGGTGGCATATAAGCGAAAATCTTGCGCGGCTTTAGCTTGTTTTAATTCATCGTGCAGTTGTTGGGCTATTGTGGTTTCTATATTTGTATTGCGATCACCTTGATCAGAAGGTGATTTTTGCTGTGTTGTTGATTGATTAAGCGGTGCTTTTGTGTCGCTATGCTCAACTTTTTTTTGACAGCCTACCATGATGATGGCCAGTAAATATATACATAATATTTTCATTTTACTGCCCTTGTTTGACTTTGTAGGTATTGAAAAAAAACAGCATAATCAGTACTAAAATACTCAAACTACCACCTGAAGATGATGAGTTTATTGGTTCAACAACAGTAGCTTTTGCGGTAATCGTTATCGTTAATGTTGCATCTGCTTGCGCTTGTTCATTGTCGTTAATGCGGTAATTGAGTGTTTCTGTGCCGATAAAGCCAGATGCAGGGCTGTATTGCACTTTATTATCGACAATAGTGACTTTGCCTGAACCATTATATTCAATAGCTGTTAATGTTAAGCTGTTGCTGTCAATATCACTGTCATTAGCAAGCACATCGATAATATTATTCGTTGAGTTTTGTTCGACGCTTACTGTATCGTTAAGAGCAATGGGCGCATCGTTTATGGGTAAGATTGTTATTGTAGCATAGTAAATATCACTCACTAAATTACCATTACTTGCTGTTAATGGTACTGTGAGTTCACCATAATAATTTGCATTAGGTACAATAACTTGCTGCGCTAGCTGATAATTAACACCGCTAAGAATAGTGAGTTGTTCGACAGCACTTTGATCAATAAAAGTGAAATCGTCAAGGGTTAACGTAAAGCGGCTGTCTTCTGCAAAATTAAGGGGTTGTTGACCAATAAACTCAGGCCTTACTTCATTTGCGGCAACATTGATTGCAATATCTCCGTCGTTAATAGCAAAGAAAATATTATTGCTACAGCGCAATTTTATTCGGCCTTTATCTGTATTTATAGCAGGTAAATTGATTGTCTCATTACCGTCATTAGGGGTATTTAAAACAAGGGGTTGTGTAAAGCTTAATCCGCCGTCTTGCGATAATAAAATATCAACATTATTACAAGCAATAGGTGATTTATCCGTTGCGGCTATATTCCATAAAATACTTTGTTCACCGGTATTCCATTGAGTATTAAGGCTAGGCTCTATTAAGCTAAAGGCTTCACCTGTATCTACCGTAGTAATTACAATACTTTGATCACTTACATTTTGCCCATCTCTGACAATAAAACGAAAATTTAATGTTCTTGACGTGGTGGGTAAACTTTCACCAAAAGTTGATTGCCCAGATAAAATATCATTTAGCTGAGGAAAAATTCGACTAGTCTTTGTCGTTGGCAAAAAAGAACGAAATAGCGGTTTTTTACCATCATCGGTTAGTGCATCTTGTACAGATGATGTTGCATCACCAAGATCAAATTCTTCCCAACTATAAGTTAAAGCATCATCTTCAGCGTCACTTGCTTGCCCTGTTAACATAAAAGGCGTTCGTGAAGGAATAGTGTAATTTTCTCCAGCATCAACAACAGGAGCTTGATTAGTTTTTATTGTGCGAGAACCACAGCTATTACCATTACCTGAACGAATAAAGCTACTAATTTGATCAATAGAATGACTATGAAAATAAGGATCAGATTTATTTTGCAAGTTTTGTGGCGCACAAATACCAGCATACCCCATAATAGTTGAGGCACTACCAACTTCATAAGCACTGCTGGCGACTCTATTACCATCACAAGCATCAGAAATTGCGTTAAATGTGTGTTCAGCACCGAACTGGTGGCCTAATTCATGCGCCACATAATCAATGTAAAAGGCATCATTTGTAGGGCTAGCAGCACCAGTAACTCCTTCTGCTTTATAGTTTGAACATACCACACCTAAACCAGCAAGACCTCCTCCACCTGTTCCAACCACATGCCCTATATCATAATTGTCAGCACCAATTGCTTCATTAATAACCGTAGTATTTACATCAATATCGGCATCGGTATTATCGAAAGGATCTGTTGCAGCATCAGTAAAAATAATGGCGTCATTATTGGCTGCTAACTTTAATTGAATTGACAAATCTTGCTGATAAATTCCATTAATTCGATTAAGCATAGTAACTATTGCTGCTAAACCTGCTTCTTTAGTACCACCATGGAAAGCCGTATATTCGCCCGTTGCTGCTATTGCAATACGATAAGTTACAAGCTCTGTTGAGGTTCCTGTTATAACTTGGGCATTATTATGACGGTTGATTAATGATGGGTAACGCCTAGGAGGTAATCGAGGTGTTAACTTTTGCTCTATAGATAAAACAAGATCTTGACGATAATAAACGTGGTAGAGGTTTTGATCTGTAGCCGCGATAGGATCAATAAAAACAACCTTGTCATTAAAATAAAACATGCCATGAAAGCCTTGAGGCGTTATATCAAAGCGTCCGGTATTGTGCTTATTGCCAAGCTGATAACCTGTAAAAGTACGAATATTGCGATATTTTGCGGCTAAACTTGTATTCATGACATAAGAAGGAGTCAAAACGAAACTAATATAATGGTTATTTGGAGTTGGTAGCTCGACTAATATTTGTTCTTTTTGTAACAAAGAAGCTGTTATCTCTTGATTTAATTGATAATATTGTTTTTTAATAGGTAAACGAGAACTCTGTATGCCACTCACTAATGCTATTTCATTTAGCATAGGTTCAGTTACTTTTTGCCAGTGGTCTATTTCGATTATAGGCGTAGTGGCTAACGAAGAAGCTTGAACTTTAAAAGTGAAGAATAAACAAAAAAGGAATAATAAAATGATTTTCTTCATGCTTCTTACTACAATAAATTTCAGTCTTGATTATTAACTATAGCACTTAAACGTGTTGTAGAGTATTTA
>WFQC01000146.1 GCA_015487235.1 Alteromonadaceae bacterium
GCATTTGACTCTGCCAGCGTTTGCCCATTATCAAGTAACAATAAAGGTATTTTGCCGTTAGGGTTTAGCGTGAGATAATGCGGGGTTTGGGTTTCTTTTTTAAGAATATCTACCGCTAACCATTGATGTTCAATAGCTAACAAACTAAGTAATAACTTAATTTTGTAACAATTACCTGATTGTAAGTCACCGTAAACAGTTAACATAGGCTTATTCCATAAAAAAGTGCTTGTTTTCGTTGTATTTCATTACCATAACACAACAGTAATTTTTCACTCGTACCCCTAAAAACACCTTTAATTTAATGGCAAAAACATACTCCAAAGATAAACACACCCTATAAATAAGCAAAAGCATCTGCATACATATGCTGTAATTCTGCCCCGTGCTCAATAAAGTCATTACGCACTTTACCGATCATCTCAAAACGACCCGCAAGGTAAATATCATAAGGTTCTAAACTCACAATATCTTGCATCACGACTTCATGTACCAAACCCACCTTACCCTGCCAATCTTTATCTGCTGTTTCGACTACAGGAATAAAATTAGCATGGGCTAAGGTATCAATTAAAGCTTGTGTTTGTGCTAATTCATAACAGGCTGTTGGCTCTCGCAAGCCCCAGTATAATAAAACAGGGCGTGTAGATTGAGTTGCCACTAAGTATTCCAACATAGATTTAACGTAAGAAAAGCCAGTACCACCTGCCATTAAGAGTAAAGGTCTATCGCTCTTCGTACGTAAATAAGCATCTCCAAAAGGTAGTTCTACCGTCACAGTATCACTTTCTTTAAGGCGATCGATAACCTGCATTGGATAACTATCGGCACCAAAAGCACCTATTTGTAGCTCTAATTCCGCTTTATCCGGTGCACTAGCGATAGAAAAAGGGCGTTTATCGTCATCACTCATGACAAAATTCAGGTATTGGCCAGGTAAAAAATCAACTTTTTTCTCTGGTGCTAATAGCACCTTATAAACATTATCAGTTAGTGGTGTTAATGATTTCACCTGACAATTAATTTTACTCATACTTTTATAAAAACCTTATTTACTCAATTTACAGATAGCCAATTCATCCCAAATTTCATCAACGTGTTGCTTAATTTCTTCATCCATCACAATAGGCTCTCCCCATTCACGATCAGTTTCACCTTGCCATTTATTGGTGGCATCTAGCCCCATTTTTGAGCCTAAGCCTGAAACCGGAGAGGCAAAATCTAAGTAATCAATGGGGGTATTATCTATCATTACTGTGTCACGTTTAGGGTCCATACGCGTTGTCATCGCCCAAATCACATCTTTCCAGTCTCGTGCATTAATATCATCATCACAAACAATTACAAACTTGGTGTACATAAATTGGCGTAAAAATGACCATACACCCATCATTACACGCTTAGCATGACCGGGATATTGTTTTTTAATCGTCACGATGGCCAAACGATATGAACAACCTTCAGGCGGCAGATAAAAATCAACAATTTCAGGAAATTGCTTTTGCAAAAGCGGAATAAATACTTCATTTAAAGCCACACCTAATACCGCAGGTTCATCAGGTGGACGACCCGTATAGGTACTATGATAAATAGGATCTTTACGCATAGTTATGTGGGTTACAGTAAAAACGGGAAAATTATCAACTTCATTATAATAACCAGTATGATCACCATAAGGCCCTTCTGCTGCCATTTCTTCGGGGTCAATATAACCTTCAAGTACAATTTCAGCGGTCGCTGGTACTTCTAAATCATTACTAAGACACTTTGCCACTTCAGTTTTACAGCCTCGCAACAACCCTGCAAACGCATATTCAGAAAGCGAGTCTGGCACAGGTGTTACTGCCCCTAAAATAGTTGCAGGATCGGCTCCTAAAGCAACAGATACAGGAAAATTTTCACCTGGATGTTGCTTTTTCCATTCTTGAAAATCAATAGCACCGCCACGATGTGAAAGCCAGCGCATAATTACCTTATTTTTTGCCAATAGTTGTTGACGATAAATACCAAGGTTTTGTCGTGCTTTATGTGGTCCTTTAGTAATGGTTAAGCCCCAAGTAATGAGCGGAGCCACATCACCCGGCCAACAACTTTGAATAGGTAACTGAGTTAAGTCAACCTCATCACCACTTAGCACTATTTGTTGACAAGCTGGCTTTCTTACCACTTTAACAGGCATATTTAGTACTTGTTTATAAAGCGGTAATTTATCAAGCGCATCACGAAACCCTTTTGGCGGCTCAGGCTCTTTCAGTGTGGCAAGTAACTTTCCTACTTCACGTAAAGCGCTAACATTCTCTTGCCCCATAGCTAAAGCAACACGCTCTGGTGTGCCAAATAAATTAGTTAATACCGGAATATTGTAACCAATGGGATTTTCAAATAATAAAGCGGGGCCACCAGCGCGTAAGGTGCGATCGCTTATTTCGGTCATCATTAATTCAGTGGAAATAGGCTGGCTAATACGCTTTAATTGCCCAATTTTTTCAAGCTGTGCAATAAAGTCTCGTAGATCACTATATTTCATATTATTGTGGCATTTAGGCGTTATTCAAAATTTTACTGATTATACCTGTTATTGATAAGCATTCCACTTTCTCAATAATTCAGGAAGCTTTTTAGAGCGATTGGCTTTTCACGAGTGAACAAACTTTAAACTCAAAAGGTCAACGTTCTCTATTTAATTTCTTTAATTTGCTGCTCAATAATCGCGGGATCTACTGCTATGGCTTGATAAGCCTGTTTTATTTTTTTTACCAAGGCTTTATCTGTTTTTTTACTTAAGGCCAAATAGAATTCAGTAGAAGGTTTTTCTAATTTATAAAGCGGTTTTATTTGCTCGCAACGAAAGCGCTGACGCTGACAGTTTTTTTCAAAAATTCCTTTTATACCCGGAATTAAGTCAACTCGATTATTTAGTAACATTTTTATGGCTTGGTTAGCATCGCCAATTAAGCGCACACTTTTGATTTTATGCTCAGCAAAAAACAATGCACTAGCCGTTTGTCGTACGGCAGCGATACGGTATTTGTTTAACTCATTTAATGGCGTATTTGCCTTTATTTTGACCTGCTCTAAACCATAAAGAAAATAATTTACTTTTATTACTGGCCCGATCCAATGAAAAAGTTTTTCACGCTCTGCCGTTCTAACAATAGAATAAATCAGAATATTAGGCTTATGAAGAGCAGTGTTATAAGTACGAGCCCAAGGTTGCATAGCAATTGAATAAGGTACTTTAGCTTCAGTTAAAACACGTTTTACCAATGCCGTTGCAGGGCCAACAATAGTATTATTTTCTTTGTATTGAACAGGATAAAAATCATCGGCTAAGGCGAGTATTTCTGGCTGTGATGCATGTGCTATGGCTGGTAATAATAAACTAATCCATAGGGTAAAAAATACTCGCACGATCACACATAACCTTCTATTATTTTTTATTCTAATTACAATCTTATACCATCAATTGCTATCTTGCTGAATTTTTAAACGAAAAAAGCCAACTTGTGACGTTGGCTTTTTCAATAGCAGTGAAAGAAAAGAAAGATTATTTTCGTTTCATTGAATCAAAGAATTCATTGTTTGTTTTGGTCATTGCTAATTTATCGATCATAAATTCCATAGCATCAATTTCACCCATTTCATGGACAATTTTACGCAAAATCCACATTTTTTGTAATTCATCCGCTTTAGTCAGTAATTCTTCTCGACGAGTACCACTGCGATTAAAGTGAATAGCAGGGAATACACGTTTTTCAGCAATTTTACGTGACAGGTGTAATTCCATATTACCTGTGCCTTTAAATTCTTCGTAAATAACCTCATCCATTTTTGAGCCCGTTTCAACTAATGCGGTTGCAATAATAGTTAAACTGCCACCTTCTTCTATATTACGCGCAGCACCAAAAAAGCGTTTAGGACGATGTAAAGCATTGGCATCAACACCACCGGTTAATATTTTACCCGAAGAAGGAATAACAGTATTATAAGCACGCGCTAAACGCGTAATTGAGTCTAATAAAATCACTACGTCTTTTTTATGCTCAACCAAACGTTTTGCTTTTTCAATAACCATTTCAGCAACTTGAACATGACGATTAGCAGGTTCATCAAAAGTTGAAGCAACCACTTCCCCTTTTACTAAGCGACTCATTTCGGTTACTTCTTCAGGGCGTTCATCAATCAGTAATACAATTAATTCACACTCAGGATGATTATAAGCAATACTTTGCGCTATATTTTGCAGTAATAAGGTTTTACCCGCTTTAGGTGGTGCAACAATCAAGCCGCGTTGGCCTTTACCAATTGGAGCAGCTAAATCTAAAACACGCGCAGTAATATCTTCAGTAGAGCCATTGCCTCGCTCCATCACTAAGCGTTGGTTTGGGTGAATAGGTGTTAAGTTTTCAAATAAAATTTTATTACGAGAGTTTTCAGGCTTGTCAAAATTAACTTCATTAACTTTCAATAAGGCAAAATAACGTTCACTGTCTTTAGGTGGGCGAATTTTACCGAAAATAGTATCGCCAGTTCGCATACTAAAACGTCGTATTTGGCTAGGAGAAACATATATATCATCAGGCCCAGCTAAATATGATGCATCGGGTGAACGCAAAAAACCAAAGCCGTCTTGTAAAATTTCTAATACGCCACCACCAAAAATATCCTCACCACTTTTAGCGTGTGCTTTTAAGATGGCAAAAATAATATCTTGCTTACGCATACGGGCTAAATTATCTAGCTTCATTGACTCGGCAAGGGCTAATAGTTCATTAATAGATTTTTTCTTGAGTTCGGTAAGATTCATAGTGGGGTTCTTTACTGTTTTACGAGTTTGTTTTGCCTGATGGCTTTTGTTTGTATGAAAGTTTATTGTTTAGAGATCTGAATTGTAATGTGCTTATTCAGCCTGATAGCTAAAGTTACCATTTAAGAGAGAATTTAGCAAAGAAAAAGCCCATATTCAACTCTATGGGCTTATATATCGAGAAAAAATTATAAATTTTTATCGATAAATTCTTTGAGTTGCGTTTTTGATAAGGCGCCAACCTTAGTATCAACAATATTACCCTCTTTAAATAATAATAACGTAGGAATACCACGAATACCGTATTTAGGTGGTGTTGCTGAATTTTGATCGATATTCAGTTTACCTACTGTTAGCTTACCGTCATATTCTTGTGCAATATCATCTAGTAATGGAGCAATCATTTTACAAGGACCACACCATTCTGCCCAAAAGTCTACTAAAACAAGACCTGAAGCATTGATTACGTCAGCATCAAAACTATCATCACTTAATTGAATAATTTTATCGCTCATTTCTTTCTCCATTGGATATCGGCATAGCCGCTTTTTTGATTAACTAAAATTATATACGTAAATATGATGCGGATATAGTGTTCATTAACGGTTTTCAGTTTTTTATTAAAGATGTTAAACTCATTACTATGAAAAAAACACACTTAACAAATATAAAATTCGCAGATTTGGGTCTAAACCCAAAGGTTGTGAAAGGGTTGGAAGCCATGGGCTTTCAGTATTGTACTAACATTCAGGCAAAAGCATTACCGATTTTGCTTGAGAACAAAGATATTGCTGGGCAAGCCCAAACAGGCGAAGGTAAAACAATCGCCTTTTTAGCTGCCACTTTTCATCATTTACTTAAAAACGCCAACCCTGATCATAATCAGCCAAGGGCGTTAATTATGGCACCAACACGTGAACTTGCGGTACAAATTCATCGTGATGCCATAGAGCTAGCAAAAACAACAGGCTTACGCCTTAGCGTTGTTTATGGTGGCGAAGGCTATGAAAGCCAACGTTTAGAACTAGAGCAAGGTCTTGATATTTTAATTGGCACCTGCGGGCGCTTAATTGATTATTTCAAACAGGGTATCTACCAATTAAACAATATTGAAGTGGTGGTACTTGATGAAGCCGATCGTATGTTCGATTTAGGTTTTATTAAAGACATTCGCTATATGTTCAGAAAAATGCCACCACCAAAACAACGTTTAAGCATGCTGTTTTCTGCAACGCTTTCATTTCGCGTTAAAGAACTTGCCTTTGAACACATGAATGAACCTGTAAGTGTTGAAATAGAGCCAGAGCAAAAGACGAATATTCGTATAAGCGAAGAATTATTTTACCCTTCAAATAAAGATAAAATGGCATTATTGCAAACTTTAATTGAAGAAGATTGGCCAGATAAGGCGATTATTTTTGCGAATACTAAACACAGCTGTGA
>WFQC01000147.1 GCA_015487235.1 Alteromonadaceae bacterium
CACTTGCTTTTGCCCAATTTAGAGACTTTTCAGTTAAAGCTACGCGAGTTACCGTTAATGCAGGTTATGGCGTTGAAGGCATTATTGACAATGTTATATACAAAATCGGCAAACCCAGCTGGTTATTAAAAAATAGTCATGATGAGCTTACACAACATGCTAAAGCACAATGTGTGTTAACCTGTAATGATAAACTTATCGCCGCTTTTTATTTTTCAGATGATTTACGAGATGACGCTCAAGTGGTTATTGAACATTTAAAAATAAACCATATAAAAACATTAATGGTTTCAGGAGATAATCAAGATGGTTGTGAAAAGGTAGCCCAACAATTACAACTTGATGAAGTGTATTATCAACTCAGTGCCCAAGAAAAGCTGGCTATAATTCAGCAACAACAAAAACAACATACCGTTGCTGTCGTAGGTGATGGAATTAATGACTCACCTGTATTCGGTATTGCTCATGTCTCTATTGCTATGGGCAGTGGTAGCGATGTTGCCAAAAGCGGTGCAGATGTTATTCTACTAAATAACCAGCTATCAAGCTTACAAACTTTACGATTGGTTGCTTATAAAACCAAACGTATTATTATTGAAAATTACCTTTGGGCTTTTGGATATAACGCTATAGTACTACCTTTGGCTGTTAGTGGCTTTATAACGCCTTATATGGCGGTTATTGGTATGTCAGCAAGCTCTATTTTGGTTATCACTAATTCATTACGTTTATTAAAAGCAAAGTAAAAGCGTCACTATTAAAAGAGAAAAGCAAATGAGTGTTATCTATGTATTAATTCCTGTAGCCATTTTACTCACTGCGCTTGGTCTTTACTTGTTTTTTTGGGCTGTAAAAAAAGATCAATTTGAAGATCTTGAAAAACAAGGCTTAAGTATTCTATTTGACGACGATGAACCTTCAACAAGTAAAACAAAAGCTGATAATAAGCCTGCAGCAGACACCAAACCTGAATAATGGCCATTGATTTAATTTCAGCCTTTATTATTGGTGTTTTAGGCTCTGGTCATTGTTTAGGTATGTGTGGTGGTATAACCACAATGCTCACCTCTGCACTTGCCCCTAAACGTTCTAGCCAGCATTATGTGTTATCGCTTATGTATCATATCGGGCGTATTTTGTCTTATAGTCTCATTGGCGCCATTGTCGGTTATACAGGTTCAATTGCCGCCAAAAATATAGGGCTACCTCTTGCTGGTATGCGTTTCATTGCCGCTATATTTCTGATCTTACTTGGTCTATATCTCGGTCAGTGGTTAATGATACTCAGTAAAGTAGAATCGCTAGGTAAAAAGCTTTGGCAATTTATATCTCCGCTAAGTAAGCGATTTATTCCGGTAAATTCACCACAAAAAGCTTTAGGGCTTGGTTTACTGTGGGGCTGGTTGCCTTGTGGGTTAGTTTATTCAACGCTAACATGGAGTATGGCAAGTGGTAGCTTAACTCAGGGCGCACTCATTATGGCTTTTTTTGGTTTAGGTACACTGCCAGCTTTATTAAGTGTGTCGTTAGGCATTATTTCACTAAAAAGTCTCTTTTCTCATTCTAAATTTAGAAAAAGCCTCGCAATTGTGGTAATAATTTATGGCATTTATAGCTTAATTATTGCAACTAAACTACTCTTTCTATAGAATTGATCCGTATCAAATTTAATGGATTACTCTTTTTAGTATGAAAAATTCTCCTTGTCCTGGTCGCAATCAAATTCATTGTCAAAATTGTAGTTTAAGTGAACTATGTATCCCTTATACCTTGAATAATCAAGAACTTGATACGCTAGATAGCATAATAAACCGTAAGCGCCCTATTCACAAAGGTGATAAGGTTTACAACGATGGGGAAAAACTAACCTCTCTATTTGCTATTCGCTCTGGTACCTTTAAAACTTTTACCATTGATGAAAATGGTGAAGAACAAATCACCGGTTTTCATTTACCTGGTGATCTACTCGGCTTTGATGCCATTGGTGAAAATGAACATCCAAGCTTTGCTCAAGCGATGGAAACCTCAATGGTTTGTGAAATTCCCTTTGACAATCTTGATAAATTAACTAACACCATGCCTAAATTGCGTAAACAAATCTTACGTATGATGAGCAAAGAAATTAAAACAGATCAAGAAATGTTAATGTTGCTTAATCATAAAAATGCCGAGCAACGTTTGGCAAGTTTTATTCTGTCTTTAAGCCAACGCTATCATAATCGAGGCTTATCAGCGACAGAGTTTCGCCTTACCATGACTCGTAGCGAAATTGGTAACTACATAGGCTTAACTGTTGAAACTATTAGTCGTTTGTTAAATCGCTTCCAAAAGAATAATCTGATCAGTGTTAGTGGCAAGCTCATTACTATTCATGATCTTGACAAGCTAGCAGAGGTAGCTGAAGGTTAATAAATTAGATTAGAGATAAAGTGCCCAGCTTTTTACGCTGGGCTTTTTTATGCTTGAAAAACAAGTATTCAAAAATTAACTAGAAAAATTGAACAACTAAGTTCAACACTTGCTATTGATTCAGAACAAAGTTTATTGTTTTTTATCCTGTACATTTAATATTCAGCCTATACTATAAATAATGACATTAGCACGACGACTAAAGAGGATATTATGGAAAAATATAAAAATATATTGGTCGTGATTGATCCTACTACTAACGATCAAAAAGCCCTAAAACGAGCAATTGAGCTTGCACAATACACTCAAGGAAAGATAACAGCCTTTTTAAGTATCTTTGACTTTTCTTATGAAATGACCACAATTTTAGCCAGTGAAGAACGTGAAGTTATGCGTAAAACGGTCATTGAAGATAGAAAGTTATGGGTTGAAGAAATTGTTGCTGAATATAAACCCGATGATTTTGAGGTTGACTGTAAAGTGGTTTGGCATAATCGTCCTTTTGAAGCCATTATTAATCAGGTCATTGAATATAATTATGATGTGGTGATCAAAGGCACACATCAACATGATAAATTAAAGTCTGTTATCTTTACACCAACCGATTGGCATATCTTACGTAAGTGTCCCTGCCCTGTTCTCTTAGTAAAAGAGCATAGTTGGCCAGAAAATGGCAATATACTTGCCGCTGTTAATATTGCTAGCGATGAAGAAGAACATCAAGCATTGAACAAAATAATCACCGAAGAAGCGCTATTTCTCGCCAAAATAATCAAAGCCAATGTGCATTTAGTTAACTCTTTTCCCGGAACACCGGTTAATATAGCCATAGAAATACCTGAGTTTAATGCACAAGAATATAATGAAACCATGCAAAAAACGCATCAAGAAGCAATGGAAAAACATGCCAAAGCTTATGATATTCCCATTGAAAACACCTATGTGCTAGAAGGGTTAGCTGAAGACGTGATTGATGAAATTGCCGATCAAATTGATGCTGAGCTTGTAGTATTAGGAACCATCGGTAGAACGGGGCTCTCAGCAGCGATTATTGGTAATACTGCTGAGCATGTCATTGATCAGCTAAAATGTGATGTGTTGGCGCTGAAGCCACCGGGCTATAAATCGCCTTTAGACAATAATTAACATTATTCAAGCAAACATTTACCTATTAGAGTCAAGCATCTTCAAATGATGCGAGTATATAAGGCTCTTTTTTCTTTAAAAAAGAGCCTCCTACCTTGCGAATAGATATAAGATTAATCGTGCTTTTACTTTTTAAATACATTATTCATCGCTATAATACGCGCGCTTTAAGTAGAACACGTTAATTTCATCATGAACAACTCGCTATTTTTACTAGGAAATACACCCATGCTCTCTGCTATTGAAAAAACTCAGCTGGCTAAATTAGAAAAACGTTTGCGTCATCAAGTTGGACAAGCAATAGCACAATATAACATGATAGAAGATGGTGATAGCGTTATGGTGTGTTTGTCAGGTGGAAAAGATAGTTACGCGTTACTATCTATCTTGTTGATTTTACAACGCTCTGCACCTATTAACTTTAGCCTTGTTGCAGTCAACCTTGATCAAAAACAGCCTGGTTTTCCTGAAGATGTTTTACCAAATTATTTAACCAAACTTGGCGTTAAATTTAAAATAATAGAAGAAGACACCTATTCTATTGTTAAAGATAAAATTCCAGAAGGAAAAACAACCTGTAGCTTATGCTCTCGCCTGCGTCGCGCCGTTTTATATAAAGCCGCAAAAGAGCTTGGCGCAACCAAAATAGCATTAGGACATCATCGAGATGACATGATCGAAACGCTCATGCTTAATATGTTTTATGGGGGTAAAATTAAAGCTATGCCCGCAAAATTAGGATCAGATAATGGTGAGCATATCGTTATTCGTCCGCTTGCTTTTTGTAAAGAGCAAGAACTTATTCAATATGCAAAGTTAAAAGACTTCCCTATTATTCCTTGTAATTTATGTGGCTCTCAACCTAACTTACAACGACAAAATATCAAGCGAATGTTGCAAGATTGGCAACAACAATTTCCAGGACGTATAGAATCTATGTTTACGGCAATGCAAAATATTGTACCGTCACACATGTTAGACAGTAAACTATTTGATTTTAAAAATATTAATGCCACATCTGAAATAATCGATGGGGGCGATACTGCTTTTGATCAAGAGGTTTTTGTTGAAACAACGCTACCAAGCAAAGTAGAACATGAACATTTAAACATTATCGAAATAAACTAAGCATTGTATTTTCAGTGGTTTGTGGTTTAATCCATTGGTATTTATACATAAAATAAGCAATGACTACACCACTTATAAAACCGCCAAGGTGAGCTTCATAAGCAATTGGAGCTTCGCTATATAACGCGCCTATAATATCTTTTAAAAACCATAAGCTAATTAGCCAGTAGGCTTTTATAGAAAATGTTTTCCCCCATGCCCATACAACAGTCCACATGCAGCTAATATTCGATCGGGGATAAAAAAATAAATACATGCCAATTATGCCATTTACTGCTCCACTTGCGCCAATAGCTGCAGCATCATTAAAAATAAGATGTGCTATAGCAGAAAGAATAATCAGTAAGAAGTAAACAGAAGGAAAAGTAGCATTGCCTACAACAGCACAAACTGCATTACCAAAAATCCATAAATAAAACATATTTCCTAATAAATGTGGCCAACTAAAGTGCATAAAGCCATAAGAAAATAAGCTAGCATTAAAACCATCAAGAAGATAAAAATCTAAGTCAATCCATTGCAAAGAGAACAGTATAAAAAGCAGACAAGTTAGCCCTATGATCAAAAAATTTGCAATAGGCTCTACAGAAAAATCAACATCAACTTTATAGGGAATAAACACATTAACATCCTTGTACTTAATACTTTGCTCAGTTTTCTACTCTGCGGCTGTTAACGTAACAGTTTGTGGAAAAAAAGCTTGGTTTTGCTCGATCATTTTGGCAATTTCAACAACATAGTGTTCACCTCTCTCTGAGTAGGCGAGCAATCCAGAAGCCAATATTTCTGGATATAGCGGTTGATTTTCTGCTCGTAAATGCGCACGAATATCACGAAAGGTTTGATAAGCAGGGTGAGTATTTAAATTATAAAAATAACCTTGAACCGCCTGTTCAACGCTTTGAAAAGCCGCGACCTCATGTTTATCGTTACCGGTACGGCCTTTGGGGATCATGCCGCATTTAGGTGTGTAACACCAAATACCAAAAAAGTTTAAGCCAATACGTGCAAAGCGCGAAGTTCCCCATGCTGACTCATTAGCGGCTTGTACAAGTACCAAGGGTTCAGGAACTTGATCAACTCGTTTAATTAATTCATCCAGTTGTTGCTCAATGCTTATATTAGGTTTAACTCTAAACTGTTGTGCTACTTTGCGAATAAATGCTTGCTCGTTAGCGGTAAACCCTTGTGTTTTTTGCTTTGCTAAGGTTAATAGCTTTTCACGCAGTTGCAATAATCTGGCATTTTCTTTTTCAATAGCGGGTGCTAAAAAATTAAAGAAGGCGCGTTTTTTCTCGGCAATATTTTTAATCGAGGCAAAATCAGGTAATTCAACTGAATGTAACGGTTTTTCAATCGCTTGTGTTTTTTTAGCTTGTCCCTCTTGCGGCTTTTTTTCTGCCTTTAATGTGGGTTTATTATAATCAACTAAAAAAGGAGCAATAAGCATCCAAGTAAACACTAAAAAAAATAAAATTTGAACTAATTTAAACATTGCTATTCCTTTAGGCTAAAAAAACATCATCACTGTCAGCGTGATCATTTGTGCTGGTTTGTTGAATGGTTAAACCAAAAATTTCTCGATATAAAATGCCTTTTACATTGTAAAAAAGTGGCGCAATATAAGATAAAGCAAAAATAAAGATAACCAAACCAACAATAGCCAATGAGCTTTCAGCAAGTAATACAAAAGGCATCAGAGATAACACTAAACACAAACTGATTAAAAAGTAGAGTGTGAATAATTTAAACCATTGAAAACGTAATGCTTGAATAGAAATAATCATCGCTTTGATTGGCGATAACTTTTTCTCAACCACTAACGGTATTGTTAATGAAAAAGCTACCGCAAGAAAAATACCCGGTATAATTAACAGCTGTAGCCCAAAACTAATTAGAATAGAAGTTAGTAAAGCGCAAATAATGACCCAGCTTGCCCGTTTAAAAAAAGCAAAAATAAGGTTTACATGGGTTTTAGCATTAATAGCATGTAAAACCCCCATCATCTCAACACCAGCAAGAAATGGCCATATAATTATTGTTACAATAAATTGAACAATTAGCATTAATTGTGGTTGCTGGTAAACTTGCTCAAAACCACCAAAATACTCTGTAAGTAAAAAAGAACTTAACATACCAAGTAGCATGATAAAGGCAAGCCCACCATTAATACTGGCTCGGTTTTGCTGTGTTTTTTGCCATGCTTCTTGTAAAACGCTTTTAACATCAAGCGTATAATCCCCTTGAACTGCGCGTTCTAAACTACCACCAATGTGAATAAAAGGTTGTTTTTCCACGTATTAATCTTAATCTGATAAAAATTTTGACGATTATAACAAAATAGTACCAACAAATCCTGTTAGTGATTGTTACAGACTGGTCATTAAAATCTCAATCGCTAAAATGAGCAGTACCAAGCCCATAAACCGCTCAAGCCAATAGCCTTTTTTTAATAATAGTTGTCTAAACTTTTCAATACTTAAGCAATAAGATAAAGCCGAAAACCATGCAGCTGTTGCTATTGCCATATAAATACCATAGAACAATTTAATTGTAGTTGGGGTGTCAATTGATATAACCATTGAAAATAAGCTCACAAAAAAGAGTGTCGCTTTAATATTTAAGCCATTGATCAAAAAACCAGTTAAAAAGGCTTTAAACGGCGATGGCATAGAGTTTTCATGATGAATACCAGCAAATTTATTTTCATTACTTTGGGCTTTTGCACGCAAGCCATGCCATGCAATATATAAAAAATAGGCAGCAGCAATATATTTTAAAAGGTTAAATAAACGTTCATCGCTAGCGATTAATATGCCAATGCCAATCAAAGAATAAGCAACATGTAATAAAATACCTGTACCTATTCCTAAGCTGGTAAATAGTGCACAGCGCCGCCCATAACGAATACTTTGCTTTAATACAATGGCAAAGTCAGGGCCAGGGCTAGCTACCGCTAAAAAGTGTACGCTTGCTATAATGAGAAATTCTTGCCAATATTCCATAAAATACACCTTAATTATAGCGATGGTGACTTTATTTTGGCGAGCACTTGTCGGAAATAATCCTTACCTTTTGCTCTGGCGAGTGCAATATTATTATCTGGAATTTTTTCTGGATTTTTATAAGTAGCTAACACTTTGGTCATACTTTGTTCGCGGATCAAGTGCAACATAGGATAAGGTGATCGGTTAGTAAAATTAGCGGCGTCATCAAACTCTGCATCGGCAAAACAATAGTCAGGATGAAAACTAGCTAATTGCAGTTCTCCTTCAAACCCCTGCTCTATCAATAAGTTATTAGCATAATCAACCAAAGTTAAATACTGATTAAAATCGTTAAACCCTTGCGTATAAATAATCAAACTCGTTTCAATACTCGGGTTGTTTTTGAGGTAATGGCATTGCTCTATTACTTCTATTAACGCTTCTTTTAATTGTCTTTGCACCGAAGCGTGATAATAAATAGCATTGTTTACCACTTCTTTTTTGGCAAACGGGCAAAAGTTAAGCCCTACAATAACTTGTTCAACCCAAGCCTTGGTTTCAGTGACTGCTTGTTCATTTATGTTGTTATGCTGCATTTATTCACTCTCATTGCTACTTTGTTGTATTTTCCACATTTGATAATAATGACCTCGATACGCTAATAGTTGCTGATGGTTGCCCTGTTCAACAATTTCGCCCTGTACTAATACGATAATGTTATCTGCATCGGTAATGGTTGATAAGCGATGGGCAATAACCAAACTGGTATGGTTTTGGCTCACACTTTTTATCGCGGCTAAAATAGCTTGCTCTGCATGACTATCAAGTGAAGACGTTGCTTCATCAAAAACAACAATAGGTGGGTTTTTCAAAATAGTACGCGCAATGGCTACTCGTTGTTTTTCTCCGCCTGATAGTTTTAAACCGCGCTCGCCCACTAAGGTGTTAACGCCTTGAGGTAAAGAGTGAATAAAGCTTTCTAAATGCGCCATTTTTATTGCTTGAAAAACCTCAACATCACTGGCCTGGGGTTTACCGTAGCGAATATTTTCAAGCAAACTATCATTAAAAAGTACCGTATCTTGCGGCACAATACCTATTTGTTTACGTAACGATGCTTGCGTGACTTGGCTAATATCTTGCCCATCAATGGTAATATGACCTTGAGTTGTATCATAAAAGCGAAATAATAATTTAACCAGAGTTGATTTGCCTGAGCCACTTTCACCTACAATGGCAAGTTTTTCTCCAGCATTCACGGTAAAAGAAATATTTTTTAGAATAGGACGCTCTGCTTGATAGTGAAAATAAACATGATTGAAGCTAATTTTACCTTGTTGAACAATAAGCGGTTTTGCATTAGGCATATCAACAACGTTCGGTTCTTTTTCTAACAAAGCAAAAAAGTTTTCAATATTGGCTAACGAGCCTTTCATTTCTCGGTAGATAAAGCCTAAAAAGTTTAGTGGAATAAAAAGTTGCATCATAAAGGCGTTGATCAAGACAAAGTCGCCTAAAGTCATCTCTCCTAACATCACATGGTATGCTGCTAACATGAGCATAGCCGTCATTGACGAGGAAATAATAAAAGCTTGCCCACCATTAAGCGTAAATAAAGATAATCTATTTTGCAGTTTGGCTTGTTCCCACTTTTCTAATTGTTGATCATAGGCTTTGGCTTCAAAAGCTTCATTGGTAAAATATTTCACCGTTTCGTAATTAATTAAACTATCGATTGCGCGTGTATTACTTGATGAATCAGCCTTGTTCGCGGCGCGTACATAACGAGTACGCCACTCTGTTGCTTTAACAGAATAAACGATATATACACTAATAGCGGTTAAGGTAATAAAGGCAAACCAAAAACCATAATTAACCAATAAAATAGAAATCACCATAATAATTTCAAACAGTGTGGGTATAATGTTAAACACCATAAAACGCATTAAAAAGCTAATACCCGATGTGCCGCGGTCAATATCTCGAGACAAGCCGCCTGTTTGACGATTTAAATGAAAATCTAAATCAAGTTGATGTAAATGTTGAAAAACCTGTAAACCAATACGCCTAATGGCTCTTTCTGTCACTCGAGCAAATAAGGTGTCACGAATTTCAGCAAAAATTACTGTTGTAAATCGTACTAAACCGTAGGCAAGCACTAATCCCAACGGTATGGTAAGTGCACTATTTGATTTAATAGCATCACTATTAATATCTAAAGTATCAACAAGATCTTTGAGAATAAAAGGTAAATAAACACTCGCAACTTTCGTTAAAATAAGACAAGCAAGCGCTAAAAGTACTCGTACTTTATATTCAAGTAAAAAAGGAATGAGCTTTTTAATAACTTGCCAATTAAAATCTTTAGCATCTACATCGGCATGACGGCTAGGCCTCATGGCTTATTACACACCAACTTAGCTAATAAACCATCGCAAGCATCTTCAACGAGATCAAGTACATAATGAAAGCCACCTGCGCCGCCATAATAAGGATCAGGTACTTCTTGTTCCTTATAATTTTGGGCATAATCTAAAAAAAGTTGCAACTTATGATGATATTGTTGTGGTGCCATTTGTTTTAAGTGAGCAAGATTATCTTGATCCATCGCCAAGATCAGATCAAATTTTTCAAAATCTTTTTCTGTTACTTTACGCGCTTTAATACCAGCAAAAGAATAACCACGCGCAAGCCCTGCTTTTTGTGCCCGATGATCTGGCTTTTCTCGTGCATGAGCACCAAGAGTTCCCGCTGAATCAATCAATAAATTAAGCCCTTGTGCTTGCGCTTTATGTCGAAAAACTGCTTCAGCCGTTGGTGAACGACATATATTGCCCATACAAACAAAGAGAATACTTTTTTTGATTGAATTATTCATGCGTTAAGTACCTATTTTTTATTATCTTCGCGCCATATAAAGTAGATAACAAGTAAAAGCGTATTATGCCTAATTAACCTTGGTTAATCTATTTGAAAAGTATTGCTTTATTCGTTAATTTGCTAAGCTAACTTTAGATTGACTCAATAATGCCTTTTCATGCTTAAATATTTTACTGTACAAAATAGCTTTTTACCTTTTTTAATCACCCTCATGGCCCTACTGGCTTTTTTCTTTAATAATACCTTTATTGATACGCTTGTTTATCAACGTAATTTAATTGCAAAGGGGGAAATATGGCGCTTATTTACAGGGCATTTTTTTCATACTAATGGCTATCACCTTTTACTTAACTTAACTGCCCTATGGATGCTCTGGGGCTTGCATAAACAGTATTATCGTATTAACTGTTATGCGATGCTGTTTATTAGCTCGGCATTGGTTTGTAGCATTGGTTTATATTATTACTCTACTGATTTAATTCGCTATGTTGGGCTATCTGGCGTTTTACATGGTATTTTTGTTTGGGGGGCAATAATAGACATTAAACACCACGATAAAACTGGTTATTTATTGTTTTTAGGGGTATTGTTGAAAATAATTTATGAGCAGCTTTACGGTGCTAGTAGCGAGGTTGCTAATTTAATTGCAGCCAATGTGGCAGTAGATGCTCATTTATGGGGGGCTGTAGGAGGTTTGCTCTTTGCACTAGCTGTACCTTGCGTGCCCTCAATTGATAATGCAAAGATGAAAAATAAAGAAAAGGCATGAAATATAGTTTAAAAGTAATATCTGTACTTTTAGCAAGCTTTTTACTGGGGATTACACTGCTAATACCCCAAGCTTTTGCATTGCAGCTCAATATTGTGACAGAGCAACTTCCTCCCTATCAATATAAAGAAGATCAAAAAGTAACCGGCTTTGCCAGTGAGATAATTAAAGCTGCCTTACAAAAAACTCCTTATCAATATACCATAAACATTTACCCTTGGTCTCGCGCTTATAATATGGCGTTAAAAAAGGAAAACACCTGTATTTATTCTATTGCACGCAATGAAGAGCGTGAAAGTAGTTTCAAATGGGTGGCTCCTATTGCAAAAACCACCACCTACTTTATTGGTTTAGCTGAAAATAAAAAGATAAAACTTAATACCTTAGAAGATGCAAAAAATTATGTTACCGCCGTAATAAAAAATGACATCACGCATCAATTTTTAGTGTATAAAGGCTTTGAAGAATCAAAGCATTTCTATGTAGTTAAGAGTACCGACTCGTTATTAAAGCTATTAACATTGCGTAAAAATATTGATCTTATCTTAGTGGATGATTTAACACTGACTTACCGAGCAAGATTAATTGGTGAAGATCCTCAAAAATACAGTGCTTTTATTCCGCTACAAAAAAATCCGCTAGTTTTTTATTTAGCTTGTAGCAATTTAACTGATAATAAGGTTGTCGACACATTAGCGTCAGCTTTACATCAGGTAAAAAAAGAAGGGCTATATAAAAAAATTATTCATAAATGGTTAGGTGATGAAGATAAGAGGCTTGCTTATGAATAGCTCTATTTTATCTACCTTGTTGTTGTGTATTCACTTAGTTTGGAGCCATTCTCTGGCTGCCCAACAGCGACCTAAATTAACCATAGTTACAGAGCATTTGCCTCCGTTTCAAATTGTTGATAAAAACTATTCTGTAACGGGCTTTACGGTTGATGTAGTATCAGCAACAATAGAAAATGCACATTATCCTTATGAAATTCAAAGTTACCCTTGGGTAAGAAGTTACAATTTAGCTCTCACAAAACCCAACTATTGTATTTTCTCAATGGCAAGAATTCCCACTCGAGAAAAGCTGTTTAAATGGATAGGTAAAGTTACACAAGATTTTAATGCTACGGTTTGGGGCTTAAAAAAAGACAAAAAAGATATTCATAGTATTAATGAATTAAAAAATTATGTTATTGCTGTAAATCAAGACGATGCTACACATATTGGCATGGTAGAAAATGGCTTTATTGCAGGGCAACACCTTTATATTCATAAAAACAGTAACTCGCTACTAAATTTATTGGTAACCCGCAAAGAAATTGACTTTATTATTGCAGACGACATTAGCATAACCCATCGAGCAAAATTGGCGAATATTGATATTAATAGCCTGTATCGAGTTATTGAGTTGACAAACCTTCCCCTTAATTTTTATTTAGCTTGTAGCTTAAAAACAGATGACTCCGTTATTAATGATTTAACACATAGTTTAGATAAATTATATCAAGATGGAAGTTACCAAAAAATTATCAAAAAATGGCAGCCCAGCATGCCTTATTATACAGCAGGAAAACCAACACCCTAAAGGGGTTAATGTTCAATAGTGAAATGGGCATTTAGCAAAGCTTGCTCAAGCGGAATATCAACCAAACCATGAGCTCGTAATCCGTGAATAAATTTCAGGGTTTTAAAAGCATCAAACCAAACGCTAAATTGCTTATTAAACTGTATTTGTTCAGCATTAGTCTGTTTGTGCACAAATTGAGCTAAACCAATCTCAAGTAGCACCCTTTTTACCTTGCCATCGTGTTTATCTAACCACGGCATTAAATTTTTTCGGTATTGCCATAAAGTTTCAGCCGCCTGCAATACTTGCTTTAAGTGTTCAAAAACCTGAGAATCATAATAGCAATAAGGCTTATTTTCTTGTTGTAGTTGAAGAATTTTTTCAACCGCAGGACCTGTACCAAAAGGTACCCGATCAGAGGTTCTGGCTGTAATTTTTAAGCGACAATGTTCAATAAATGCAACCTGACCAAGTTTGGCAAGCTTATTCAGTAAGTAAAAGTCTTCTGCGGCACTACGTTTAGGAAAACCTCGAACCATTGCATAAGCATCACTATCAAAGGCAAGTATGCTACCAATGGTAAAAAAGGCATAAGGCGAGCCCGCATAATTTAAGCCTGCTACATAATAGCGTAAAGCGTGTTCGTAAAGCTGATTAGCCTGTTCTATTGCTTTATTTGTACTCTGGTGAGAAAAATTAAAGCAAGCCGCTTTATATTGCTTAGAAAGACGGTTTAAACAACAAAAATAGTGTTCAGGAAAACAAACATCTGCATCAGAAGAATATAACCAACGACTAGATATATGCTTCTTTTGTATTAAGGTTAAGGCAAGATCACAGCCTATTTTTCTTGCTAAGCCAACCCCTTGTTTACTTTCAATCGGTGTAGTGAAGCGATCCACTATCAGTAATGCTGAAGGAGTATTTTGTACTTCAACTAATGTTAAGTTGTTCTGCTGCCAAAGCTTAGTGCCTAAATGATAACATTGTTGCCATAAATGTTGCTGTGGTTCACTATTTAGTTCACTACAAGGTTGGTTGATCACACAAATAAATAGTACCTGCTGCTGCGCTAGTGGGCTACTGAAAAAACGCTGTATAAAGGTAAAGCTTTCTTTATAAGCAGGAACAACCAACACATGGTCAAACTGTTTACCTTGAGGAAACATTGATAAATACTGGCACTCTGGCTCTGCGTATTTAGCCAAATATTTATCAATATTTTTAGTCATTTATAAAATCTCTTTAACAATGAAAACAAAAAGCCATTGATTTTTACCATGACAAAATAATGTTGAAACTACAACAGCCTCTAATGCAACGCAGGTCTAAAAGGTAGTTTTTCGCATATACTCGCTTCAACCGTTAAAATTTCTTCTAAACGTTGGTTTACCAACTCTTTATCAAAATATTCATGGGCTAACTCAATAAAGAGATTTTTATGTTTTTCTTCTGATTTAGCAATTGTCATGTAAAGATCTTTATCTCTACCTTCAGGCAAGGCTTCTGCTACTAAGGTAAAGCGCTCATAACCACGCGCTTCAATAACAGCAGCAACAATTAAGCGATCCATAAAAAAAACATCACTTCCCTTGCGAAAAACTTTCCTTAATTCATTTACATAAGGATCTTTGGTGTCAGCACCAAGTTCTATTCCCCTCGCCTGTATTAACTTAAGCACTTGTTTAAAGTGTATAAGCTCTTCAATCGCTAAATCAGCCATAGCACGTACCACTGATTTACGGTTGGGGTAATGAGAAATTAA
>WFQC01000148.1 GCA_015487235.1 Alteromonadaceae bacterium
GCCATGCTTATGTCTATTGTTATGGTTATACCGGTGATGTTGTTGTTTTTAATTATAGGTTTGCTCTTGTATATTTTTTATCAGCGACCTGACTTAATGTTCAGCTCTGAGCATGATCAAGCTATACAAAGTTTTCAAGGTGAAAAAATAACCGTTTTTATGGCATATGTTCTAAATGAAATACCGTCAGGAGTAAGAGGTTTAGTGACTATTGGTATTATTGCGGCAGCACTTTCAACCTTGAACTCAGGGCTTAGTTCTATGTCGTCAGTTATTGTACAAGATATTTATCGGCCGTTTCGTGAAAAGTTAGGCGATAACTTACCCGATAAACATTATGTAAATGCAGGGCGTTTTGGTATGATTGTTGTCGCGTTTGCATTGGCTGCTATGGCGATATTGTGTTTTTATTGGCAGCAATACAGCGATACGCCACTGCTTACGTTTGCCTTGAGTGTTATGCTGTTTTCATACAGTGGTTTACTTGGGGTTTACTTTACCGCCTTATTTACTAAACGAGGTAGTAATAAATCTGTTTTTGCAGCATTAGTAACAGGCTTTATAATAACATTACTTTTTCAACCTTATATTCAAACGCTTTACCTACCTAAAACATGGCAATTTGATTTAGCCTTTACGTGGAAATTATGCATAGCAACATTTATTGCAACCGTGGTGTGTATGTTAGGTAGGCGAGAAAAATTAGCAATAAAAGAGGCTTAAACCGCGTGGTAAGTAAAGAAAATGATTCACAAGTTAACTTTATTTTAGGCATTGATGGTGGTGGTAGTAAAACCCTCGCACGTTTGGTTAATGTTAAAACTCAACAAGTATGGCAAGCAGAAGGTGGTCCATCTTCATTAACAAATGACTTTTCAGGAGCTCTTGTTGTATTAGAAAAGTTATGCCAAAACCTGATGAAAACGGCACAATGTGAAGCGAATGAAATATCAGCTGTTTTTGGTTTAGCTGGTGCAGGCGCTAGCGATAAGGTTGAGCTATTAACTAACAAAATAGCGCAAAATTTTGCTTATTTTACGGTGTGTAGTGACGCACGTATATCTGCTTATGGTGCAAATTTAGGTAATGAAGTTGCTGTAGTTGCTTTAGGTACAGGTTCTGTAGGTATGCGCTTAATGGCTAATGGTGATGCTGTTTTTGTTGGTGGCTGGGGGTTTACCATTGGCGATCAAGGCGGTGGAGCCAAATTAGGTGTAGCTATGGTACAAGCAGCCATTGATGAATTTGAGCAACACCAATTTAGTGTTAAAGCACGACTAACGCAGTTAACTGATCGTGTGGCTCAAGTTATTGGTTATAACCGTAGCGATATTTTAACGTGGTTATCTTCAGCAAAACCAATCACCTTTGCCAAACTTGCCCCGCTAGTATTTCAATTGTCTGAACAATGCCCGTTAGCCAAAAAATTAATAGATCAGCATATTCAAGCGGTTGAGCATTTAATTGAACTAACCTTAGCTGATACGCAGTTACCCTTAGTGTTATTAGGCGGTCTTGCACAATCTACGCGCAGTTATTTACGCAATGAATTACAGCAAAAATTAATTGCCGCAAAAGGTTGCGCACTTGATGGTGCCTGTTTGCTTGCGGAACAACAAGCTCAATCGATCTTAGTGGAAGCATAAAAGAAAATGGCAGAACATGATCTACAAAAACAGTTAATCAATGATTTACAAAGCATCGCTACAGAAGATCAAAACCCTGATACCCTTGATATTGATATATTACCAACACTTGATGTGGTAAAAAAAATAAATAATGAAGATAAAAAGGTGGCTTTTGCGGTTGAAAAAGTATTGCCTGAGATAGCTAAAGCGGTTGACGAAATTGTCAAAGCGTTTAAAAAAGGTGGTCGACTTATTTATATCGGTGCAGGTACTAGTGGCCGTTTAGGCGTTTTAGATGCGGTAGAGTGCCCACCAACCTTTAGTGTGTCAGATAAAGAAGTTATTGGCATTATTGCGGGTGGTGAAAAGGCTATTTATAAAGCGGTTGAAGGCGCGGAAGATAATCCAAAATTAGCGATTGAAGATCTCACTAAGGTGAATTTTTCATCAAAAGACGTGCTTGTAGGTATTGCCGCTAGTGGCCGTACACCGTATGTTATTGCGGCAATGAAATATGCCAAACAGCAAAATGCAGTTGTTGTGGGGGTTTCTTGTTCTCCTAAACAGATTGTTGCTTCACTTGCTGACATTAATATATGTGTGCCCGTTGGTGCAGAAGCATTAACAGGCTCTACGCGTATGAAATCGGGTACGGCACAAAAAATGGTACTTAATATGTTAAGTACTGCCAGCATGATCCGTAGTGGAAAAAGTTATCGTAATTTAATGGTGGATGTAAATGCCAGTAACGAAAAACTTTATGCGCGCTCTGTACGTATTGTGATGCAAGCAACAGGTTGTGATTATTTACAAGCAAAACTTGCACTTGAACGTGCTAACAGCAGTGCAAAGTTAGCAATATTATTGATCTTAACCAACGCTGAGGTTGATGAGGCAAAACAAATGCTTGCAAAATCATCCGGGTTTTTACGTAAAGCCGTTGAAAAACTTACTTAACCTGAGCAGAGCCTACTTAATATGCCTATGGTAATAAGAAAAAACGTCACCCTATGTATATTGCTTTTAGCCGCTTTTTTTATGGCGGGTTGTGCAACGGTAAATAACAAGGCTCAAAGTAATCAACCGATACGTCTTGGTATTGATCAAGCTGAGAAATATTTATCATTGTTAACTCATAAACGTGTTGGGCTTGTGGTTAATCAAACCTCGCGACGAAATGATGGTGAGCACTTAGTTGATTATTTATTAGCTAAAGGGATAAATGTTACGGTTATTTTTGCACCTGAACATGGCTTTCGAGGTGATCATGATGCAGGCGCTAAAGTGAGCTCTGGTGTTGATCAACAAACAGGGCTGCCTTTAATTTCTTTATACGGTAAACATCGTAAACCAACGGCTGATATGATGGCAAAGCTTGATGTCATTATCTTTGATATTCAAGATGTTGGCGTGCGTTATTATACTTATATAAGTACCTTGCATTACGTCATGACAGCAGCGGCAGAAACAGAAAAAATGCTGATCGTTCTTGATCGACCTAACCCTAATATAGCCTTTGTTGATGGCCCAGTACTTGACGTTAAATTTCGCTCATTTGTGGGGATGGACACTATTCCATTACTTCATGGTATGACTGTTGGTGAACTTGCGCAAATGCTGGTGGGCGAGCGTTGGTTGGCGACAAATAAAGTGCTCGATCTTATTGTGATCCCCGTAGAACATTATAGGCGCTCAATGAACTATACTTTGCCGATTAAACCTAGCCCTAATTTACCTAATGATGTGGCAATTAATTTATATCCGTCGCTTGGTTTTTTTGAAGCCACTCCAGTCAGTATTGGACGAGGAACGTCTTTTCCTTTTCAGGTGATCGGGCATAACAAAGTCAAATTAGGTGATTTCTCCTTCATGCCTGTTTCAACGCCTGGCGCGGCACTAAAGCCTAAGCTGATGGATCAAACACTTTATGGTATTGATTTACGACAAAGTAAACAACGAGGCTTAACATTAGACTATTTCTTTAAGGCTTATAAAGCCTTTAAAAAAGCAGGAGTAAAGTTTATTAAATACCCTAAATTTTTAGATAAATTGGCAGGTACAGACAAATTTAGACAAGATTTACAACAAGGAAAAAGCCTTGCAGAAATCAAGCAAGGCTGGCAGATGGCATTAGCACAATTTAAATTACAACGAAAAGCGTATCTACTTTATCCTAAATAACTTGATGTGATTTCAACCTTGCCTAAATTGACGAACCACTTGAGTTGTTTCTTCCAAAAACTTTCTACCTTGTCGTGATGATTGCGTAATCGCGACAAAAAGTATATCAATTACAAATTCTTGCGCTGTTCTTGCCAAAATTGATGATAAGCGGATAGATTCGTCTTCTGCCACAGAGTAAAGTTTTACCTTGGCATTTTCTGCAACGGGGTTTTTACCATATTTAGTTAATGAAATAATGGTGCTGCTATTTTTACGCGCTTGTTTGGTTATTTCTACTATTTCTCGCGTTAACCCTGATTCACTAATGGCAAAAACTAAGTCATCTTTGCTAAAGGTTGTTACATAAGCTAATTGTGCATGGCCGTCTGAGTCTGCTACGGCAGCCATACCTAGTTTTTGTAACTTATAAGCAAAGTCTTTTGCCACTAATGCTGATCCCCCTAAACCACATATAATAATACGCTTTGCTGATTTTATTAACTCAACAGCTTGTTCAAAAGCTGCTTTTTCATTAAGGTTTTTGGTTTCAGTGAGCACCGCCATTTTACTGTTGAGCATTTTCTCTGCTATTTGTGATAAATCATCACTGAGTGTAATTTTACCATGAAGTTTGGTTTCGCTGCCGGTGTTATTTAAACTGTCAATAACGGCGAGTTTAAAAGCGGGATAGCCTTTATAACCGAGCTTTTGGGTAAACTTCACCACGCTTGATTGGCTTACACCCACTACGTTAGCTAACTCTTGTGAAGATAATTCTCTAATTGCATTAGGTGATTTTAAAATAAAATTAGCTAATTTAGTTTCGCTAGATGACAGTGTCGATTTAATGGCTTTAATTTTCACAAAAGTTGACATTTAAAATACTCATTATTAAGTAAGAATAAATTATTTGTCTTATACCATTATTTACTATTGTTTTTCTACTTATTTAAAGTAAATATAGGGCAGACTTTTGTAAAATATTCTGCGCTAAGTTTACCCCCTATAACTCATGTAATAAAAAATTGTGATAGTAAGTTGTGATAGAAAATAGCGAAAAAAAGGAAAAACATTTGAGTAACACTCTACCTGCAATTAATGAACACAGGCGATTAGCTCAATTTATTAAATTAGTGAGCGCTGTGCTTTGTGAAACTAATGTTATAACCGATAAATTACAGTGTTTTGCCTATGGTGGCGATGCTAGTTTTTATCGCTTAACACCTAAAGTTGTTTTACGCATTGAAAATCTTGAACAACTACAAAAAATTATGGTGTTAGCTAAACAATTTTCTTTGCCTATAACCTTTCGTGCAGCCGGTACAAGTTTGTCAGGACAAGCAATCACCGATGCTATTTTAATTATATTATCTGCTCATTGGAATGAATTAAGTATCACCAATAAGGGAGAACTCATTACCTTAAAGCCTGATGTTATTGGTGCCAAGGCCAATCGGGCTTTGGCACCTTATCAGCGCAAAATAGGGCCAGATCCTGCTTCAATTAATAGCTGTAAAATAGGGGGAATAGCGGCTAATAACGCTTCAGGCATGTGCTGCGGAGTAAAAGATAATAGTTATCATACCTTAGCGGCGATTAAATTATTATTTGCCGATGGCAGTATATTAGACACCCGTGACCAAGAGTCATGCCAGCAATATTTACGTACTCATGCGTCACAAATACAGCAATTACAAGCCTTAATAACAGAGATTAAAAGCTCGCCCAGCTTAGTTGATAAAATTCGTCATAAATACCGTTTAAAAAATACTACAGGTTATGGGTTAAATGCCTTAATTGATTTTGATGATATTATTGATGTGATCAGCCATCTTATGATTGGTTCAGAAGGAACACTAGCATTTATTGCTGAAATTACTTATCACACGCTGATCATCAAGCCTTTTAAAATGACAGGGCTATATGTTTTTGACGATCTTCATATTGCTTGTCAATTACTTGAGTCTTTGGCCGCCCATCAAGTTGATGCGGTTGAAATTATGGATATGCGGGCGATTTATTCGGTTAAAACAGAATTAAATCAGCTTATTACAGTAAATTATACGGGCGCCAATATTGGTGCTTTATTAATTGAATTTAGTGGTGACGATCAAACGCAATTACAGCATAAAAAGCAGCAAATAGAAGATATTATTAAGTCGCAACAAGCACATATCGTGGCAAGTAAAGCATTTACTGATGAGAGAAAAACCATTGAGCAACTTTGGAACATTCGCAAAGGCATGTTTCCTGCGGTTGGTGCGGAACGCGAAAAAGGCACGACAGTTATTATTGAAGATGTTGCTTTTCCGCTTGTGGTATTAAGTGAAGGCGTTCGCCAATTACAACAACTTTTTAGCCAATTTGGTTATCATGATGCGATTATTTTTGGTCATGCATTAGCGGGCAATTTACATTTTGTTTTTAGCCAATCTTTTAATAGTGAAACTGAAATAATGCGCTATAAAGCCTTTATGCAATCAGTAACTCGCTTAGTAGCAATAGACTATCAAGGTTCTTTAAAAGCAGAGCATGGTACTGGGCGTAATATGGCACCTTTTGTTGAACTAGAGTGGGGTGAAACGCTTTATCAAGTGATGAAAAAGATCAAAAATATTTTTGATCCTGATAATATTCTTAACCCTGATGTTATTATTAGTAATGATCCAAATATTCACCTTAAACACTTAAAAACATTACCTGCAACAGACGACATTATTGATAAGTGCATAGAATGCGGCTTTTGTGAAGTCGTATGCCCCTCAAAAAACTTCACTTTAACACCCAGACAACGTATTGCACTATGGCGACGCATACAAACTCTGACAAGCAAAGCACAAGCAGGGCTAAGCGATGAAGAGCAACAAGAATTACGACAATTAAAAAATGACTATCAGTTTTACGGTATAGATAGCTGTGCAGCCACGGGGTTATGCGGGCAAGCTTGTCCTATTGGTATTGACACCAGTGTTTTTATCAAAAATTTACGTCATAAAAAGCGAGCTGATCAAAACATACGTTATCAAGCGGCTAAAAAAATAGCTACACACTTTGCCTTAAGTTCAAAAGCAATGCGGTTTGGTTTGTCATTTACTTATCAGGCAAAAAAATTATTAGGCAAAGGTGCTGTTTATCATAGCTTTGCAGTCTTGAATAAGTTGACGCAAGGTAAAATACCTAAGTGGTATGCGGCATGGCCGCAGGGAGCTAAAACACTTCAACCGAAACTTGAAAATAAACGACAAAGCAAAAATAAGGTTATTTATATACCGAGCTGTGCCAATAGAATTTTTGCTGCAGACAATAACGCTGATGATAAAAGGCCTTTGCCTGAGGTGTTTAAATCAGTGTTGGCAAAAGCGGGTATTGATCTTGTTATACCCGATAATATTAATGAGCACTGTTGTGGTATGCCGTGGTTTTCAAAGGGGTTTAACGATATTGGGCAACAAAAACGTAACGATTATATTAATATGGTTATTAAACTGTCTGAACAAGGTCAATGGCCCGTGGTTACTGATGCAAGCCCTTGTGCTTTAACGTTAAATGAAAACAATCAGGGCAGAGCGATCACGATTTATGAGGCCAGTCATTATATTGCTGAATTTGTTTTACCTTATTTAACTATATCGCCGAAAAACGACACCATTATGTTGCATAAAAGTTGTAGCAGCTTGAAAATGGATCAAGGACAATATTTAGAAAAAATAGCAAGAGCTTGTTGTCAGCATATTATTATTGCTGAAGACATTACTTGTTGTGGCTTTGCTGGCGATAAGGGCTTTTATATGCCTGCGTTAAATAAAAGTGCTTTGGCTCCATTAAAAAAGCAAATACCAGCAATGTGTTCTCGTGGTATAAGCAATAGTCGCAGCTGTGAAAT
The DNA here is from genome assembly GCA_015487235.1 of Alteromonadaceae bacterium. Lineage (GTDB taxonomy): Bacteria > Pseudomonadota > Gammaproteobacteria > Enterobacterales > Alteromonadaceae. The sequence goes on from WFQC01000148.1 coordinate 7,675, forward strand.
AGGGTTGAGTGAGCACAGTCAAATGAGTTACCAGTCTTTTTTATACTTGCTTGATCAAGTAAGCCAATAACAAAACAGCTTCGTACACACTAGCAAAAATTTTTGTGGTCAGTCTTTGGGTTTTTCTTCCGCTTGGCGCAAAAATACCATATCTCTGTACTCGTGACTTACACTGACATTATCAGTATAAGGCGTCATGGTAAATTGACTCACTTTACCTGTTATATCGGTTTTAAAATAAAGTAAAGCATCATTAGCGGCATTCTTATTGTCCCAACGCACAATAAAGGTATGCTCATTAAAAGGGGCTAAACAACCCGCTAATTGTGGCATTTTAATTGAGTTAAAACGCAAACACTGTGCATTTTCTATAATATTGACTTGGCCGAACCACTGATCTTGATAAATTCCTGCATAAGCCTGATCAGCAAACAGTACTTTATTCGAACCAATAGGTTTTTTATGTTTAGCTAAGTATTTTTCTCGTTGTTGTTGACGATACTCTTGATAGTGTTGTACCCAATCTGTGGTGTCTTCATTTTTTATAAAAGCACGTAATATCGTTTGCATTACGGCGGCGCGCGCACCTGAATTTGAACCATTGTTTAATAGCACAACACCAAGCTCAAGGCTTGGTATTAAGGCAACATAAGCTTGATAACCTGATAAGGTACCAGTATGTGAAATAAGTTGATAACCTAAAAAATTTGCTTTTCGCCAACCTAAAGCATAAGTTTTAAAAAAAGTATGATCATATTCTTGCGCGTGCTCAGAAATGGGCAAAAGTGTTTCTGAGTGCCAAAGCTGTTTAAATTGTTGAGCCGTTATTAGCGAAGGGTTTACACTCGTTTTAGCGGTATTAGTAATATTTTTATTTTCAACAACAGTGGCTTGTTGCAGTAAAAAATTCAGCCAATTTGTCATACTTTTTGCGTTGCAAACAATACCACCGGCAGCAGCCGAAACAGTTTCTGTACCTTTAATACCATTTCGAGGAATAGTAAATAGTCTGCCATTATCGTCACCATGTGCGCTGGCAATATTTGAAAGTGCTTTTAAGGGCATTTTGCCTGCATAGCAAGACATATTTAGGGGGGTAAAAATATGTTGTTCAACAAAGTCTGACCAAGGCATTCCACTTATTTTAGCTACGAGTTCGCCAGCAACAATATACATAATATTACTGTAAGCATAATGGCTACGAAAACTATATTCTGGGGTTAAATAGCGAAGATTATGGATAATCTCTTGTCGAGTAAATCCCGAAGGTTCAGGCCATAACATGCTATCTCCAGCACCACTGACTAAACCACTTTTGTGGGTTAGTAAATCTTTAATGGTAAATTCACCGGTAACCCAATGATCTTTCATTTTAAATTCAGGTAAGTGATCTACAACTTTGTCTTGCCAATTCAGTTTGCCTTCATCCACTAAAAGAGCAAGACTCATTGCCGTAAAGGCTTTACTGGTTGAAGCTAAACGAAATAAGGTATGTTCATCAACAAGCTGTTGAGTGTTAATGTCTCGTATGCCATAACCTTGTAAGTGAATAACGTTACCTTGATAAACGATACCTACCGCCATGCCGGGTGTGTTAAAGGTGTTTAGAGCGGTTGTAATTACAGAATCAAGGTTTGTTGGTAAAGCCCTCGTCGGTGTCTTTGCTTTAGCTTCAGAACTAATGATCACCTGTGTAGCGAGTGTAAAAAATAAAGACAAAAGCAAGGTTTTATAAAACATAAGCATCATTTATAGCCCTTAAATTACCGCTGTTTCTTGTAAAGTTAATGCCGGTGGCGTGGTGGTTAATTTTGCCTTTGCACCAATAGGAATAGTGGCTAAATCATCAATGTGGCCGATCATTAAACCACGAATAATAGGAATATTTAACTGCGCGAAACGATCAAATAATACTTGCTCAATACTTAATGATGGCGCAGATTCTGCCTCGCAATCAGTACATTTACCAAAAATAATCCCTGCCACTTGCTGTAGTCGGCCTGCAAGTGATAAATGCGTTAACATACCATCTATACGATAAGGCGCTTCTTCAATATCTTCTAAAAATAATATTTTATTACGATAATCGGGTTCGTAAGGTGTACCTATGAGTTTCACCATTAACGATAAATTACCGCCAATAAGCTCTCCTTGGGCGCTGCCTTGATGAATAACACTAAGGCGATTGTCTTGCTCGGCTTGTCCTTCTTTTGGTTCAAATGCTGGTGGTGAAGCTAATGAAATAGGCGCTTTAGGGTTAAAAAGAACTTTTTTAAAGTTGGCTAAGGTGTAATCGGTAAAGTTTTGTTTAGCAATAGGGCCATGAAAAGTTATTAAACCTGTTTTTGCGGTAATCGCATTTAATAATGCGGTGATGTCACTGTAGCCGATTAAAGCCTTGGGGTGACGCTTAATTAGCTCATAGTCAAGATAAGGCAATACTTGTGGAGAGCCATAACCGCCGCGTAAACAAAAAATAGCATCAACGTTGGGATCAGCAAACATATTGTTAACGTCCCATGCTCTTTCTTTTTCATTACCGGCTAAATAACCATAGCGTTGATATAAATACTTGCCTTTTTTTACTTTAAAGCCAAAAGATTTCAGTACATCTATCGCGAAGCTAATTTCTTCGTTTTCCCATACATTACTTGCGGGAGAGATCAAACCAATAGTATTACCTGCTTGCAATCGTTTGGCTTTTAAGCGCTTAGTTGCTTGTGAATGGGGTAGTGTTTTAGCTTGCACAGCGCTTGTTGAAAACGCCGTTAAAATCATGGAGGTTATTGAGGCTTTCAATAAAGTGCGGCGTGATAAGGTCATTTAAGTTATCTCTATTTCCATTTTATTATAAAACAACCATATCGTGACTTTATTCATTATTCAATTCTTCTGGTTGTTAAGAATAAAAAATTTAATATTTTTGTTTTAAGTTGTAAATTTTATTCACTGTTTTTGTTTACTATTTTTATAAAGTTATTATTAAGTCATAACTTTAAGTTATGGTCTTTAAAATAATTAGAATAGCGGCTAAAACACAGATCGTCCAAATAAAGTAACCCGCTTCAATTTATTGATAAAACTAACTTTTTTATATTGTTGTCGATAGTTTGTTCCTTAATTCAAATTAAAAAATGAGTTTTTATATTAAATAATCATAAGTTTTGATTAAGATTAGAATAATTTATTATTTACATAAAAAGTAAAGCTGTTACTTTATAACTGACAAAACAGGTTTTATAAAAATTAAATCATAAGCAGAGTCTGTTGATTACTCGTTTAGCTAAAAATATTTTAGCTAAAGTAAGGTTTAAAACTAACAATCAGTAGACTTTGTTAAGTTCTGGGGAAAAACATGAAACACAAAAATAACTTCAAGCGCTCATTATTAGCTGTTGCGGTCAGTGTTGGTTTAACAATAACAGGTATTGGAGCCGCCTATGCACAACAAGGGGGCTCTATAAAGGGTAAAATAACCTCGCAGCAAACGGGAGAGTCCCTCGCGGGAGTGTTAGTTACGGCAACGAGTGATGTAATGCCTAAGCCAAGAACTGCTGTAACGAAGGCTGACGGAAGTTATAATTTACCGTTGCTTATTCCGGGTACTTATCAACTCACTTTTACCGCTAAAGATGGTTCAGTGCATAAAAAAACGGTTGAAGTATTGCTTGATCAAACCTCTAAATTAAATATTGCAATGACTCCTGAAGTTGATGTGAGTGATGTAGAGGTGATAACGATCACCGGCTCAGGGGTTATCATTCCAGAGGGTGACTCAGCTTTAACCAGCTCAGTTGGGGCTAAAGTAGTCGACTCTTTACCCATAGGGCAAGATTATCGTGATTTAATGAAGTTAATTCCTGGTGTTCAATTTTCAGAATACAGTGTATTAGGCCCATCAGGTGGTGGTTCTGGTCGAGATAATAAATATGGTTTTGATGGCGTTGATGTTTCTCTGCCAATGTTTGGTACTTTAGCTTCAGAACCTTCAACCCATGATATACAAAGTATTTCAATGGATAGAGGTGGAGCTAAAGCAATAGGGTTTAATCGCTCAGGTGGTTTTGCTATTAATACTATTTCTAAATCTGGCACAAATGAGTTTCACGGCAGTGTTGAGGTAAAATTACAAGACAAAAATTTTGTAGCAGACAAAGATGATGCTGATAATACCAAATATGATCTTGATAAGTCATGGATCACAGCCAATATTAGTGGCCCGATCATTAAAGACGAGCTGTTTTTTTATGCTTCTTTTTATCGCCCTGAAGAAAAACGGGTCAATAAAGAAACCGCTTATGGTGAGGTGAAAGATTATAAAAGTGTACGTGAAGAATACTATGGTAAATTGACCTATGCACCAACAGATGCCTTGTTATTAAATTTAAGTATTCGTACCTCAGATAAAGAAGGTAATGGCTTGTCTATTGGCGCTTTAGATGCTGATAGTACTTCGCAAGGTTCAATTGCTAATCAAGATATTTATATTTTTGATGGCTCCTATATTATCAATGATTACACCACCTTTGAATTTCAATACAGTGAGTTTTCTTTGGAAACAACAGCTGGCCCTGATACTTTATTTCCTAATGTTGTGCCCGCTATTGGCGCATCGTTAGATTTAGCAAATCTCGACCAATTAGGTTTATTTAGAGTACCAACAATCAGTGATGATCCAAGTGTTGACAATGGTGCTGCACAGCTGCTTATTGAGCAATATGGTTATATTGATGAAAATGGTGTTCGTCAAGGAGGTGGTGCTATTGGTGGTCATGCTCAACTTGATGTGCAAAACTTTTATCGTGACAGTTTTGAAATGTCATTAAACCACGAGATGGAGCTTGGAGAAACGGTTCATTATATTCATATTGGTTACAAATGGTCTGAAGGAACAGAAGAATTAACACGTTTATCAAATGGTTGGGGTAGTATTGGTTTTGTGGGAGGTGCAACCATAGAAGATTTTGATAATGGCGGTGTGCCTGTTTATTATGCTACCTCAACACAGCAAATGAGTTTGTTAAATGAGTCAGGCAATACAGTATCACCTATTGTTTCAACCACTGAAAGCTATAATTTTGAGATAAATGATACCATTGAATGGCAAGACTTTACATTCAATATTGGTGTGCTGGTTTCAAAAGATGTGCTGTACGGGCAAGGGTTGAAAGAAAACCCCAATAATGTATCTGGCTTTGAATTAGCGCCGGGTAATAAATACAAAATGCATACAACCAACTGGAGCGATCTTATCCAACCTCGTCTTGGCGTATTATGGGAATATGAAGAAGGGTCAACTATTTTTGCTAATTATGCCTCTTATAATCCTGAGGCAACTTCATTAGCAAGAGCGGCTTCATGGGCACGTAATACCCGCCGTACTATTAATGTTTATTTTGACCAAAATGGTAATTATATTGGTAATACCGAAGCTCGTGGTTCATCAGGTAAATTTTTCCAAGAGGGTATAAAGCCTCGCCGTATTGACGAAATCACCCTAGGTACAACGAAATCTGTCTCTAATGAGCTTTATATCAGAGCGCATGCTCGTTATCGTGAAGGGCAACATTTTTGGGAAGATACATGGAATGGTTCTCGCCTGTATGGTAAATACCAATCACCTTTTGGTGGTGTGCCTGATGATATTGCTGAAAAAGGCTTATATATTCCTGAATTAGACAGCTACAGAGCAGAAGTAGGCGGTTCATCTTATGTTATTGCTGAACTTGATGGTGCTTATACCAAATATTACGAACTTAATGTTGAAGCAACCTATCAAACTGACCGCTACTACTTAAATGCTTCTTATGTGTGGAGTAATTATTTTGGTAATTTTGACCAAGATAATGTCAGTGGTACCGTTGATGCTAATCGCTTTATTGGTTCTTCATTATTAGCTGATGGTCGAGGTCGTCAGTTATGGGATGGTAAAGAGGGTAAATTACTCGGCAATAAACCACACGTATTTAAAGCTTATGGCTATTATACAACGGATTGGGAAGCTAACGTAGGTGCCTATTTTGTTTATCAATCGGGTGATGTTTGGGAAAAATGGGACGGCAGTGTTTATGGTTATTCTAGTGATACTATTCGTTATGCTGAACCAGCAGGCAGCCGCCGTAGCCCTAGTCATTGGCAGGTTGATTTAAATTATACGCAAGACTTTAATTTATCAGATAATTACACCTTAAGGTTTCGAGCCGATATATTTAACTTATTCGATAACCAAACAGGCTATAGCTATGATCCTTATGTTGATAGTGATACTTTTGGTAAACCACGTCGTTTATTTAGCCCACGACGCTTACAATTATCAGCAAAAATTGCTTTTTAACTAAAAAGTGCATAAAAAAACTCTCTAGGTTAACATCTAGAGAGTTTTTTAGTTTTATCGCTATAACGGTTTTATATAAATTAAGCGCTAGACAGCATAATTATGGAAAATAGTAAATTATTTGAAATAAATTCAAATAATTAATAGAAGGTACTATGAAAACTAATCGATTAATTTTATTTGTTTTTGTCACTTTTTTATTAATGAGTTGCAGTAATTTTTACCTTGATTATTTACCTTCAAAAAACAGCAGTGAGCGCATTAAATTTTTGGTAATGCATTATACCGCGGGTAATTACCAACATTCAGTTGATAAATTAGTGAATGCAGGTGGTGGAGTAAGCGCACATTATTTGATCCCTGAAAAGGGTGATAGTAGCTATTTTGATGAATTAAAAGTTATACAACTGGTTGATGAAACTAAACGAGCATGGCATGCCGGCGGAAGTTATTGGCAAGGCCGCTATGATATAAATGACCAATCAATAGGCATTGAATTGGTTAACGTGCCAGTGTGTAAGAAGCCAAGCGATAACCACGTCAATCAAACACCTAATAAAGCGCATATTACTGATGAATTTTGCTTTTATCCTGATTATGATCCTCAACAAATCGCTTTGTTAATCCAATTAAGTCAAGACATTCTTAAACGTAATCCTGATATTGGCCCCACACAGGTGATTGGTCATGCTGATATTGCTCCTTTGCGTAAAAAAGATCCCGGCCCACGTTTTCCTTGGTTTGAGCTTTATAAAAATGGCATTGGTGCTTGGTACGATAAGGCAACAGTTGAAAAATATTGGCAATTATTTTTAACTAAACAACCACCCAGTATTGCTTTATTACAAAAGGCTTTAGCAACTTATGGTTATGCAATACAAGAAACGGGAGAATTAAATAACGAAACTTTAGCGGTAATTAACGCTTTTCAACTACATTTTATGCCGTGGCAAAACAATGGCATAGCGGATGAAAAAACAGCAGCCGTTATTTTTGCATTATTAGACAAATATTTTCCTAATAAAGCCGAACTGTTATTGCAACGCTATAATAATGAACTCACTTTAGGGGTAAAAAAGCCCTATCAACCTAAGCGTGGTCAAATAGATCAATGCTTTCCTGAGCCAAACCCTAGTGATCGAGAGTGGGTTAATAATCGTCTTATATTTAAAAGCTATCAAGGTAGAGGAAACATTGTTATTGAAAGTAAAGGTGCTGAATCAGCTGATATATTTGTAAATGGTCAAAAACTTAATATTGCGTCACCACTTATTCCCTATAAAAACTATCATTATAGTTTAAAAAGGCGTACTAAAAATGGCGATAATACCTTGCGTGTTCAACATATTGTACCTGAAAACAGTCAACTTAATATTCGTATAGACTATCCGCAACTTATTGATAATAGTGATAACAAGCTTTATAAGAAAAAATTTGAATCAGTAGATAAGCTTATTGAGCAAGAGGTAGAAAATGGCTTTCCGGGAGCTGTTTTACTGGTTGCTCAACAGGGACGAATTATTAAAAATACAGCTTATGGCTATGCTAGAAAATATGCTGATGATGGTAGCCTACTAAAACAACCTATTAAAATGCAGCGAGATTTTTTATTCGATATTGCCTCAAATACTAAAATGTTTGCGACAAACTTCGCGTTAATGCAACTGGTGTCACAAGGGAAGTTAGACGTTAATAAGCCTATTTATTATTACTTATCCGAATACCGTGGTGCGGGCAGAGAAACACGTACTGTTAAAGATTTGCTGACTCATCATGCAGGTTATGCACCGCAGGTCAGGTTTTTTGATCGTAATAATGGTTTAGGTGAAGCATTTTACTCACAAAATAGTGAAAAAACCAAACAACTTATCTTAAATAAAGTACCTTTTGTGGTTGGGCGCCATAGTAAGCGAATGTACAGTGATACTGACTATATGTTACTGGGTATGTTAGTTGAGCGTATAAGTAAATTGCCTCTTGATATTTATGTTGAGCATAATATTTACCATGCTTTAGGCTTAAAAAATACTGTATTTAACCCGCTTGCAAAGGGAATTAGCCAAAGCCAGATTGTTGCCACCGAAATTGCAGGTAATACACGAGGAGGACGTGTTCATTTTGAGAATGCTCGTAATTATGTTCTACAAGGTGAGGTACATGATGAAAAAGCCTTTCATTCTTTTGCGGGTGTTGCTGGTCATGCTGGGCTTTTTTCAACAACTAAAGATCTTGCTGTACTGGCACAAGTGCTCTTAAATCGTGGTGGTTATGGGTATAAACAGCTCTTTTCTAATAAAGTTATTGATCAATTTATTAAACCTGATGATGGTGATGGTAGTTATGGCTTAGGGTGGCGCCGCGCGTATAATGGCGCAAGAAAGTGGCATTTTGGCCCTTACGCAAGTGCCTCTGCATATGGTCATACTGGTTGGACAGGTACTGCAACTGTGATAGACCCCGAGCATGATCTTATTATTGTTTTACTCACTAATGCGCGCCATAGCGAAATAGAGGGTGACGAGAAAAATTATCAGTTTTTAGGCAAACAATTTGAAACCGGAAAATACGGTAGTATTATTTCATTAGTTTATGAAGCAATATTAGAGCAGTAAATGCTGTTTATATTTTTAGCGCGTAACATCATAATGACCACTCCTTGGTATGGAATGGTCTTAGCTAATTTATTAAGGCTGAAAAATGTATCAACCCTTAGAGCAAAAAAAAGAACAAAAAAAAGATCGGAAAAACCTTAGTCCAGCTGCATTTCGCGCTTTAGTACGTCAAGGCAGTTTTACGGGAAATACTTCAGGTTATGCACAAGGTTTTGTACAAGGTAATGTGGTTATTTTACCTAAAAGTTGGGCTGATGATTTTTTACGCTTTTGCCAGAAAAACCCTAAACCTTGCCCTTTAATTGCCATGTCGAATAATGCGGGAGAATATCTTTTAACCGAATTAGGTGAAGATATTGACATACGTACTGATGTTCCTCGTTATCGTATTTTTAAAAAAGGTCAGCTAGTTGCTGAAATGAACGATATTTCGACACTGTGGCAAGATGATTTTGTGACTTTCATTTTAGGCTGCTCTTTTTCTTTTGAAGAGGCTCTACTGGCCGACGGCTTAGAAATTCGTAATATTAGTGAAAATAAAAATGTGCCTATGTATCGCACAAATATTGCGTGTAAAAGTGCAGGGCGCTTTAGTGGAAATATGGTGGTTAGCATGCGTCCACTGTTAGCAAAAGAGGCTATTCGGGCTATTCAAATTTGTAGTCGTTTTCCGCAGGTACATGGTGCGCCAGTACATTTAGGCGATCCTAGCTTAATTGGCATTGATGATCTTAACCAGCCAGATTTTGGAGATAGCGTCACCATAAAAGATGATGAATTACCTGTTTTTTGGGCTTGTGGCGTAACGCCACAAGTTGCGTTAGCGCAAGCAAAACCTGAGTTATGTATAACCCATACGCCGGGGGCAATGCTAATTACTGATATTCCTAACAGTAAATTAGCGGTATTATAGCGCTAAGTGATCTTACTATGAGTGTAAACATGCGATTAAATTGTGATTTAGGGGAAAGTTTTGGTGCATGGCAAATGGGGTTAGATCAAGACGTTATGCCTCATATTGATCAAGCGAACATTGCTTGTGGCTTTCATGGCGGAGATCCGCTGGTTATACAAAACACCCTTGCATTGGCAAAACAACATCAAGTTATGGTAGGGGCTCATCCTAGTTATCCTGATTTACAAGGGTTTGGTCGTCGTTCAATGCAATGTTCAGCGAATGAAATTAAGGCTTTTTTACACTACCAAATAGCGGCTATAGCGGGTATGGCGGCGACTCAAGGAATGAAAATTCATTATATTAAACCTCACGGTGCTTTGTACAATGACATGATGAAAAAGCCCTCTGTGCTTATGGCGATAATGCAAGCTGTTGCGAGTTATCATCAACCTTTAGTGCTAATGATACAAGCAACACCAATGTTTAAACAGCATCAACAACAAGCGAAAAAATTAGGGTTAACCTTATGGGCTGAAGCGTTTGCTGATCGTTGTTATGATGATGAAGGCTATTTGTTATCGCGTGAACACAAAGGCGCACTTCATTGTAAAGAAAAAATGTTAGCACAAGTACAGCAATTAAAAACGCAAGGCACAGTAACAACCGTAACGGGTAAAACACTTGTCTTAGCTGCCGATAGCCTTTGTGTGCATGGTGACAATATGGCTGCTGTTGCAGCAATTAAAGAGATCAAACATTTACTCACTAGTTAACAGAATGACATAAGTAAGGAACCTTAGTGAAAATTCATATTGCAGGTGAAGATGCACTGATCATTTATTTTGCCGAGCAAGCCTCGCCACACATTGCAGCAAAAATTCAAAAAGCAGTGACTTTACTGCAAAAAGATTGTCATGATGTGCTTATTGATCTTGTACCTTCTTACGCCTCATTATTAATTATTTTTGATTTATTTAAATGTGATCATCATCAGTTACGTAACCGCATACGGGTAAGCTTACTCGGTCTCAATCATGTTGATAAACTAGAGGGTAAGCTGATTGAACTGCCCGCTTATTATCATGAAAAGGTGGGCTTAGACTTACAACGTATTGCTGAAAAAGCCCAAATAAGTACGGCTGAGGTGATCGACATTCATCAATCGCTTGAGTATCACGCTTATGCGATTGGTTTTGCACCAGGTTTTGCCTATTTAGGTTATGTTGACCAACGTATTGCCATGCCTCGTTTAAAAACACCACGAATGAAAGTTCCTAAGGGCGCAATTGCAATAGCCGATAGACAAACCGCTGTTTATCCTAGTGTTTCTCCTGGAGGTTGGAATATTATTGGTTTATGCCCAATAGATATGTTTAACGTAGAAAACGACCCCATTATGCCAGTCAGTGTTGGTGACAGAATTAAGTTTTGCCCGATTAACCAACAAGAATTTTTGCGTTTAGGTGGGCAATTATGAGCGGTTTTTTAATTCAAAAAGCAGGTGTTTTAGCCTTACTTCAAGATCAAGGACGCTTTGGTTATCAACAGCTTGGCTTAACACAAGGCGGTGCTGTAGACAAAATGGCTTTTTATTGGGCAAATCGCTTATGTCAAAATAAGCTGTCAGCAACCGCAATAGAGTTAACGGTAGGCGGCATGTCGCTGTTAGCTCAAGGTAAAGCAACTATCGCCTTAACGGGGGCTAATATGCCATTGCTGATTAATGGTGAAAAAAAATCTTTATGGCAAAGTCATACTGTTGTTGGTGGTGATGTGATTGAAATAGGTTATGCCCAACAAGGACTACGATCTTATTTAGCCGTTTCTAATGGCTTTATTGTTAAACCTAGCTTTAATAGCAGTGCAACAGTATGCCGCGAAGGCATAGGAGGGCTGCGAGGTGAAAAATTAACAGCAGGTGATTTTTTACCTATTCACGCACTTACCACATTACCTAAATATCACCTAAAGTTAGCCTTAAAGCATCAGCCCGTTTATGCACAAGAAGTGGTATTAAGAACGATCCCAAGTTATCAGCAACATCACTTTTCTGCTTATCAGCAACGATTATTTTATAGTAGTGAGTTTAAGGTAAGTGAACAATGTGATCGCATGGGCTATCGACTAGCGGGTAAAGCGATTAAAGCCAATATTGATGGCATTTTATCTGAAGGTATTTGCCATGGTGCGGTACAAATACCGGCAGATGGTCAACCTATTGTATTACTTAATGACAGGCAAACCATTGGCGGTTATCCTAAAATAGGTAGTGTGATTTCATTAGATACGGCAAAACTTGCTCAACTTGGGCAAGGCGGTAAAGTACGTTTTGAACCCATTTCAATGGAAGCCGCGCATAATATAAATCATCTTGCCTTTAGTTTATTTGAACGAACTCAACTTAATACTTGTTAGGGAACAACATGGCACATTCAGATCTTGAACTCAGCAAAATAATTGAAAATTTATTAGTTGCTCGCAATTTACGCGGCATGAAAAATATTCAGCCAGCGTTAACAGCGGGGTATTGTTTGCGAGCTGCGCAAATGCTCAAAAATATAAAAGGCACTATACTGATTGGCACAGGATTTCCAGTGAGTGACACCTTTGAAACTGATGGCCCAGTAGGCGCATTAATTTTATATAAAGCGTTATCATTATTAGGGGCTGATCCGGTATTAGTTTGTTGTGAAAAAATGGCAAAGTTACTGGCTGATGATTATCAAGTATTTGCGTTAAATTCAGGTGATTTAGCTCAAGCTGCTCTACAAACCCAACAAGCATTAAGTTATTATCGTCCGCAAGTTGTTATTTCAATTGAACGTCCTGGTCTTTGTGCCAATGGTTGTTATCACAATATGCGCGGTGAAGACATTAGCACCAAAGCCGCTTGTTTTGATTACTTTATGACCCAAGCAGACTGCCCAACAATAGCTATTGGTGATGGGGGGAATGAAATAGGTATGGGTAAAGTAAAAGAAAGTTTAACCGAGTTTGATATTATTCCTGCCATTACCAGTTGTGATGAGCTAATTGTAGCTGATATTTCTAATTGGGGCGTTTACGGTATTTTAGCGTTTTTAAGTTTGTGGTCTAAGCAAGATTTATTAAATGAAACAAGCCCTGAAACCATTTTAAAATATTTATCAAACTTAGGTAGTGTTGATGGTGTAACCCAAGAAAATACCTTAACAGAAGACGGTTTACCCGTAAGTGAAGGGATGGTGTTAATTAAAAAAATAAGCGCATTAATTGGTTATGAAAACGAAGGCAATTAACTGAAAAAATTTGATCGTAAAAAATAAAGATACCCATTTCTCTATATTGATGAGAGTGGGTAAGCGCAAAATATAGGAAAATAATGAATACAGTTTATTTAAATGGCGAATTTATGCCTGTAGAGCAAGCTAAAATATCTCCGCTTGACCGTGGTTTTTTATTTGGTGATGGCATTTATGAAGTGATCCCATCTTATTTTGGCAAAATGGTTGGCTTTGATGCTCATATTGATCGTATGCAAAGTGGTTTAGCGGCAATAGAAATTAATGTGCCTTGGCAACGTCAGCAATGGCGAGAACTTTGTCAGCAATTAGCTGAAAAAAATGGAGATCAAGCTCTCGGGCTTTATCTACACGTTAGTCGCGGTGCTGATACAACACGTTTTCATGGTTTTCCTAAAAAAGCACAGCCAACGGTTTTTGCAATGGCGCTGACGATCCCTCAACCGCAAAAACCTGACCGTAACACTCGACAAGGTTATGCCTTAAAAAGTATCGAAGACTTACGTTGGCAGCGGTGTCATATAAAATCAACGGCATTATTAGGCAATGTTTTACATTTTCAAGAAGGGCAAAATGCTCATTGCCAAGAAGTACTGCTTTATAACAATAAACACGAAATTACCGAAGCCAGCGCCTCTAATATTTATATTATTAAAAAGGGCGTAGTGATCACTCCGCCGCTTGATAATCAAATTCTTGCGGGTGTTACGCGTAAACTCTTTTTGGATATTTTACGTAAGCATAGCGCTATTGCTGTTGAAGAACGTATTGTCACTTTAGCAGAAGCAAAAAATGCTGATGAAATTTGGATTTCAAGCTCAAGCAAAGAAATTGCCCCTATTACATTACTCGATGGTAAACCGGTAGGCGATGGTAAAGTAGGTGAAGTATGGCAACAAGCTGCAACATTGTATTATCAACATAAATTTGATTATTAACATTAAATAGTCTTGTCTAAATTGTCTCTCACTCTTGCATAAGATATGAGTATAGATGACGAGCATAAAAGTATTTTGCTATAATCGCGCGGTTGTTTAATTAATCGCGTGGAACTATTTTGTCAGCCAGTGACTCTTCTTTAAAGCAAAGCCGTAATACTGAAGCTGTGCCTTCGCTTAACTCACTTTTTTCCTTATTAAAGCAAACGAAAAATAGCGATCATGGTTTACTAAAAAAACGCTTACATGGCGTAAAAAAAATAACCGATGAACATAAAAGACAACAAGCAATAGAAATAATTGCGCAAGCTATTCAGCATTCAATTGATGCTAAACAAGTAAAGCTAGCCAACTTACCTCAAATAAGTTATCCCGATTTACCGGTTGCTCAAAATGTTGAGAAAATTGCTGACGCAATTAAAAATAATCAAGTTGTGGTTATTGCGGGTGAAACAGGTTCAGGTAAAACCACACAAATTCCTAAAATATGCCTTGAATTAGGACGTGGTGTTGAAGGTTTAATTGGCCATACACAACCGCGTCGTATTGCGGCTCGTACCGTCGCTAGTCGTATAGCTGAAGAGCTTGATAGTAAAGTAGGCGAGGTTGTTGGTTATAAAGTGCGTTTTACTGATCAAGTTTCAGAGCGTAGTTATATCAAGCTAATGACTGACGGTATTTTACTGGCTGAAATGCAAAAAGATCGCCTATTGCGTCAATACGACACCATTATTATTGATGAAGCGCACGAGCGTAGTTTAAATATTGACTTTATTTTAGGTTACTTAAAAAAAATATTACCGCGTCGCCCCGATCTTAAAGTAATTATTACCTCTGCAACGATTGATCCGCAACGCTTTGCTGAACATTTTTCAGACCAACAAGGTAACCCTGCGCCAATCATTGAGGTGTCGGGGCGTACTTATCCGGTGGATATTTTATATCGTCCACTGGTGAGCGAAAAAGAGGATGAAAGTGCAGAAGATCAAGATATTATTTCAGGTATTTTAGCGGCTGTTGATGAGCTATCAGCCATAAGTTATGGTGATATTTTGATTTTTTTAAACGGCGAACGTGAAATTCGTGATACTGCTGAAGCACTTGAAAAGGCGCAACTAAAGCATACGCAAATATTACCGTTATTTTCTCGCTTAACGGTTGCCGAACAAAATCGTATTTTTGCCCCGCACAGCGGTCGTAATATTGTTTTGGCCACAAACGTTGCAGAAACCTCATTAACTGTTCCGGGGATAAAATATGTTATTGACCCCGGTACTGCGCGTATTTCTCGCTACAGTTATCGCACCAAAGTACAGCGTTTGCCAATTGAACCAATATCGCAGGCTAGTGCAAACCAAAGAGCAGGGCGTTGTGGCCGTGTTTCTGCGGGTGTTTGTATTCGTTTATACAGTGAAGATGATTTTAATAATCGCCCAGAATTTACTGATCCTGAAATATTACGCACAAACCTCGCTACTGTTATTTTACAAATGCTGGCATTAGATTTAGGTGAAGTGAGTCAGTTTCCTTTTGTGCAGCCACCTGATAATCGTAATATTAGCGATGGTATGCGTTTATTAGAAGAACTTGCGGCAATAAAAACGCAATCAGTAGCCCCAAAAAAAGCCGCGACTAAAGTGCAGCTTACCAAAGCTGGGCGTATGTTAGCTAAATTTCCTATTGATCCTCGTTTAGCCAAAATGTTGCTATCAGCCATTGAATTTAATTGTAGCACTGAAGTGATCGCCATTGTTGCGGGTTTAAGTATTCAAGATCCGCGAGAGCGACCGATGGAAAAACAGCAAGCGGCAGATGAAAAGCATAATCGTTTTAAAGATAAAGATTCAGACTTTATTAGCTTGTTAAATTTATGGCGTTATATAAACGAGCAACAACAAAATTTAACCAATAATCAATTTAGACGTTTATGCAAAAAAGAGTTTTTATCTTATGTGCGTATTCGAGAATGGCAAGATATTAATAGCCAATTAAAGCAAACATTTAAAGAACAACATTTACCTTTAAATGCCTTGCCTACATTAAATGAAGAGGCCAATGAAAAAGCAAAGAAAGCGCATTACAGTGCCATTCACCAAGCTATTTTAACGGGGCTATTAAGTCATTTAGGGCAGTTAGATGAAAACCGAGAATACAAAGGTGCTCGTGGTAGTCGCTTTTATATTTTTCCCGGCTCTGGCTTAGCTAAAAAATCACCTAAATGGCTGATGGCCACCGAATTGGTTGAAACCAGCCGATTATTTGCTCGTATGGCAGCGAAAATAGAACAAAGCTGGATAGAGCCGTTAGCTCTACATTTAACCAAACATAATTATAGCGAGCCACATTGGGAGAAAAAACAAGGCGCGGTAATGGCGTATGAACAAGTGTCATTATACGGCATGATTATTGTGGCCAAACGCAAAGTGCATTTTAAACATATTGATCCCCAAACGTGTCGTGAAATTTTTATTCGTGAAGCATTAGTTAATGGTGATTGTGAGTTAAATGAAGCTTTTTTTCAGCATAATAAAAACTTAATTCGTCATATTGAAAAGCTTGAGCAAAAAGCAAGGCGTAAAGATTTTTTAATTGATGAAGAACAGCTTTTTGATTTTTATCAACAAAAAATACCCGAAGGCGTAGTGTGTTTAGCCAGTTTTAATGCTTGGTGGCAAAAAACTAAAAAAGTGGATGATAAACAACTGCATTTTACTAAAGCATTTTTGTTAAGTGATAAAGCAAAAACACTCTCCAAAACCGATTACCCTGATACGTGGCAACAAGGTGCGCTAACCTTACCGTTAACTTATCACTTTAGCCCTGGTGATATTGATGACGGGGTATCGGTAACCATTCCTATTGGAATTTTAAATCAAGTTGAAAATACAGGTTTTGATTGGCTTATTCCCTCTATGCGCTTTGAACTTTTAGTGGCATTAATTAAAGCTTTACCTAAAAGTTTGCGTAAAAACTTTGTGCCTGCACCTAATTATGCCGAAGCTTGTTTAGCTAGTATGACGCCATTTGAAATGCCCATAACGCAAGCGCTAGCAAAGCAACTATTACGCATGACTGGAGTACGTTTACCTGAAAATGCGTGGCAAGATATTGAATTACCTCCTCATTTAATCATGAATTTCAAAGTGGTTAACGAGCGCGGAAAGTTACTTAAACAAGGGCGCGATCTAGAAAAGCTTAAAAATGAGCTACAGGGTAAAGTTAAACAGTCTATTCAAAAAGTAGCGGATAAAGGCATTGAACAAGAAAATCTTACGCAATGGACATTTAACGAATTACCAACAAGTTATGAAAAGAAAGTCGCGAATATTACCATTAAAGCCTTTCCGGCATTAGTTGATCATAAAAGTAGTGTCGCCATTGAGTTGTTTGAACAAGCTGAATTTGCAGAGCAAGCCATGTTAGCGGGGTTAAGTCGGCTTATTTTATTAAATATTCCCTCTCCAATTAAATACCTACAAGAGAAAATGCCAAATAAAGCCAAATTGGGTTTGTACTTTAACCCTTTTGGCTCAATTAACGATTTGTTAAATGATTGTATTGAAGGTGCTTGCCGTTATTTATTAACCCAGTTTACAAAAACACAATTTAAGGGTGAGTTACCGCGAAATCAAACACAATTTGAGCAAGTCAAAGAACATATTCGTGCTGAAATTGCTGATTGTGTACTCGACAGTGCAATTAAACTTGAACAAGCACTCAGCTTACGCCATGACATTAGTAAAAAGCTTAAAGGTAACGTTTCTTTACACTTAATTCAAGCTCATGGCGATATCAAACAGCAGCTTGAACAGCTTATTTTTAAAGGTTTTATTAGTGAAAGTGGTGTTGAACGCCTTGATGATATTATTCGTTACTTAAAAGGCATTTTACGTCGTTTAGAAAAGCTTAATATTGATGCCAACCAAGATCGCTTGAAAATGATCGAGCTTGAAAAAGTACAAACCCATTACCAACAATTACTAAAAAAACAACAAAGCAAATATGCCGCATTGCCAAAAGAGTTGCTAGAAGTTCGTTGGATGATAGAAGAATTGCGCATTTCATTTTTTGCCCAAAACTTAGGCACGGCTTACCCGATTTCAGTTAAACGCATTATGCAAAAGTTAAAAGCGTTAGCTTAGCGTTAAGCACTATGAGTATAAATTTGACAGCATCATAAGCAAACAGTATAAATGAGGTAGGCAGTTTTATTCGGTAGTAATTTTAAGGAAAAACAGATGCTCAACTATGATGATAAACGTAATTTTTACCGTATGTTACTCAATAGTGAAGTTGTGGTAACGGTAATTGATGATGAAGCAAACAGTCAAATTATAGCGACATGTCGAGATCTTAGTGCAACAGGAATGGCGATAGAAATGGATAGCCCTTTAGCAATGGGTACCAAAGTACGCATGAGAATAGATTCACTTAATAATAATGTACAACCCTTTGATGCTAGTGGCAAAGTAGTGCGGGTTGTAGAAGAAAACCCTGATTTATTTGTTGTTGGCGTTACTATCTGCGAATTAGATTAATTTTCTTTGTTGGTTAGTATTAATAGCCTTGTTGTTATAACAAGGCTTTCTACATATTTATACAAATTTTCAATTAAATTTTAATAAAATTTGTTCACATGCACCTATACTTACTTTGTTAGTAATACCATTCTGTATAAAAAGGTGATCAAAAATCGTCCTAAAAATAAGTGAAGATAAGTTGTTTGATTGATTAACACAGACTATTGCTGATTTTGATAGATAAGAGCAAGCAACTAGTTATGCAGAGTGGTGTGAATCTTTTCTCAGTTAATCATTAGATAATAGGAGTTGCCATGAAGGTATGTTTTCAAGTTCATGTCAGTGGAACCGTGCAAGGTGTTTTTTTTCGTGCTTCAGCGCAACAACAAGCAATAGAGTTAGGGATCAGTGGCTATGCCAGAAATTTAGCTGATGGCGATGTTGAGTTAATGGTTTGTGGTGAACCAGAAAATGTTGAAAAAATGATCGAATGGTTAAAGCAAGGACCTCCAAACGCAAAAGTAGAGCAAATTCAAACTAAACAAGTACACTTACAAGAATTTAATCATTTTTCTATTGGTTAGTTTATTATTGTCGTGTTTTTGTCTTATCAGAATAGGTTGATTATTGAAATATATAGCAGTTAATGAGCAGCAAAAGTTAATTTTTGCTGAAACAAACATGCCTGATATAAAGGCAGATCAATGTTTAATTAAAGTCAATGCCATTGGTGTTAATCGTGCTGATATTTTACAGCGTGATGGTAAATATCCACCACCTGCAGGAGAGTCTGAAATTTTAGGGCTAGAAGTGTGTGGAGATATTGTTGCGTGCGGTGAACAGGTGAAAAATTGGCAAGTAGGCGATAAAGTTTTTGGCTTAGTTGCTGGTGGAGGTTATGCACAATATGTTGCGGTAAATAGCGAACACCTTATAGCTTTGCCTGAAAGCTTTTCATATCAGCAAGGCGCAGCTGTAGCCGAAGTTTTTTTAACGGCTTATCAAAGCCTTTTCACCTTGGCAAAGCTAAAGGTAAAACAATCGGTACTTATTCATGCTGGCGCAAGTGGTGTTGGTACGGCCGCAATACAGTTAGCTAAAGCTCGACAATGTGACGTAACCGTAACTGTAGGCTCTACAGAAAAAGCGACGGCTTGTTTAGCATTAGGGGCTGATCATGCTTTAAATTATCACAACGATAACTTTGTTTGTTGGGCTAAGGCTAATAAGCATAAAGGTTTTGATGTTATTATTGACGTGGTTGGCGGCGATTATTTAATGAAAAACATTAACGTGGCAGCACTAGATGCAAAAATTATTATTTTATCGATGCTTGGCGGGCGTTTTTGTACTTCGATTGATATCGCCAAACTATTATTAAAAAGAATAACCCTACATGCTTCTACCTTACGTAATCGCAGTGATCAATATAAAACCGCATTAGTTAACGCCTTTGTTGATGACTTTTATGAAGCATTAAATGCGGGCATTATAAAACCGGTTATTGCCAAAGTGTTTTCATGGCAACAGGCTGAATTAGCTCAACAAATGTTGGTTGATAATGGCAATATTGGTAAGGTTATTTTGCTCGTTGATGATTAATCATCAACATAACAAAAGCGTTTGTATGTTTTACCATCACGCATTATGGTTTCATCAAACATGGCTAAAGGCCTGATCCAAATATTATCTTTATCACTGTTAGGTGTATGATATAGCGGTTTATATACCACAAACCACTCTTGGGTTTCACTGTGCCTAGCACAATGAAGTACTTGATAATAATTACCTTTGAAGTGTTGATATTTACCGCTTTTTATCATGGTTATTTATGCCTTTGAGTTTTGTTGTTGATACTCTCGCCACCACGAGTATTGTCCTATAATTGCCATTATAAGAAAAGTTGCATATAAAACAGTGGTTGGAAATAATCCTTTCTGTAAGTAAATAATGATTGCCACAATATCAACCACAATCCATAACAACCAATTTAATAAATGACGTCGTGTTAATAACCATTGCGCTAATAGGCTGGTACAGGTTGTGAAGGCGTCAGCGTAAGCAAATGAGGCATCGGTATAGTTATTCATTATATAACCTAAAATAAGCGTAGAGATGAAGCTAGTGAGCAATATTTTGCTAAAGAAGGGCAAAGGCGTCCATTCTATGACTACACTATTTTGGTGGTTTTTATGGTGATACCAATTCCACCAACCATAAAATTGTAATCCAATATAAACTACGTGTAATAGAGCATCAGAATAAAGCTTATATTGATAAAAAATCCATACAAATAAGGTAACTTGCAGTAAACCAAAAAACCAGTTCCAAATATTGCGACGAATTAATAAAAATACACAAATAAAGCCAGAAATAGAGGCGAGCATTTCTATAGCACTTGCTCCTAAAAAACCGATTATAAATTCATTTACACTCATAAAATTACTATTTAGATTAAATAACAAAAGCGTTAGTGTAATTAAATTTATAACGCTAAGCGAACATATTTAAGACAATTTGAATATAATTAACCCAATTAATAAATTAATCACCATAAATAGTGATTTTTTGTTAAAACGGGCTTGCAATTTCAAACAGCTATCATTATGATACGCCTCGTTTTCAGGGAGTATTAAAGCTACCTTAAAACATTCTTAATAAC